>NZ_JBQFTB010000007.1:0-248048 GCF_056538465.1 Ruegeria sp. BG6 | reverse complement strand
CCGCCGTCAGCGTCGTCTTGCCGTGGTCAACGTGCCCAATCGTGCCGATGTTGACGTGCGGTTTTGTACGCTCAAACTTTTCCTTTGCCATTCCTCAGGCGCCCTTTTGCGATTTGGGGGACCCTTGGTCCCGTGGTTACATCTGCGCGCGCGAGATATTTGGTTCAAAGGGGAAAATCAAGCACATCCTGAGGGAAAAGCGGCCCCTTATGCCGGATTTTGCGTAACATCCCCGGATTCGAGCGGCCGGATCAGATCGGGCCGCCGATCAAACCAGCCGTTGTCCTTGTGTTCCTCGGCCAGCCACTCCTCAACCCGGTCGGCGACTTTCAGGGCAAGCCCGCTCATCTGCTCTTCTTTGGTCCGCTCGTGCCCCGAGCCTTTCAGGGCACTTCCGCCGGTCGTGTCCTCAAGAACCTGAAACTGTTTGCCCTTGGCCAGAAACTCTTTCTTGTTCACGTCATACACGTTTACCAAAACAATCGCCGTGCTTTTGGGATTGTAGATCACGGGAATGCCCGGAGGCGCCAGCATATAGCCTTCCAGACTGATACCGATGTCATATTCCTGTGCACCGGAGTAGCGACCCAGGCGAATGTCGACCGCGTTCTGAATGGCTGCGGTCCATTCATCAGGCGTCGCATCCCGCGACACCGGGCCCTGCACCGCCTTTTCGGCAAAGGCATAGTTGACCCGCAGCTTGAATTCGCCCAGCGATTCTGGCTCTTCATAAACCTGCGTCTGGGTGCAAGCGGCCATCAGGGCCAATCCGGTGATCAGGGTCAGAATGCGCAACATGTTCTCGTCTCGATAGGCCTGTTTTTCTTTGATCTAGCGCACCGATACGGCCTGTGCCAAGTCGTATCGGCAGAAATCCACCCGTAAGCGCGCCCTGATCACGAGAATTTATAGTCGCGCGGGAAGCCATAGGGAGGTTTTTTACCAACGCTGGCACGTTTGGCCAGCCACTGGGACATATCGGCCTCGTGCCGGGTCTTGTCACCACCCATCGACCACTTCAGGCCCTCTTCCCAGTTGAAAGTGGTGATGTCGGACAACCCGCCATCCAGCTCCAGCGTGCCCTGGCGGCCGCGCGCCATGTTATATTTCTGAAGGCGCACGCCCTTGCCGCGTGTCATCTCGGGCAGGTCTTCAGTCGGGAACACAAGGAACTTGCCGTTCTGAGACACAACGGCCACGTGATCCCCATCCACCGGTTTACAGATCATCGCGGTTTCGTCGCCTTTGACGTTCAGCACCTGTTTGCCGTTGCGTGTCTGGGCCAGCACATCATCCTCGGGCACCATAAAGCCGTTGCCCGCATCCGATGCGACAAGCAGCTTTCGGCCTGGCTTGTGAATGAAAATGTCGATGATCTGCGCCTCATTCGGCAGGTCAACCATCAGGCGCAGCGGCTCGCCCATGCCCCGCCCCCCGGGCAGGTTCGCAGCGCTGACCGTGTAGAACCGCCCGTTCGAGGCAAACACCAGCAGCCGGTCGGTCGTTTCGGCGTGGAAAATGAATCGTGGGCCGTCGCCATCCTTGAACTTCAGTTCACGCTTCAGGTCGATATGGCCGGTCATGGCGCGAATCCACCCCATCTGAGAGCAGACGACCGTAATCGGCTCGCGGTCGATCATCGCCTCAAGCGGCACTTCCTCGACCTGGCCTGCTTCGGCGAACCGCGTCCGGCGGGCGCCGCCTTCGTAGTCTTTGCCGAATGTCTTTTTGGTCTCTTTCAGCTGCTCGGCGATTTTGGCCCATTGCAGGCCCTCATCGGCCAGCAGGTCTTCAAGGTTGGCGCGCTCCAGCATCAATTCGTCACGTTCGCGAACCAGCTCCATCTCTTCCAGACGGCGCAGGCTGCGCAGGCGCATGTTGAGGATCGCGTCGACCTGAACCTCGGACAGTTCGCCCTCGCCCGGCTTGGGCGAGACATAGTCGGCCTCGTTGGTCGCGCGGACATGATCTATGCCCCAATCTTCGCGCATCAGCGCGGCTTTGGGGTCATCGTCATAGCGGATGATGTCGATCACCCGGTCGAGGTTGAGGAACGCGACGATAAAGCCCTCCAACACCTCCAACCGATGGTCGATCTTGCCCAGACGGTGACGCGAGCGGCGGATCAGCACCTCTTGCCGGTGATCAAGGAAAGCGCGCAGCACTTCCTTCATCGAGCAAACCTTGGGTGTCACCCCGTCGATCAGCACGTTCATGTTCAGGCTGAACCGCACCTCAAGATCCGAGTTGCGGTAGAGCATCCCCATCAGCACCTCGGGGTCCACGTTCTTGGAGCGTGGTTCCAGGATCAGGCGAATGTCATCGGCAGATTCGTCGCGCACATCCGCGAGGATCGGGATTTTCTTGGTCTGGATCAGTTCGGCGATCTTTTCGATCAGTTTCGATTTCTGAACCTGATAGGGGATCTCGGTAACAACGATCTGCCACTGACCTCGCCCCAGATCCTCGACCTCGAACTTGCAGCGCAGACGGAACGAACCGCGCCCGGTGCGATAGGCCTGTGCGATATTCTCTGGCGGCTCGACAATCACGCCGCCGGTCGGGAAGTCCGGGCCGGGAACATAGTTCAACAACGTGTCGTCGCGGGCGTCGGGTGTCCTGATCAGATGCAGACAAGCGTCGCAGAGTTCCGAGATGTTGTGCGGCGGGATGTTCGTGGCCATCCCCACCGCGATACCACTGGCCCCGTTGGCCAAAAGGTTCGGGAACTGCGCGGGGAGCACGACCGGCTCAGTCAGGGTGCCATCATAGTTGTCGCGGAAATCGACGGCGTCTTCGTTCAGCCCCTCAAGCAGCGCCTCGGCCACGATGGTCATCCGCGCCTCGGTGTATCGCGAGGCCGCCGGGTTGTCGCCGTCGATATTGCCGAAATTCCCCTGCCCGTCGACCAGCGGGTAACGGACGTTGAAGTCCTGCGCCAGACGCGCCATCGCGTCGTAAATCGCGGCGTCCCCGTGCGGGTGATAGTTGCCCATCACATCGCCGGAAATCTTGGCCGACTTCCTGAATCCTCCGGTTGCGCTGAGTCGCAGCTCTCTCATCGCATAGAGGATTCGCCGGTGGACCGGTTTCAACCCATCCCGCGCGTCGGGCAAGGCCCGATGCATAATGGTGGACAGCGCATAGGTCAGATAGCGTTCGCCAATTGCGCGGCGCAGCGGTTCGGCTACCTCACCCCCGTTGCCGGGGGTCTCCATGTTGGGGTCGTCGATCGTGTCGTTCATATATGATGTGATACGACGCAAGCGCGGCGCGGTAAAGCAAGCAGCGCGCAATTTACTGGGGACAAGTCGCGCTTTTTGCAACACGGGGAGGCAAGCCCCGGATTTCCCCCATCTTTCGACTCAATCCCCAAGCTATGCTAAACTTTCATCAATTGAATGGTGCCTGTTTGTTGTTGCGATTACCCGGGGGATTGCGTCATGACGCGCCTTATACTTGTTACCTTTGCTCTGCTCGGATGGAGCTTCTACGTGATGAGCGGCGGCCCCGATTTCGAGCCGCGCGGCCTGCGCACGGAAAAACCTGTGCAAGTGGCGTCAGTTCCCAAACCTGCACCAAAGCAGATTGCCCCGGCCCCGGCGGAAGACCTTGTGAAAAAAGCCGCTATTAAGCCGGTCGAACCCGAGAAGCCAAAGCCGGAACCTGAACCGGCGCCTGTTCAGGTCGATACTCAGGCGCAGCTGACGCAGGTTGCTGTTGGGCTGAGTTCAGACCTGTCCCTGTTTGGCGATCAGGCCGCGACATTCTCTCTGGCGTCTCTGGATCAGGGTGCGGCAGCGCTGCGTCAGATCACACCTGAGGTGCCTGACGGGGTTTCGCAGACCGTTGCCCCCACCGAGCCCGCAAAAGACATTCGCGAAGTTACGGGCACCCGCGTCAACATGCGCGATGGGCCCGGCACGATCTATCCGGTCGTTGGCAAGGTTTCGATCGGACAGAAGGTCGAAGTGATTGGCGATTCGGGAACCGGCTGGCTGCGGCTGCGCGTGTTGCCCGGGCAACAGATCGGATGGATTTCCGCCTCACTGATCCGAAAAACAGAAAACTGACACAGCGATGTCATTGTCCTGACCGGGACCGCGCCATAGCTTTTGGCAAAAGAACATCTCGGGGATGACATGCAGAAATCCATTCTGATCACAGGCTGCTCTTCCGGTATTGGCCTGGATGCGGCTCATGGGATGCGCGCCCGCGGCTGGCGAGTCTTCGCGGCCTGCCGCCAACAGCGCGACTGCGACAGGCTGAGGGCACAGGGATTTGACAGTCCGCGAATCGATTATGCAGATGCGGATAGTATCCGAACAGGCCTGGCACAGGTGCTCGAAGCGACCGACGGCACACTAGATGCACTGTTCAACAATGGTGCACATGGATTGCCCGGTGCGATAGAAGACGTGCCGACGGATGGGTTGCGCGTCATATTCGAATCCAATGTATTTGGCTGGCACGAACTGACCCGGCAGGTCATCCCGGTGATGCGGCGTCAGGGTCACGGTCGCATAGTACAATGCTCATCGGTGCTTGGGCTGGTCGCATTCCCCTGGCGCGGTGCGTATGTCGCGACGAAATACGCGATCGAGGGTCTGACCGACACCCTGCGGCTGGAGCTCAGGGATACCGATATTAAGGTCGTCCTGATCGAACCCGGGCCGATCACTTCGAAGATTCGGGAAAACTCGATCCCGGTGTTTGAACGGTTCATCGACTGGGAAAACTCGGCATTGCGCGAAAAATACGAAACTTCGCTGCTGACGCGACTCTACGAATCTTCAGGCCCCGACCGGTTTGAACTGCCCGCATCAGCCGTGACCGACAAACTCGCGATTGCCGTGAGCGCGAAAAGACCGCGCGCGCGCTATTACGTCACCACGCCCACCTACATCGCCGGGTATCTGCGCCGGGTTTTGTCTACAAAAACCATAGATCGCATTCTGTCATTGGGCTGAGACACAAAAACCCATTCGCTTTTGCCGCTGCGCCCGCTAGATGGAGGCGTGAAAACAAACGCGGACGAGGGCTCCATGGACCTGATCATGCTGGTCTTGCTTTTGGCCATGGCGGCGGTTGTCGTCGTTTTGGCTTTGGGCATTGCAAACTTTGGCAAAGGTGGGACCGAAGCGGCCCATAAAAGCAACAAGATGATGCGCCTGCGCATCCTGTTTCAGTTCATTGCCGTGGTGCTGATTGTGCTCTACGTCTATCTGCGCGGACAGGGAGGGCAATAAATGGTTGTTCTAAACAAAATCTACACGCGCACAGGCGACGATGGAAAAACCGCGCTTGGCAATGGCGAGCGGGTCGCCAAATACTCGGGCCGTGTGGCTGGCTATGGCACGGTGGACGAACTGAACGCCTTTGTCGGCGTCGCCCGCGCGGAAGCCAATGGCGATGTCGAAACAGCGCTGGCGCGCATCCAGAACGATCTGTTCGATCTGGGTGCTGATCTGTGCCGTCCCGATATGGAAAAGGATGCCGAGGCGGATTACCCGCCATTGCGGATCGCTCCGGCCCAGATCGACCGGCTGGAAGCCGAGATCGACGCCATGAACGAACGGCTGGAGCCGCTGCGCAGTTTTATCCTGCCGGGCGGCACCCGGCTGGCGGCGCAATTGCATGTATGTCGCACGGTGTCGCGGCGGGCCGAGCGGCTGGTGGTCGAACTGTCCAATATGGAGCCCGTCAACGAAGTCGCAGTGAAATATTTGAACCGGCTGAGCGATTGGTTCTTCGTCGCCGCCCGCTGCGCCAACAACAACGGCCAGGCTGACGTCCTGTGGGTTCCGGGCGCGAACCGCTGAAAGCGGCGCGGCGTCCTGTAGACACGGTGGCGACCGGAAGGGTTGGGCCTCGGCCCGACAATCACAGTAAAGCGTCTGTTCCGGTCCGCCACTCGTTCCGTCGCGCACCAACCCCTTCCCACTGCGACACTACCGTTACGTAAAAAAATCATGAAACGCGACGTCTCAAGCTTACGACGTGACGATTTTGCTCTGTTGTCGCGCGGATTGAGACGCTATCTACACCCCGAGAGCATTGGTGGAGTCGCGACGCGGCTTGCCGTTTTTGTAAGGAGCGTACGCAAAAATGAAGGTACTTGTGCCTGTCAAGCGCGTGATTGACTACAACGTGAAGGTTCGCGTGAAGGCGGACGGGAGCGGTGTTGATCTCGCCAATGTAAAGATGTCGATGAACCCGTTCGACGAGATTGCAGTGGAAGAGGCGATCCGCCTGAAAGAGGCTGGCAAGGCTGAGGAAGTCGTGGCCGTCTCGATCGGCGTGAAGCAGGCGCAGGAGACGCTGCGGACCGCTCTGGCCATGGGCGCGGACCGCGCCATTCTGGTCGTTGCTGCCGATGACGTGCATCAGGACATCGAACCGCTGGCCGTTGCCAAGATCCTGGCCAAAGTGGTCGAGGAAGAACAGCCGGGCATCGTTCTGGCGGGTAAGCAGGCGATCGACAACGACATGAACGCCACCGGCCAGATGCTGTCGGCCCTGCTGGGCTGGAGCCAGGGTACCTTCGCGTCCGAGCTGGACATTGAAGGCGACACCGCCAAGATCACCCGCGAGGTGGACGGCGGCCTGCAGACCATCAGCGTCAAGATGCCGACCATCGTGACCGTTGATCTGCGTCTGAACGAGCCGCGCTATGCGTCGCTGCCCAACATCATGAAGGCGAAGAAAAAGCCGCTGGACGAGAAAACCGCCGCCGATTACGGCGTCGACGTCACTCCGCGTCTGGAAATCGTCAAGACCGAAGAGCCGCCAGCACGCGCTGCGGGAATCATCGTGGGCTCGGTCGACGAGCTGGTCGAGAAACTCAAAGAAGCGGGGGCTGTGTAATGGCTGTTCTTCTTCTCGCTGAAGTCAACAATGGTGAGCTGTCGCTGGACGCCACCGCCAAGGCCGTCAATGCCGCGAAAGTTCTGGGCGATGTGACCGTTCTGGCCGCTGGCGGTTCCGCCGCTGCCGCTGGTGAAGCTGCTGCCAAGATCGACGGCGTTTCCAAAGTTCTGGTTGCCGAAGACGCTTCGCTGGGCCACCGCCTGGCGGAATCGACCGCAGCCCTGATCGTGGGTCTGGCCGACGCGTACGAGCACATTGTGGCACCCGCCACCACCGACGCCAAGAACGTGATGCCGCGTGTCGCAGCCCTGCTGGACGTGATGGTGATCTCGGATGCATCCGGCGTTGTGGACGGCTCGACCTTCGAACGCCCGATCTATGCAGGTAACGCGATCCAGACCGTGAAATCGAACGACGCCAAAAAGGTCGTCACCCTGCGGACTGCCAGCTTTGACGCGGCGGGCGAAGGTGGTTCGGCCCCGGTCGAGACCATCTCGGTTGGCGAAAACCCGGGCCTGTCGTCCTGGGTCGAGGACAAGGTTGCGGCCAGCGACCGCCCCGAGCTGACCTCGGCCGGTGTTGTTGTTTCGGGCGGCCGCGGTGTTGGTTCCGAAGAAGACTTCAAACTGATCGAAGCTCTGGCTGACAAGCTGGGCGCAGCGGTTGGCGCATCGCGCGCGGCGGTCGACTCAGGTTATGCCCCGAACGACTGGCAGGTGGGTCAGACCGGCAAGGTTGTTGCTCCGGACCTGTACGTTGCCGTTGGCATCTCGGGCGCGATCCAGCACCTTGCTGGCATGAAGGACTCGAAGGTCATCGTCGCAATCAACAAAGACGAAGAAGCACCGATCTTCCAGGTTGCCGACTTCGGACTGGTTGCCGACCTGTTCCAGGCCGTTCCGGAACTGACCGAAAAGCTTGGCTGATCAAGAACACAATTTTCTCGACGAGAAATATTCAAGGCCCGCCACAAGGCGGGCCTTTTTCAGTTCAGATCTTGAACAACCGGCACCAGAGCATCCGCGATGGCCCTGTGTGCGGCCGGGCCGATCATATGCTCTGCCATGGGCTGCTGCAATGTTCCGAACAGCACGTCCTCAAGTTCGTCTGAAGCGCCGGCAACACTGACCGACAACTCGACGATACCCGCGCAATGCGATCGGAATTGCTCGACCATTGGCCTGTCGACCAGCAATTGCCCGCCAACATCGCATGGCGATTGCCTGTGCACGCGCAGCCACAACAAGATCACTGGCGGTCCAACACGCTCGAGAAAGGACTGCAGGTTTTTGCACCACTGATCCTGCAAACCCTGGGCTAACAACGCAAACCGGGCGGCCCCAAGATCCAATAGCCGCGTCAAAAGATGCTTCACAAAGTGAAACTCTGTGAAATCAACTTCGGGATAAAGGTCTACGAGTTTACGCGTCGGCTCAATAAAGCGGTCATTTCGGCGGGGATGCACCCGGTAAAATGGGTTCGACTGACCGGCAAGTCCGGGGATCTGCAACACGCACAGCCCGGAACCATTCACCAGGTTCAGTATCCCTTGATCGCGCACCAACGCCTCGGCCCCGGCAAACAGGCTGCCCAGATTGACACAACACTTTCCCACACGCCCTTCCAGCACTGAAGGGAACGGCTGATCCACGAACCGCCCGAATGTTTCGTCGCCGCCAACACAAACCACTGAGGACTTGTCCGGTCGCTTCTCAGGCCCGCGAAACCAGAGCCTGGATTGTTCATATTGGCAAACGGCAACATCGACCCGGCCCGAGCCGACCTGAAGATAGCTCATAACACCCACCTGTTTTTCACCCGGGTGCCATCTTGCGGCCGCAGGAATTGATAAAACCCTAATGTGCGCATTTGAAGCAAATTCAGCCTGATCCAACCCCTTGCCGCCCGCCCCGATCTGCCGATAGTGTCGGATCAACCTATGGGACAAAGGCACCTGAACATGGATGTAAAATCAGTCGGAGTGATCGGCGCGGGCCAGATGGGCAATGGCATCGCCCATGTTTTGGCGCTGGCGGAATATGACGTCCTTCTGACCGACGTCAGCCAGGAGGCGCTGGACAATGCTCTGGCGACGATCGAAGGGAATCTTGCCCGGCAGGTGTCCCGCGGAAAGATCACCGACGAGGCCATGCAGGCCGCCCTTTTGCGCATCGATACCACGCTTGAATTGCCTAAACTGGGTCAAACCGATCTTGTGATCGAGGCCGCGACCGAACGCGAAACGATCAAGCAGGCCATTTTCGAGGACCTTCAACCGCATCTGCAGCCCCATACGATCCTGACTTCGAACACCTCTTCCATTTCGATCACGCGTCTTGCCAGCCGGACCGACCGTCCGGAACGGTTCATGGGGTTTCACTTCATGAACCCTGTTCCAGTCATGCAGCTGGTCGAATTGATCCGCGGCATCGCAACGGATGAAGCGACCTACAAAGCCTGCAAAGCTGTTGTGGACCGGCTGGGCAAGACCGCAGCCAGCGCCGAAGATTTTCCGGCCTTCATCGTGAACCGGATCCTGATGCCGATGATCAACGAGGCGGTTTATACGTTGTATGAGGGTGTCGGTAGCGTTCAGTCCATCGACCAGTCAATGAAGCTGGGTGCCAATCATCCGATGGGGCCGTTGGAGCTGGCGGATTTCATCGGCCTGGATACCTGCCTGGCGATCATGAATGTGTTGCATGAGGGTCTGGCCGACACCAAGTACCGTCCGTGTCCACTGCTGACAAAGTACGTCGAGGCCGGCTGGCTGGGGCGCAAGACCGAGCGCGGGTTCTATGATTATCGTGGGGAAGTCCCAATACCAACGCGCTGACGCACAGGGGGCCAGCCCCCTCGCCCGGATTTTATCCGGGCTCACCCCCGGGATGTTTTCAGCCAGATGAAGACGCGGATCAGGCCCTGGTCCCACCGCCCAGAGCCAAGGTGTGCTTTCTAAGCCATGCCATGAACCCGCGCGGGTCTTTTTCGAGCAGTTGCATGTCGTCCTGCGATACCGGATCACCGATGACCGGAGACTGCGGTTTGTTGCAGGACCTTACGATCTCATGCAGCAGTAGCCCCTGACGCAGGATCGGGGAAACACGGTTTGCGATCTGATACCAGCGCGAGTTGCAACCAGGAAAAAAGATCGGCACGACCTGAGCTCCGGACCGGCGGATCATCTTCGCCGTAAAGACGTTCCATTCCCGTTCCTGTGCGGGGCCGAACCAACTGTCCGAAGACATCACCACGCCCGAAGGGAACAAGGCCACCACGCCGCCATTCTTGAGGTGTTCCATCGCCTTGCCGCGCATTTCCAGCATCTTGGCCTGGGCTTCAGGGTCGTGCGGAAACGGAACTGCGATCATGAACGATGTCGCAGCTTCGTCCAGGCCGGTCAGAACCGAGCGGGTCAGGATGCGATAATCGCTGCGCACACGGCCGATCAGTTCGGCAAAAATCATGCCGTCAACCATGCCATGGGGGTGGTTGGCGACCACAACGACCGGGCCTTCCTTGGGAATGCGGTTGATCTGTTCCTGCGGCGTGGTCAGTTTGATGCCCATCACCTCGAGCGCGCCACCCCAAAAACGCTGGCCGCGATACAACTCGTTCTTTTTCTCGAATTTATTGACCATTCGCAAAATGGTCAGTTTTCCGGTGCACCATTCGATGACCCGAATGGCAGCCGAAGTCCAGGCATCGTCAAACGAGTTGGCGTAGGTCAGCGTTCTGCGATCATAGATTTCGCCCTGTTCACCGGCCCCATCTACCACCGGGTTCGTCTTGGTCTCGTGCGTTGTTTCCGCCAATTCCTGGTTTTCCCGTTCTTCCTGTCCTGGCAGGACCGGCTCAGAATCCCTCTCCGAACTTGTCGTTCACCAAAGTTTCCAAGGCTTCCGCCAACGCCTCAGCATCCGGTCCGGACGTCTCGACGTCAATAGTGGTTCCGCGCGATGCTGCCAACATCAAAAGGCCCATAATACTGTCACCGGATGCAGAAAGTCCGTCCCGCGAAACCTCGGCACTGGCATCAAATCCCTCGACCACCTCGACCAGCTTGGCTGAGGCACGGGCGTGTAGGCCCTTTTCGTTAATAATTTTCAAGCTTCGGGTGGTCATGGTCAATTAATCCGATTTTAGTCCAACGTGACATTCTGCGCATTGATATATTTTCGTCCAGCCTCAATCGCTTGCCGGACGGCATCGCCGACGGGCAAGTGGCGGCTTTTGGCCAGTTTGATCAACATGGGAAGGTTTGCGCCGTAAAGTATGCGACGATCCTGCGGGGCGCAGGCCCGCATGCTCAGATTCGACGGGCTGCCGCCAAACAGGTCAGTCACGACAACGACACCGTCGCCGGCATCGACCTGATCCGCGGCACGGCATATTTCGCTTTGTTTGGCGTCGCGATCATGATCGGCCTCGATCGGGATCGCGACAAGACCCGGCTGTGTCCCGACCACGTGCTGCATCGCGGCCAGGTATTCTTCGGCCAGCCTGCCATGCGCTACAATAACGATCCCGATCAATCCGGCCTCACATTCAACGAGCGTCGTTCCATTTCGCGGTGTCTGATTGCCACCTGCTGGCCCTCTTCCGCAAGGGCTTTTGCGACCGCTTCGGCCATCGCGACCGAGCGATGTTGCCCACCTGTGCAGCCAAACGCAACCGAAAGATGCGCCTTGCCCTCGGCCCGGAAGGCCGGCAGCAAAAGCCTGAGCAGATCGACGACCCTGTCGAAGAACGGTCCGTAGTTCATATCCGACTGAACATAGCTTGCAACATCCGGGTTTCTACCATCGGCCGCGCGCAATTCAGGGCGCCAGTACGGATTGGCCAGAAACCGGCAGTCAAACACCATGTCCAGCCCCCTAGGCAAGCCGCGCTTGTACGAAAAGGATTCGATCGACACCGCCAGATGTCGGCCGCCCTGAGGTGCGAACCATCGCTCGACCTCATCGCGCAACTGATGGACATTCAGTGCTGTCGAGTCGATCAGCGTATCGGCAATTTCGCGGATCGGGGCCAGCAGCTCCTTTTCCTGGCGTACGCCGGATTCGGGGCTGGAATCCCTTGCCACCGGGTGCCGCCGGCGGGTTTCGGAAAAGCGTCGCAGCAGCACGTCATCGCTGCAATCCAGATAAAGCGTGGTCAGATCGACCTGCTCCATCCGGCTGAGTTTCGCCACCAGTTCAATGAAGCCGATGGTTGAAAAATCGCGGTTGCGCGCGTCGATCCCAAGCGCCATGGGCCGGTCGCTTTCCGGGCCATCCAGAAGGCGCGTCAACAGCCCCATGGGCAGGTTGTCGATGGCTTCAAAGCCCAGATCTTCGAGAACATGGATTGCGGTCGATCGTCCGGCACCCGAAGGCCCTGTGACCAGAACGATACGCCGCTGTGTTGTCAGTTCCCGGTCCATTCCGGATCCATTCGTCCCATTTTCAGAAATTGCACCAATGCTGCGGCCAAATTGGGTACTTCACCGCCCCAAAGCAAGGGAACAGGATGCCTCAGCAGAACCATCATCCGTGGCTCGGGCAGACGTGCGGGTTCGCTCTGGTCCAGATCCACAACGAGGCTGACAGGAACCGGGCCCTTAGAGTCTGCGCGCAACAGGCCGATACCACGCGCCTCGATCACGCCCCGCAGTTCCGGAACAGCGTCTGCGATTACATGGTCATCCTGTGCATGCAGATTGACCCGGTCGTCCGCAACAAAACTCGCCCCCAGCGCCATCATCTGCAGCGCCAGTGACGACTTGCCCGCGCCCGAACGCCCCACAATCAGAAGGCCGTGCCCTTCGACGCTGACGCAAGCGGCATGGATACAAGCTGTGTTCTGTTGTTCGATAGCAGAAAGGGTCGGGCTGGACATATGCCTACAAAGGAAGCCCGACAACAAACCGGGCGCCCAAAGGATCCGAGGTTATGTCCGCTTCGGTCGGACGGATGTTCTCCGCCCAGATCACACCGCCGTGGGCCTCGACAATTTGTTTTGAAATCGCAAGTCCCAAGCCCGAGTTGTTCCCAAAATGCTCGACCGGGCGCTGCGAGTAGAAGCGTTTGAACACTTTGGTCAGCGCCTGATCGGGTATGCCCGGACCGGTATCTTCCACCACCACCAGAACCCGGTTCTCGCGCTGTCGTACCCAGACCCGAATGGCATCGCTTTCCTCACAGAAGGAAATCGCATTGGTGATCAGATTGACGAAAACCTGTGCCAGTCGCGCCTCAAGCCCGTTGATCACAATCGGGTCGGGCGGCAGATCAGTGATGTAGTCGATCCCTTTCGACCGGGCGTCTTCGCCAAGATACTGCCCAAGATTGCCCAGCAGCTTGAGCAGATCAAATGGCTGCTCCTCTTCCTTGACCAGTTCGGCATCCAGTCGGGATGCGTTGGAAATATCACTGACCAACCGGTCCAGGCGCCGCACGTCATGTTCGATCACGCCCAAAAGTTTCTCGCGCTGGTCGTCGCGTTTGACCATGCGAAGCGTCCCGACTGCCGATTGCAGACTTGCAAGCGGGTTCTTGATTTCATGCGCCACGTCCGCCGCAAACTGCTCGTTCGCATCGATCCGGTTGTAAAGCGCGGTCACCATCCCTCGCAGCGCTCCGCTGAGCTGCCCGATTTCATCGGGGCGGGCGCTGAGGTCGGGAATTCGAATGCGGCCCGGATTGACACCAGCCCCCCTGTCCCTGCCCATCTCGGCAGCCGCCGCCAGATCCGCAAGCGGGTTGGCGATGGTTGATGCAAGAACAAGGCTCAGGCCGACGGACACCAGCAGGGCCACCACGAACATCTGCAGAATGCGCTCCTGCTCCTGCCGGGCAAGCGCATCAATCTCACCGGCCGGACCGGCCATGGCAACGGCACCGACCGGGCTTCCGTCAAACAGAATGGGCGCAGCCGCCACGATTGCGGTTTCCCCTGCATCATCCTGAACCGCCTGCATTTGAACATTGCCCAGCAATGCCTGCGGGATGATTTCCTGTACGCGTTGTGCAAGCGTCGGTGGATCGGTTTCCTGCGGTTTCGTGAATACTGTCGTCAGACCCATCCAGACGGCATTGAGGCCGTCACTGATAACTGTACTGCCGGTTGGCGCATCGGCCCCTGACTCCAACCCGAGAGGCATTTGCGCCGGCAGCGAAGCGCCTCGGGTCCAGCCAATCAGGGTGCCTTGGGCATCATAAATGAAGACCTCGCCGCCATCGGGCAGTGTAAGTCCGGACAGCGTGTCCCTGACATCCAGATCAGCAGCGTCCCGGGGGCCGTCGGAATCCGCCTGACGCAGCTGGGTTTCGAACACGTTGCTGACCAGCTGGGCATCACCCACCAGATTGCGCGCCGTCTGCTGGACCCGCTCCTTGCGTGAATCGTCCAGATACAGCAACCCGGTCACAAGAATGACCAGGGCGATCAGGTTGAACGTGATGATCTTGCGCGCCAGAGGAGAGCCGCGCAGAGAAAACAGATTGCGTCGCGACCGCGTTGCCCTGAGTTCATGGGACTCGGGATCATGCGGGATGACCCAGTCATCCCCCAGAACGACATCTCCGTCGCGCAGCGCATTAGCTTGTTCGGTATCGCGCACGAGACCCGGCTACCCCTTATCAGAAGGCTATTCTTATTCTTCGTTGTATCTGTACCCGATGCCGTACAGGGTTTCGATGGCCGAAAACTCAGGATCTGCCGCGCGCATTTTCTTGCGCAGCCGCTTGATGTGGCTGTCGATGGTGCGGTCGTCGACATAAACCTGATCGTCATAGGCCACATCCATCAACTGATCGCGGCTTTTGACGAACCCCGGTCTCTGCGCCAGCGCCTGCAACAACAGGAACTCGGTCACTGTCAGCGAAACATCGGTGCCCTTCCAGCTTACGGCGTGGCGCAGCGGATCCATCCGAAGCTCGCCACGCTCCATGACCTTGGCGTCGCCAGAGGCGGCAGCGGACACATCGCCCTCGGTCGCTTCCTGCCGGCGCAGCAACGCGCGGATACGTTCGACCAGAAGACGCTGTGAAAAAGGCTTTTTGACATAGTCATCCGCGCCCATGCGAAGGCCCAGAACCTCGTCGATCTCGTCATCCTTGGATGTCAGGAAGATCACCGGCATCTGAGTTTTCTGGCGCAGCCTTTGCAACAGGTCCATGCCGTCCATGCGGGGCATCTTGATGTCCAGCACCGCCATGTCCGGCAATTTCTTGTTGAATGCATCCAGGGCAGCTTGCCCGTCATTATATGTTTCGACCTCAAAACCCTCGGCTTCGAGCGTCATGGATACCGACGTCAGAATGTTCCTGTCGTCATCCACCAGTGCAATCTTTGACATCGGGTTCATCCCTATTCCTGCTCACTCTTGCAATAATTGGCTTATTTGTAAGGCATTGTTGGCGTTTTTAGGACGCCGAATCAATCCGTAACTGCGAATCGTGCCTTTCTTGGGGCAAGCTTGCGGCAAATTTGCCTTGCTGCCCGCAAATTGCCGCCCAGATTTTTGGCGGAAAATTCTTGGTGGCGCTAAACTTGTACTTGGTTGCGCTAACTGCGCCAAACCGTCCTGTTCATGCCCTAAATGACCGTGATAAGACCCGCCCATCCGCCGGTTTTTCCCGGCATACTGCCCCAAGAGCGCATAAGGCCAAACAGCCTTCGCGCCGCCACAGGAGAAGACACACATGACATCTGGACGGGTTAACCCGCAATTCCGCCTCGAGGATCAGGGCATCGAGGGTCTGGGCAATGTCTATTACAACTTCATGGAACCGGCGCTGATCGAAGAGGCGCTGAAGCGCGGCGAGGGCACGCTGGGCAATGGCGGCGCGTTTCTGGTTACGACTGGCAAATTCACAGGCCGGTCTCCGAAAGACAAGCATGTTGTCAAGACCGACAGCGTCGCCGACACCATCTGGTGGGAAAACAACGCCGCAATGACCCCCCAGGGCTTTGACGCGCTATATGAAGATATGCTGGCCCATATGAAGGGTCGCGACTATTTCGTGCAGGACCTCGTCGGTGGCGCCGATCCCGCCTATTCGATCAACGTGCGCATGGTCACCGAGCTGGCCTGGCACAACCTGTTCATCCGCCACCTGCTGCGACGGCCGGACCGCGCTGACCTGGACGAGTTCACCGCGGATTTCACCGTCATCAACTGCCCCAGTTTCAGCGCAGACCCGAAAAAGCACGGCTGCCGCAGCGAGACCGTGATTGCGCTGAACTTCGACCGCAAGCTGATCCTGATCGGCGGCACAGAATATGCAGGTGAGAACAAAAAGTCGGTCTTTACCCTGCTGAACTACATGCTGCCCGAAAAGGGCGTGATGCCGATGCACTGCTCGGCCAACCATGCTGTGGGCAACCCGGTTGATACCGCCGTGTTCTTCGGCCTGTCCGGCACCGGCAAAACCACCTTGTCCGCCGACCCGTCCCGCGTGCTGATCGGCGATGACGAGCACGGCTGGTCCGACCGCGGCACTTTCAACTTCGAAGGTGGCTGCTATGCCAAGACCATCAACCTGAATGCCGAAGCAGAACCCGAGATTTACGCCACCACCACGAAATTCGGCACGGTGATCGAGAACATGGTCTTCGATCCCGAGACCAAGAAACTGGATTTCGACGACGATTCACTGACAGCGAACATGCGTTGCGCCTATCCGCTGGAATACATCTCGAACGCATCGAAATCGGCGTTGGGCGGCCATCCAAAGAATATCATCATGCTGACCTGCGACGCATTTGGTGTTCTGCCCCCGATTGCGCGGCTGACACCGGCGCAGGCGATGTATCATTTCCTATCAGGCTTCACGTCGAAAGTCGCCGGTACCGAGCGTGGCATTACCGAGCCTCAGCCCACATTCTCGACCTGCTTTGGCGCACCTTTCATGCCGCGCCGCCCCGAGGCCTACGGCAACCTGCTGCGGGACAAGATTGCCCAGCACGGCGCGACCTGCTGGCTGGTGAACACCGGCTGGACCGGCGGCGCTTACGGCGTTGGCAGCCGGATGCCCATCAAGGCAACCCGCGCGCTGCTGACAGCGGCGCTGGAAGGGTCGCTGGCGGATGCGGAATTCCGCAAGGATGCCAGCTTTGGCTTTGACGTTCCGGTCTCGGTTCCCGGTGTGCCCGAAGTCCTGCTGGACCCGCGCCGCACATGGGACGACCAAGCGGCATTCGACAAACAGGCTGAAAAACTGGTGCAGATGTTTGCCGAAAACTTTGAACAGTATCTGCCCTTTATCGACGAAGACATCAAAGCTGTCGCGATCGGATAAGGCAATTTCAGGGGCCGCTGCGCCCCTGATTTCA
This sequence comes from Ruegeria sp. BG6, assembly GCF_056538465.1. Taxonomy (NCBI): domain Bacteria; kingdom Pseudomonadati; phylum Pseudomonadota; class Alphaproteobacteria; order Rhodobacterales; family Roseobacteraceae; genus Ruegeria; species Ruegeria sp. BG6. Next base: position 230,858 of record NZ_JBQFTB010000007.1, on the reverse strand, counting down.
TCCGGACCCGGGTGAAAGGCGCGGCATTGCTCGCCATATAGGTGTATTCACCCATATGTGTTGGCAATTGCATTGCCTGATGCGGCAAATTGCGCTACCCACGTTTTCATTAATGTCAAAAAAATGCCCGGCACGAAACGCACCGGGCCGCAACTGAAAGAACTTTTGGGCAGCTCGCAAGAACTCACTCACCTTGGAAATTGAGCAGCCTAATCAGGGAACCAGTTTAGTCCCAGAGGGATGTGTGTCAATATGAGACATGCCAAATACAGCACCACACTGCATGTTTCTCATCACCACGGGTGACTGAAACCTGACTAAGGGGAAAACGGAAAATCATGACGGAAATTTCGAAACTCACTGAATTGCGCAAACTCATGCAGAGCATGGAACAAACGCTGGGCCTCGAGAAGCTCTCTCCTGTTGAGCGCGATATCTACTATGCCGCCGAGGAACTGTCCAAATCCGACGAGGAAGTGCGCACTTTTGGTTTGATCGAACACACCCTTGTCAAAAGCGTTTCGCGCCCGACATTCTTCCGCGCGCTGAAATCGCTGGTCCAGAAAGGGTATCTGTCACAAAGCGGCAGCGCCAACCGGGGGCGGTATATCGTTCATGCACCCAGATGAAGCCGCCGCGTTTCGTGACGACGGCTGATCGTCGTGCGAAAATGGGCTACCGAAACCTTCTACGCCTCTTTGGCCTATGTGGTGGTATCGTTCCTCACGTTTGAGGTTCTGATGCCCCTTCAGAACGTGTTTTTTCCCGAATACCCCAGCCGGGCCAGCCTGTTGTTTCTGCCGCATGGCGTACGGGTTCTGGCCGCCTGGCTGTTGGGATGGCGCGCAATATTTGCACTGCTGCCGGGTGTTTTCATCGTCTTCGCTTATGTCGGCGGATGGGACGTGTTCCTGCCCAGCCGCCTGATGGCAATGGTCATTGCCGTCGCAACCGCGCCTGCGGTGTTTTATCTGTGTAAAGGGCTTGGCTGGGACCTGTTTCCCAGGCCCGACAAACGGCCATGCTGGGCCTGTGTCATGGGTGTGGGGATTGTCACGTCGTTTCTGGTGTCGATCCTGACCAACATGGCCTTTGGCAGCGCCACGGCGGAATACATCGCCTTCTTGATTGGCGATATCTCCGGCTTGTTTTTCCTGATGCTGATCCTCTACTTCTCGTTCCGCTACGCGGACAGCCGGGCCTGACCCTTCAACCCGTCAGCCCCCGGCGAAGCAGATTCAGGCCGCCGATCAGCAACACGATCAACGTCACCTTGCGGAACCGAGCCTGATCAATCCGCGCCTGGAACTTCAGCCCTGCCCACAACCCAACGACCGCCGGTGCGATCAGAAAACCGGAAAATGCGGCCGTTTCCATGCGCAGGATGCCTGATCCCAGATGGGCAAAAACCAGCGCCACCGCACCCAGCCCGTAAACGACGCCCTGAACCCGCATCTGATCTGCCTTCGGCGTGTTGAGGGCCGTCAGGTACATCACGGTCGGCGGCCCCCAGATGCCTGACATGCCGCCCACGAAACCGGCAACCGAACCCATCGCCGCCTCAATCCAGGCTGAAGGTTTCGACAATGTCAGCTTTGATCCCAAGACCTGAATCAGTGCAAAGAACGTCACCGGTGCGCCGATCATCAGCAACAGCGTTCGCGCCGGAACGAGGCTGACCAGTTGTGCGCCCACCAACAAAAACAGCAGCCCCACGATCAGAAACACACGGAACCGTCGGATGGACGACACCGCTGCGGGGACACCTTGGCGCAACGCCTGAACTCCGTTTGTGACCAAAGTTGGCAGGATCAGCCCGGCCACGGCCCATTCGGGCGGCAGGAAGATGCTCAGCCCCGAAACCAGAACCATGGGCATGGCAAATCCGACCATTCCCTTGATGCACCCGGCAAGTAAGGCAATCGAAACGGCCAGCGCCAGATCCTGTGTCGAGAGTATTGAAAACCATGTCATGCCTCGTTGATACCACTCCCAGATTTCTCTGCACTGCAAAACTCACCGGGTAATTTTTGAACTTTTTACCTGCAAAATTCGTATTTTTGTTGCGCTGCACGTGCAGCATGATATGACCAGACGACCCAGAGAAGGACGTGATTCATGGCCCATGACGGACAGGATATGACCCAGATGACGACACCTGCGATTTTGCCCGATCTGCTGACCCTGACCCGAGCTGCCGTTCCGGCGGTCGAGGCGGTTTTTGAACGGGCGCGGGAATCCGTCCGCGATATGGTCAGCGCTGACGGAAAGATTTCGGGGGCACTGATCGAAGCCAACCAGACCGCCGCGCACGGCCTTGCATGGCTGGCCACCTATAACCAATCCCTGCAACAGATGCAGCGTTGGGCCGAAACGCTGGAGGCCGACGGCAAGTTCAGTGAAATCGAACAGCTGCTACACCAGATCGCCTTTGGCGAATACTTGCATCAGGTCGCGGGCGGCATTCCGATGAACCAGGGCGAGGTTGTGCGCCTGCAGGATCTGGGGCTGGGCTGGGACGCGCTGTCCGGGTTCCAGTGTTCCGAAGTTCAAACCCTGATGGCACAGGCCAATTCACAGGCCGCACGCAGCCGTCTGGTCGCGCTGATGCAGGATCAGTCCGGCGCCACCATGTTCGGCGCCTCGGGTCTGGACGAAGAGCTTGAAATGATCCGCGACCAGTTCCGCCGCTATGCGCAGGAAAAGGTCGAACCGAACGCGCATGACTGGCACCTCAAGGATGAACTGATCCCGATCGAGATCATTGAAGAACTGGCGGAAATGGGCGTATTTGGCCTGACCATTCCCGAAGAATTCGGTGGGTTCGGTCTATCCAAAGCCTCGATGTGCGTGGTGTCCGAGGAACTGTCGCGCGGCTATATCGGTGTCGGTTCGCTGGGCACCCGGTCCGAGATCGCGGCCGAGTTGATTATCGCGGGCGGAACGGATGAACAAAAGGCGCAATGGTTGCCCAAGATCGCCAACGCCGAGATTCTGCCAACTGCCGTATTCACCGAACCCAACACCGGCTCGGACCTTGGCAGCCTGCGCACCCGTGCGGTCAAGGACGAGAACGGTGATTACAAGATCACCGGCAACAAAACCTGGATCACGCATGCGGCGCGCACCCATGTGATGACCCTGCTGGCGCGCACCAATCCCGACACCACCGATCACCGCGGATTGTCCATGTTCCTGGCAGAAAAGACGCCCGGTACGGATGAAAACCCCTTCCCCACCCCCGGCATGACCGGCGGTGAGATCGAGGTGCTGGGCTATCGCGGCATGAAGGAATACGAGCTGGGTTTTGACGGCTTCCACGTCAAGGGCGAGAACCTGCTGGGCGGCGAAGAAGGAAAAGGCTTCAAGCAGTTGATGGAAACCTTCGAATCCGCGCGTATCCAGACGGCGGCACGCGCCATTGGCGTGGCGCAATGCGCGCTGGATATTGCCATCCAATACGCGCAGGACCGCAAACAGTTTGGCAAATCTCTGATCAACTTCCCGCGTGTGTCTGGCAAGCTGGCCATGATGGCGGTCGAGATCATGATCGCGCGGCAGCTGACCTACTTCAGCGCCTGGGAAAAAGACCATGGCCAGCGCTGCGACCTTGAGGCCGGAATGGCCAAGCTGCTAGGCGCGCGTGTCGCATGGGCGGCAGCGGATAACGGGCTGCAAATTCATGGCGGCAACGGCTTTGCGCTGGAATACAAGATCAGCCGCGTGCTGTGCGATGCGCGCATTCTGAACATTTTCGAAGGAGCTGCCGAAATTCAGGCTCAGGTTATCGCGCGACGTCTGCTCGGCTGACCGCTTTTCGGCATCTCTGTTTCCTCAACTGGACCCGGTCTTGCGCCGGGTCTTTTCTTGATCTGCCGGATTTGTTCGCGCATGGACCTTCCGGCAGTTCGTTTTGTACATGAGCAAACCGGCATTGGCCGGGTGCGGACCGGGATTTGCCACTAAATAGGGGCATGAAAATTTCCCCCTCTGATTCCGCGCGAAACTGGGGTAGAGCATCCCGTGGAACAGACGGAACCACACGGGCAGTTGGTAAACAAAGAATGACCAGAATACTCTTTGCACTTTGGGCAACCATCGCCGCGCTCGCCCTGAGCGGCTGCGCGACCACGCAGCCGACAGCGGGCCAAAGCGACATCGACGCGCTGGCGCAAGCGATCGGAGGCCTCGGGCCCGACGTTGACCCGGCCGAAGCGCAAAAGGCCGCCACAATCGCTTACACCTATTCGCAGCGTCTGGCGCGGGAATGGCAGGTCGAGGATCCGGCCATCATCCACAACGCCAAGGTCATCAACGGTTTTCGCGAATATGGGTTGTGCAATGACTGGGCCGAGGCCATGACGAAGCGGCTCCGGCAGGAGGATTTCCGCACGCTGGACCTGAACTGGGCCACATCTCCGCCGACGGCGTTCCGGATCATCCACCATTCGGCATCGATCAGCGCCACGGGGGCGTCGTTGTATGACGGCATTATCCTGGACCCGTGGCGCAACAGCGGCGCCTTGCACTGGGCACCCGTGCGTGAGGATACCAAGTATAACTGGCGGCCCCGAAGCGAGGTGCGCGCGGAATTGCTGAGCGGCGAGATACCTTATTGATCCGGACCGCGCAGGTTTCGCCACCGTCCGCAAAAGGATAAGACACCGTCATGACACGCCTGATCCTGACTCTGCCCCTGCTGGCCTTGCTGCAATGCGACCGGGACGAATCCGTGGCCGCCTATGGCGCGGCGGACCGCACATGGAACTTGCAGGAAATCGACGGGCAGTCTTTTGAAGCCAGCGCTCTGCTGCGGTTCCCCGAAGAGGGCAGGATCGAAGGCAACGCGCCTTGCAACAGCTACAGCGGCATCTTGAACGCGCCTTATCCGTGGTTCGAGGTCACCGACCTGAACGCAACCCGCGCGGCCTGTGCGGGGCTTGAGGCCGAAGGGTTTTATTTCGCGGCCCTGCTGGCGATGACCCAGTCCGAGGTGTCGGGCGACGTGCTGATCCTGCGCAATGAGGACGGGCACGAGATGGTGTTCAAAGCCGTCGAGTGAGCTGATCCAGAAACCGCGCCCGGGCCGCTGGCAAGGGGTGGTGGCCCAGTGCAGGCGCCACGCGGTGTTCCAGAAAATAGCCCGTTGTTTTTAACCCTTCGACGATCTCGGCATCCGGTGCCTGCCCTTCGCCTCGCAGGCAGGGGGGCAGCGGCAACAACCGGTCGGCCCATTCTCCGGCGCCGGCGGCACTGACGGCGCGGCCCGATTTAGGCGAGACATAGATCAACCCTTCGGTTGCGCCGGTCGCCGCACAGGCCGACAGGTCGAGGCCAAAACCCAACTCTTCCAGCAGGGCCAGTTCCCAGCGCAGATAGGCCAGTGGCCAGATGTCATCCTGCCCCAGCAGGTCCATCAGCTGTTCGGTTTGCTTGTAGATGCCCGGATGCGGTTCCCGCTCCGGCAAGCAGAAGGACAGAAGCGACAAAACCGTGTTCAGCCCGGCCAGCGCCAGACGTCCTGAAAAGGCCGCCGCCGCGCGCGATCGCAGGGGTTCGACCTGAAAGGTTCCGATATGTTCTTCAAGCCGCGCCCGCCACAGCACATCCAGCTGCGCACCGGGCTGCAGGATCGGCGCAATCTTGCGGCTGGCCCCGCCACGTACGACACCGGCATGCCGTCCATGGGTCTGGGTAAAGACCTCAATTATCGCCGCCGTTTCGCCGTGGCGGCGAGAGGTCAGAAGTATGCCGTGATCGCGCCAGTCCACATGGGCCCCGTGCCGTTTGCTGTGCCCATTTGACCTGTGGCGAGCCTGGACCGCAACCATGAAAGCTTGACGTGCAGGCGATATCACTCTCTAATTAACATTAGAGTTAAATAAGGATGAGATCCGATGCGCGGAATTACAATCACATATCGCTACGATGGCGATGAGACTGAATGGCTGGAAGCCGTAAACACGTTCATCGCGGCGATCGACGCCGACCCCAAGGCTGTGGGGAAGTTCACCTATCAGGTCGCGGTGGCCGATGATGGTGTGTCTCGATTTCACTGGGGACGCTGGGACAGTGCCGAGACATTGGCCCATGTGCAATCGCAGCCTTATTTTCAGGCGTTTGCGCCCAAGGTGAAAACGTTTGCCGGTGATACGCTCAGCGCCACCGGGCACGATATCACGCAGAAAAGCGGCGGGTGGTAAGGCCAGAGTGGTTCCACAGAATGCGAGGTCAGAACGTCACGCCCGCGTGGATCAGGATGCCGATGACCATGAGCAGATTCAGCACCATCGAGATTCCGTTGCCCACGTAAATCGGCAGTTTGCCTACCACCAGCCCGTAGGCGAACCACAGAAACGACAGACCGGCATAGAGCGACCACGAAAGCAGTGATTGACCGGTGGCGTGCTGGGAGTGAGTAAAGTAGAGCTTGATCAATTGCGGAAGGGTAGCGAATGGGCCAAAGACCCCGACGAAAACCATGAAGCCTTCGAACCGCTGCATCCAGTGGCCAAGCTCGGATTTTTCCAGTTTCTCAGCGAGTGTTTCAGCCACGCGAACACCTCATCGTCTTGTGTTGTTCCACGGATAGGCCAGTCCGTTCTGGCCAGGAGCAGGTTCAAAATAGACGCTTTGATCCGTGCGTCAAAGACCCTTCGAAGCAGGGATCATTCCAACCCCTCTTCCCCCAACAGATGCCGGCCCTGCCGGTCCTCGACCTCGATCACCCAGAGATCGGGGTCAAAGCTGCGTTGGCGCTGGATGGCGGCGTCCACGTCCGGCTCGGGGCCGCCGGACAGTTCGACCCATTTGCGTTCGCCGCTCATCAGATCAAAGCTGCGCTGGAAGGCCGTGGCCTGCCCGTCAAGCGTGTTCAGCTTGATCAGCACCGCGCCTGCCGTGTCGTCGCCATGGGCCACGACGAAGGCAGGAATTTCCTGAAAGCGAAGCCGCGCCAGATAGGCATGGACCCAGAATTCCGCCGTCAGTCGGGTCATGCGTTGCCGTCTTTGAAATCCAGACCCATTTCCGAATAGCGTTCGGATTCTTCCAGCCAGTTGGGCCGGACTTTCACCTGCAGGAACAGGTGGATCTTGCGGTCGAGGAACTCTTCCAACTCTGCCCGCGCGGCCTGGCTGACTGCCTTGATCGTCTCGCCGCGCTTGCCCAGCACGATGCCCTTGTGGCCATCGCGCATGACATAGATGACCTGATCGATTTTGGCGGAACCGTCCTTGCGTTCTTCCCAGTTCTCGGTCTCGACGGTCAGCTGGTACGGCAGTTCCTGATGCAGGCGCAGGGTCAGTTTCTCGCGCGTCATCTCGGCGGCGATCATGCGCAGGGGCAGATCGGCGATCTGATCCTCGGGGTAAAGCCACGGACCTTCGGGCAGTTCCGAGGCCAGCCATTTGCGCAGGTCATCGACGCCATGGCCCTTTTCCGCCGAAATCATGAAGGTTTCGGCAAACGGATAGCGTGCGTTCAGATCGCTTGTCAGAGCCAGAAGTTTCTCGGACGGCACCTTGTCGATCTTGTTGATGGCCAGCGCGACAGTGCGGCCCTGTCCGATCTCCTCGAGACCTTCGAGGATACGCTCGACCCCTTCGGTGATGCCGCGATGGGCCTCGACCATCAGCACGACGACATCGGCATCCGCCGCCCCGCCCCAAGCGGCGGCGACCATGGCGCGGTCCAGGCGGCGGCGGGGCTTGAACAGGCCCGGCGTGTCGACAAAGACCAGTTGCGCGTCGCCTTCCATCGCCACGCCGCGAATTCGGGTACGGGTGGTCTGCACCTTGTGTGTCACGATGGAAACCTTCGCCCCGACCATGCGGTTCAGCAGGGTGGATTTGCCTGCGTTGGGCTCTCCGATCAGTGCGATAAATCCGGCGCGTGTGGTCATGTTCAATGCGATCCTGTTTGCAACTGCGCATCCCTATAGCAGATTGGCCATGCGGGCCAGAGGGATTTGTCGCATTGCCGCCATGCGTCCGGGATGGCACGAATACCGTGCGCTCAGCCGAACCCAGCCAGGCGATCAAATCCGAAAATAAGGCACATATGAAACGCCGTGAGTTTCTTTTGGGCAGTGGGGCTGCCGCAGGCGCATTGAGTCTGGGTGGATTGGGACTGGCAGCAGGTACGCAGGAACTGGTCATTCAACCGGCCAGCTTTGCGCTTAAGGATCAGGTGACCACGGGCATGGTCAGCCTGTCACCCGACGCACCGCCGCCGGTTCTGTATGGCACGCAGGGTGAGGTGATGCGCCTGCCGGTGCGCAACACTCTGCCCGATTACACCGCCATGCACTGGCACGGGATGCGGATTGCCAACCAGATGGACGGGGTGCCTTATCTGACCCAGATGCCGATCGGAACGGATGAGGTCTTTACCTATGAGTTCACACCCCCGGACGCGGGGACGTATTGGTACCACCCCCATTGCATGACGATGGAGCAGATGGCCCATGGGCTGGCCGGGGTGATGGTCATCGCCGAGGCCGAAGACCCCGGCTTTGACAGTGAGCAGGTGATCAACCTGCGGGATTTCCGTCTGGGCGAGGACGGGCAGTTTCTGCCTGCCTTTAACGCGCGCGGGGCCGCGCGGGCGGGTACGTTCGGGAATGTTCAGACGGCGAACTGGCTAACAGGGCCAGCCTATGATCATGCGGCGGGCAGCCTAGTGCGGCTGCGGGTTCTCAATTCGGATACGACCCGCATCTACAAGCTGCATCTGGCCGGAGCCGAGGCGCGGATTATCGCCTGGGACGGTCATCCGGTCGAAATCGCGCTGCCGATGCCAAGCGTGGAAGACCCCTTGCTGGTCGGTCCCGGCCAACGGGTCGATTTTGCCGTTGTGATGCCTGCAGGTGAGGAGCGGACCGTCGATCTGATGGCGAAATTGCCGGGAAGTGCACCGGTTGCCATGGCGCGACTGCGGTCTGTCGGAGCCACGCTTTCGCGGGACTTGCGGGACCTACGTCCCCTGCCCATCAACCCGGTCGCCAGGCCGGATCTGGCGCGGGCCGAGGTGCACGAATTCGTCTTTGGCTGGACACCCGAGGGCGGCGCGCCCAATAACGGGTTCTGCGGTTCGCCGGGTTACAATTTCTGGTCGGTCAACAGGACCCCGTGGCCCGGCGATGCGGCCCAAGGTGTCGGCCCGCTGGCCACATTGGAGACGGGCAATACCTATGTGCTTCGGCTGCGCAATGAATCGCCCAATCTGCATCCGATCCACCTGCATGGGCTGGCCTTTGTGCCGCTGAAATCGAACCTGCGCCAACTGCCGCCCCTGATGACGGACACGATGCTGTTGCTGAAGGATGAGGTGGCCGAGATCGCGCTGGTCGCGGACAATCCCGGCGACTGGGCGTTTCATTGCCATGTAATCGAGCATCAGAAAACCGGGCTGACCGCGTATATCCGGGTGGTCTAAGCGTCGGATCGGCCGCGCCAATCCGACCGGTAGGGGGCCAGCCCCCTCGCCCGGATGTCGTCCGGGCTCACCCCCGGGATATTTTCGGCCAGATGAAGAATGATCCCTGTCGGGCTATTTCGCGAGGTCTTCAAGCAGCGCCTTGGCTGCCGCCTGTTCCGCCTGCCGTTTCGATCCGGCGGTGGCCTGCGCTTCGGTTCCGTCCTGCAGGCGGGCAGCGATGGTGAAGACCGGGGCGTGATCCGGACCGCTGCGCTTGACTTCGACGTAAGCGGGCGGTTTTTGACCGCGGGCCTGCGCCCATTCCTGCAACGCGGTTTTCGCGTCGCGGGCGTCCGCCTCGACCTTGTGAATACGATCGCCCCAGAGCGCGAGGATGACATCGCGGGCCGCCTCGAACCCCGCATCGCGGTAGACGGCGGCGATCACCGCCTCCATCGCGTCGCCCAGCAAGGCCTGTTTGCGGCGCCCGCCGGACAGCATCTCGGACCGGCCCAGTTTCAGGACCGCGCCCAGATCGATTTGGCGGGCCACGTCGGCGCAGGCCTCTTTGCGAACAAGTGCGTTGAATCGCGGGGCCAGTTGGCCTTCGGAGGCATTTTTGTCTGCCTCAAGCAAGGCGGTGGCCATCACTAGGCCCAGGACCCGGTCGCCCAGAAACTCGAGCCGCTGATTGTCGGGCCGGGTCGTCGAGGACACCGATCCGTGGGTCAGCGCGCGCAGCAGAAGTTCGGGGCTTTTGAACTCGTACCCCAAACGCTGCTGGAAGGCTTTTATTTCGGCTGAAAGCTTCAATTGACCGCCTTGAAGAAGCGGTCGCCCCGCCAGGTCCAGAAGAACAGCATCGAACGGCCAGCGGACGAGAACATGATCCGGTCGGCGCGGCCGATCAGGTTTTCATAAGGAACATAGCCGACGCCGCCTGCGGACTGTGGCACGCGGCTGTCGCTGGAATTGTCGCGGTTGTCGCCCATGAAGAAATAGTGGCCTTCGGGCACCGTGTAGATGCCGGTGTTGTCGGACCCCTGATTGCGGATGTTCAGCACCTCGTAGGAAGCACCGTTCGGCAGGGTTTCGATCAGGCGGCTTTTTTCACAGGCACCACCAATGCCGACAGGGCCGTTTTCGCAGCGCGGGCGCAGACCCTGCGGGCCTTGCGGTTCGGCGATTTCGGTGAACACGCCGTCGGGGGTTTGCTGCACGGGAGTGCCGTTCAGAATGATTACCCCGTCGCGGACCTGAATGAGGTCGCCGGGCAGGCCGATCAGCCGCTTGATGAAATCGCGCCCTGTGACGGGGTGGCGGAAAACGATGACATCGCCGCGATCGGGCTCGCCTCCCCAGATGCGTGTATTGTCATCCCCCTGCATCCAGCCGCAGATATCCTCGGCATCGATGTTCAGACCGACGCTGGGGATGATCACGCTGGGGCAGGACGCGTAGGAGTAGCCGTAGGCCATCTTGTTCACGAACAGGAAGTCGCCGATCAGCAAGGTGGGCTTCATCGAGCCGGACGGGATCCAGAAGGGCTGAAAGAACAGGGTACGGAAAATGCCCGCGATCAGCAGGGCATAGACGATGGTTTTGATCGTCTCCCAGACGGCGTTACCTGATTTGGCTTCCTCGGCCATACTGCTCTCCGGTCCTTGGCTTATTGGGTTGCTACATGCGGGTCGGCCGGGGGCAAGTCAAGGCTGTGCGGGGCGATCTTGAACGGGGCGCGCCTCGATCACAACAAAGGCCTGCGCCCAGGGGTGGTCGTCCGTCAGGGTGACGTGGATGATGGCCTCATAACCTTCGGGCGTTATTTCCTTCAGCCGTTCAGCGGCCCAGCCGGTGACGTGCATAATGGGCTGGCCGGTGCGCAGATTGGTCACGGCCATGTCTTTCCACGCAATGCCCATGCGCAGACCGGTGCCCAGCGCCTTGGAACACGCCTCTTTTGCGGCCCAGCGCTTGGCATAGGTGCCCGCAGTATCGGCGCGGCGTTCGGCCTTGCGCTGTTCGGTTTCGGTGAAGACACGGTTGCGGAACCGGTCGCCGAACCGGTCGAGCGTGCCCTGGATGCGGTCTATGTTTGCGAGGTCTGTGCCGATGCCGAGGATCATTGGCTTTGCTTTTCCTTTTTCAGAAAGGCCGAATATCCTCGCTTAACTCCGAAAACAAAAGCATAGCGGCACAGCACAAATGAAACGATCATACAAAGCGAGAACTCGGCACCTGCTATCAGGGCCACATTGCTCAGAACGTTGATATCTGAGGGGCCGTCGAAAACGAGTGCGAAAGTTATCAGCGCCACTACCGCCGCCAAAGTTGTGAGAACCATCTGACGTGCGATGATCCAACTTTTGTAGCTATCGCCAAGAGGCTTGCCGCGAATACCTTTGTCCATTCCGTAGGACATAGCTGCCAAAAACATCGCCAGTCCCAGTGGAAGGGTTGCGAATGGCCATTCGATTTCGAACCACCACTTTACTAGATACAGTCCAATCAGATCGACGAAGACGAAGCACAAGAAGCCGAGACGATTCAAGCCAACATCTTCATGAGATTTGAAAAGAGTTTTCAATGGGCTTGCTGTCTCGAGTTGTTTCATCACGACAACCGCACCGTCAGTATCTTGTAACTCGCCACGCCAAAGAACCCGGCAAAGGCGAAATCGAACCAGCGGCGGGCGCGGCGGTAGGCGCGGACCATGCGAGCGGAGGAGAACAGGAAGGCGTAGCCGATGAAGATGAGCAGTGAGCCTGCGTAGAGCATTGCAAAATAGCCCAGCAACATCAGAAGGCTGGCGTCATTCGGGGCGACGATGGCGTAAATCGAGCCCCAGCTGAGGATCGCCTTGGGGTTGGTCAGGTGGATGGCGGCACCTTTGGCGAAGATCGTGCGGAGCGAGCCCGTGACCGGGTTGCCCGGCGCGACCTCATCCGCGGACAAGGCGCGGCGCAGGGCCTTGAGAGCCAGCCAGCCCAGATAGGCCACGCCGATATAACGGATCACCTCGAACACCCAGACATTGGCCAGCATGATCGCCGACAGCCCGAGCGCCGCCGCGATGCCCCATGCAGCGGACCCGGCGCAGATGCCCAATGCAAACACCAGGCCCGCGCGGCGGCCTTCGTTCATGGCGGTGCCCGCGATGCCCATCGTCGCCGGGCCCGGAGAGTCCCCAGCCATCAGCCAGGCAAACCAGATCGCGACGAAGGTGGGCGTGATCATGCCCGCGCCTCATCCATCAGGCGGCGCATCTCGGCAATCGCTGGTGTTAGGCCTCGGAAAATCGCCTCGCCGATCAGGAAATGGCCGATATTGAGTTCGCGCACCTCGGGGAAAGCGGCAACGGGTTTGACCGATTCATAGGTCAGGCCATGGCCCGCGTGAACTTCAAGCCCCAGCGAATGGGCGTATTTGGACATCTCGCGCAGCGCTTCCAGCTCGCGCGCGGCGTCTTCCATGCGGCCTTCGGCGTGGAAATCACAGTAGGCGCCGGTATGCAGTTCGATCACCTCGGCACCAATGCGGTGGGCGGCGTCGATCTGGCGCTTGTCGGCGGCGATGAAGATCGACACGCGGCAGCCGACATCACGCAGGGGGGCGATGAAATGGGCCAGCTTGTTTTCCTCGCGCGCGACTTCGAGCCCGCCTTCGGTGGTGCGTTCCTCGCGCTTTTCCGGGACAATACACACTGCGTGCGGTTTGTGGCACAGGGCAATTTTCTGCATCTCGTCGGTCGCGGCCATTTCGAAATTCAGGGGCACGGTCAGAACCTCCATCAGCCCGTCGATATCGGCGTCCGAGATATGGCGGCGGTCTTCGCGCAAATGCGCGGTGATGCCGTCCGCGCCCGCCTCTTCCGCGATCCTTGCGGCGCGCAGAGGGTCGGGATAGTCCCCGCCACGTGCGTTGCGCACGGTGGCCACGTGGTCGATATTCACGCCCAGACGCAGATAGTTGTCAGACATCACGCGATTCCTTTTTCTGGTTTTGGCCCGAGCCTAGAGGCTTTGTTTCGTGAACGGCAGTCTTTGCGCCGGCCAGCCGTTTGATTTCTTCAAATTTCGCCTTGATCTTCGCCCGGCGGCGTTGCTGGTATTTGCGGATCAGCGGGAGACTGAGATACCCGCAGATTATCCCGGCCAGAAGGCCCAGGAGGACGCCCCCGATCATGTAGGGATAAAATACCTCGCTATAGAAGATACTCAGTCCGTCCCAGTCTGCGACCCGGTCGGTGAACATCGCGAAGAAATTGTCCTTCAGATCGCCCATGGCATCGGCGAACTTGCCCATCAGACCCCGGGTTTCGCTTTTTTCGAACTCGGTTCCCAGCAGGAAATGCCCGGTTTGTAGGCAGATCACACCGATGGGGACATAAGTCAGAGGATTGCCGAAAAACGTACCGCTGAGGGAGGCCAGGATATTGCCGTTGATCAGCCGCGCGCCGACCGCCGCGACCAGAAAGTGCAGACCATAGAAAGGGGTGAATGCGGCAAAGACCCCTGCCCCGATTCCGCGCGCAATGCGTTCAGGCGTGTCAGGCAGGCGACGGACGCGGTGTTTGACATAGTGAAAGGCACGGGTCCAGCCCCCACGGGGATAGACAAATTCCGAAGCGATCCGGGCAGGCGAGCGTCGGTCTCGGCGCTTGAAAACCACTCGTGATCACCCTCTCTCAACCAGCCGCCACTGCGGTTTTAGTCCGATCCCTGAAACGCTCCACCGCGGCAACGTCGCTTTCCGCTTCGAGCATCAGCATCAGCGAATGCAACTGCTCCAGATCACGCAGTTCGACATTGATCAGCAGGCGGTAAAAATCCGGTTTTCGGTCGACAAATTCCAGGTTCGAGATATTGGCCTTTTTCTCGCCGATCAATGTGCAGATTCGCCCCAGCACACCGGCATCATTGCCGATGGTCAGATCAAGTGTCGCGCCATAAACCGCCTGATGGGTGCCGTGATGCCAGTGCAGATCAACCCAACGCTCGGGCTCATCCTCGAATTCGGACAGGCGGTCGCAGTCGATGGCATGGACCACCACGCCCTTGCCACGATAGGTGATGCCAACGATGCGTTCACCCGGCAGCGGCTGGCAGCAGGGCGCGCGGTCGAATTTCTGCCCCGCCTCAAGCCCGATGACCGCGCGGCGCAGCGGGATAGCATCGCCGTCGTCCTGGGTCAGTTCGGGATAGACTGCGCTGACCACCTCGTGCGCGGTCAGTTCGGCGCTGCCGAGACGGGCCAGCAATTCATGGCGATCCTTCAGGCGCAGGTGTTTGGCGGCGGTGTCCAGCGCCTTGTCAGTGGCCTTGCGGCCCACATGTTCGAACCCGGCGCGGGCCAGTTCCTTGCCCAGTTTGATGAACCGCTCGCGGTCAACCTCGCGCAGGGCACGACGGATCGAAGTGCGCGCCTTGCCGGTGACGGCAATCTCCAGCCATGTGACCTGCGGCGTCTGGCCATCGGCGGTGATGATGTCCACCGACTGTCCGTTCTTGAGCCGGGTCCACAGCGGCACCCGGATACCGTCGACCTTTGCCCCCACGCAGGCATGCCCGATGCGGGTATGAATGGCATAGGCAAAGTCGATCGGTGTCGCCCCGCGCGGCAGTTTCACCACGTCACCCTTGGGGGTGAAGCAGAACACCTGGTCGGAATACATCTCGAGCTTGACCGCTTCGAGGAAGTCTTCGTGATCATCCTCGTTGTCGAACTGTGCGGTCAGATTGGCGATCCATTTGGCCGGGTCGACTGCAAACGGGTTTTCCGAGCGCACGCCATCGCGATAGGACCAGTGCGCGGCGACACCAGTTTCGGCAACGTCATGCATCTGGCGGGTGCGAATCTGAACTTCGACCCGTTTGCCGTCACGCCCCGAAACCGTGGTGTGGATCGAGCGGTAGCCGTTCGATTTCGGCTGGCTGATATAATCCTTGAACCGACCGGGCACCGCGCGCCAGCGCTGGTGAATGGCCCCGAGGGTGCGATAGCAATCTTCCTCGCTGGGCGTGATGATGCGGAATCCGTAGATGTCCGAGAGGCGCGAGAAGCCCTGATCCTTTTCCTGCATCTTGCGCCAGATCGAATAGGGTTTCTTGGCGCGGCCAAAGACCTCGGCCTCGATCCCGGCCTTTTCCAGTTCGTGGCGCATGTCGCCGGTGATGCGGTGGATCACGTCGCCGGTTTCGCGTTGCAGGGTGATGAAGCGGCGAATGATCGACTGGCGGCCTTCGGGGTTCAGGACGCGGAAGGCGAGGTCTTCGAGTTCCTCGCGCATCCACTGCATCCCCATGCGGCCTGCAAGCGGCGCATAGATATCCATCGTCTCGCGCGCTTTCTGCACCTGCTTTTCCGGGCGCATCGCCTTGATAGTACGCATGTTGTGCAGGCGGTCAGCCAGCTTGACCAGAATGACCCGCAGGTCCTTGGACATGGCCATGAACAGCTTGCGGAAATTCTCGGCCTGCTTGGTTTCGCGGCTGGAAAGCTGCAGGTTGGTCAGCTTGGTGACGCCGTCGACCAATTTGGCGACCTCGTCGCCGAACAGTTCCGAGACCTTGCCATAGCTGGCCTTGGTATCTTCGATCGTGTCGTGCAGCAGCGCCGTGATGATCGTTGCATCATCCAGACGCTGTTCGGTCAGGATGGCGGCAACGGCAACGGGATGGGAAAAATAGGGCTCGCCGGAATGGCGGAACTGCCCTTCGTGCATCTGCATCCCAAACTCATAGGCGCGGGCGATGCGATCAGCATTTGTCTTTGGGTTGTAGTTGCGGACCAGCGCAATCAGATCGTCAGCAGAAATCATCCGGTCCGCACCCTCATTCTTTGGGCTTACCCCTGACCCTGTGCCTCCATCAGAGCGCGCAGGAGCTTTTCTTCCGACATGTCGTCATCGGCAGGCTTGTCCGATTCCGCACCCATCAGCAGCGCCATCTGATCTTCTTCCGGCTCATCAACCTCGATCTGGGTCTGGTTGGCTTCGATCAGACGCTCGCGCAGGTCATCCGCGCTTTGGGTTTCGTCGGCAATCTCGCGCAGCGACACGACGGGGTTCTTGTCGTTGTCGCGGTCCACGGTGATCGACGCACCGGCGGAAATCTCGCGCGCACGATGGGCGGCGAGCATCACCAGTTCGAACCGGTTCGGTACCTTGTCTACGCAGTCTTCAACCGTCACGCGGGCCATTGAGCGCTCTCCGTTACTGAATCCATGTCAGGAAGGGGATTATCTAAGCGCGAATCCCGGCATTGACAAGCGGGAAATACCGAAAATGCGCGGATCACAGCGGCGTAACCTGCGCGACATCTTCAGGCGGCAGAGCTGCGACCATCTCGGTCACCGTCCGGTCCAGTACTGGATGCTGCCAGTCGGGCACCACATCCGCCATCGGAACCAGCACGAAAGCCCGGTCCTGAAGGCGTGGGTGCGGCAGGATCAGACGGTCGGGGGCCTGCCGTGCCTGGTCCTGCGTCGGCAGGGTGCGCCAGCGGTCATGTTCCGCCCGGTCCGGATGAACCTGGTCGCCGTAACATACCAGATCCAGATCCAGCGTCCGCATTCCCCAGCGTTGCGCACGTTCGCGACCGAACTCATGCTCGACCTCGTGCAGGATCTGAAGCAGGTCTTCCGGTGCCAGATCCGTTTCTATCAAAGCCGCGGCATTGACGTAATCCGGACCCGCACCGGCGGGAAAACAGGGGGTCGCAAAAAAGCGGCTGACAGAGCGAATCACCACACCCCGGTGCGCCAGCGCATCCAGAGATTGACGTAAGGTCATTTCCGGCACGGCTCCTCTCAGACTGAGATTGGCGCCCAGCGCTACAACCGCGATTAACGAAGAATTAACCATTACACCCCCTATATTCGGCGAATTGCATACTTGCGATACACATTAAAAGCACTAAATTATGGGGTATCGGGGTGCCCATAATTTTTCTCACTCGCTCACTCACGTAACAAGCGGCGCTCTGGATTATACCGGAAGGACCTATTTATGTTTTACAAGGACGAACGGCTGGCGCTGTTCATCGACGGCTCGAATCTTTATGCGGCCGCAAAAGCACTCGGCTTTGATATCGACTACAAGTTGCTGCGTCAGGAATTCATGCGCAGAGGCAAACTGCTTAGAGCTTTTTATTACACGGCGCTACTGGAAAACGACGAATACTCACCCATCCGCCCGCTGGTCGACTGGCTGCACTATAACGGTTTCACCATGGTGACGAAGCCGGCCAAGGAATACACCGACAGCATGGGGCGTCGGAAAGTCAAAGGGAACATGGATATCGAGCTTACCGTCGATGCCATGGAACTGGCACCGCGCGTGGATCATATCGTGCTGTTCTCGGGCGATGGGGATTTCCGCCCGCTGATTGCCAGCCTGCAACGCCAGGGCGTGCGCGTTTCGGTCGTCTCGACCATCCGTAGCCAGCCGCCGATGATCTCGGACGAGCTGCGCCGCCAGGCCGACAACTTTATCGAACTCGAGGACCTGCGCGACGTGATCGGCCGCCCTCCGCGCGAGATGCCCGCTGAGACGCGCAGTGTCGCGGTCGCTGGCGGGCACTGACCCGGCCAACGTTTTCTTGATGGGGAAAAAATATGCGCGGTCAGGATCTGGATCCTGGCCGCGCTTTCTTTAACTAGGAACAGGTGCTGAAACACCATCTTGGTAACATCGATTCATGTCAGATCGATGACGCGGTTCTGTCTGGACCAAGGCCAGGAAAAGAAATACCTGTGCCGTAAGGAGACCGCCCAATGACCAAGCCGCCCCTGACACTCTACCTTGCTGCCCCGCGGGGCTTCTGCGCCGGTGTGGACCGTGCGATCAAGATCGTGGAAATGGCGCTGCAGAAATGGGGCGCGCCTGTCTATGTGCGCCACGAGATCGTGCACAACAAATTCGTGGTCGACGGGCTGCGCGACAAGGGCGCGGTCTTTGTCGAGGAGCTGGACGAATGCCCCGACGACCGACCGGTAATCTTCTCCGCCCATGGTGTGCCGAAATCGGTTCCTGCAACAGCCGCCCAGCGCGAGATGATCTATGTCGACGCCACCTGCCCGCTGGTGTCCAAGGTCCATGTCGAGGCACAGCGCCACGCGGATGCCGGGCTGCAGATGATCATGATCGGCCACAAGGGCCATCCCGAGACTGTCGGCACCATGGGGCAACTGCCCGATGGCGAGGTGCTGCTGGTGGAAACCGTCGACGATGTGGCGCAGGTACAGGTGCGCGACCCGGGCAAGCTGGCATTTGTCACGCAGACCACCCTGTCGGTGGATGACACGCGAGATATCGTAGCAGCCCTTGAGGCGCGGTTCCCCGCCATTGTCGGTCCGCACAAGGAAGACATCTGTTACGCCACCACCAACCGGCAGGAAGCGGTCAAGTCGGTGGCGCCGAAATCCGATGCCCTGCTGGTGGTGGGCGCACCGAACTCGTCCAACTCGCGCCGTCTGGTCGAGGTCGCGTCGCGCGCGGGGTGCAATTACGCACAGCTGGTGCAGCGCGCAACCGAGATCGACTGGCGTGCGCTTGAGGGGATTTCCAGCATCGCCATCACTGCCGGCGCCTCGGCCCCCGAAGTGCTGGTCAACGAGGTGATTGATGCCTTCCGCGATCATTACAACGTGACCGTCGAACTGGTTGAGACCGCCGTGGAAAACGTGGAGTTCAAGGTGCCGCGCGTGCTGAGGGAGCCTGCGTGATGCCGGACCGGAAAACGATCGACGCCTATACCAGCCGGGTATCGGACTATCTGCAGATGCCGCTGCCTGCCGAACAGCTTGAGGCACGACAGGCTTTTGCCGATGCGATCAGCGCAGGCGGGTACGTGCTGGATCTGGGCTCGGGCCCCGGGTCGGACAGTGCGTTTCTGATGCGGCAGGGCCTGAAGGTCAGGGCGCTGGATGCCACGCCAGCCTTTGTGGACCATGCCCGCGAAAACGGGGTGGATGCGCATCTGGGTACGTTCGAGGACGTCACCGAAGAGGCTGAATATGACGGCATATATGCCAGCTTTTCCCTGCTGCACGCCCCACGCGCCGATTTCCCCCGGCATCTGAGCGCGATCCACCGGGCGCTGAAACCCGGCGGCCAGCTGTTTCTGGGCATGAAGCTGGGTACAGGCGAACATCGCGACGATCTGGACCGGTACTACACCTATTATTCGCAACCCGAGATCGAAACGGCGCTGGCCGATGCCGGTTTCACGCTGGATCGTTGCGTGACCGGGATGGGAAAAGGGCTGGCCGGGTCCTATGACGGGTTCGTTCTGGTTTTCGCCCATGCCTGATCTGTTTGCCTACACCGATGGTGCCTGTTCGGGAAATCCCGGTCCCGGCGGATGGGGTGTTCTTTTGCGCGCGGTGGATGGCGAACGCGTTCTGAAAGAGCGTGAACTGAACGGCGGAGAGGCCGAAACCACCAACAACCGGATGGAATTGCTGGCCGCGATCAGTGCGTTGGAAACACTGGAGCGTACGTCCGCGATTACCATCGTGACCGACAGCGCCTATGTCAAAAACGGCGTCACCGGCTGGATATTCGGCTGGAAGAAAAACGGCTGGAAAACCTCGAACAAGAAACCGGTCAAGAATGTCGATCTGTGGCAGCGGCTGGACGAAGCGCAGTCGCGCCATCACGTGACCTGGGAATGGGTCAAAGGCCATGCCGGACACCCCGAGAACGAACGTGCCGATGAACTGGCCCGTGCCGGAATGGCCCCGTTCAAGCCGAAAAAGGCACAGGCCTGAGCCGCAGTATCGCCCTGATCGGTGGACGGGCAATCTGCGCGCTGATACCTCATGGCCGTCACAGTGCGAGTATCCGGATGAAAACCAGCCCAGCCATTATTTGCACCTGCCTGAGCCTGCTGGCGTCATGCGGCACGTTCTACCAGCCTGTGCAGTTTGTCGCCCGGGATGATCAGATCATCGCAACCGGCACAATCGATGACACCACGCTTGCCGCCTTTGAAAAGGTCGTGGCGCGCAACCCAGACATCCGGACGCTGGTGTTGTTTAATATCGAAGGGTCAGCGGACGATGACGCCAATGTGGTGTTCAGCCGCGCGGTGCATGAAGCGGGGTTTGACATAATCGTTCCGTCAAACGGGCTGATTGCGTCTGGCGGAACGGATCTGTTCCTGGCCGGCAAGCGGCGCATTTTGCAGCCGGGCGCCTGCGTCGGCGTTCACAGCTGGAGCGGGGCAGGCATCGTTGCGACCGAAATTCCACCCACCGACCCCGAGCACGATCGCTATCTGGACTATTTCCGCGATATCGGCGCGCCCGAGGATTTCTATTGGTTCACGCTGGCCGCAGCCCCGGCCGAGGACATGCATTGGATGACCGCGGCCGAGACCGAACTGTTTGGCATGACGACCGGCACTGCCCCGCGGCTTGGATCCGCAGAGGTTTGTGACAACCGCTAGCAGCGCAGCAGGCGCGCGCCGATTTCCTTGACAAACTTGGCCGCGACCATGGCCGTCATGCCATAAGGGTCGCGATGCGGGTTCAGTTCCACAATATCCGCACCGACCAGCTGGCCCTGAAACCGGTTGATCAGGTCGATGACCTCGCGCGTGCTGAGTCCACCGGGTTCGTGATGCGAGACACCGGGCGCAAAGGCCGGGTCCAGCGCATCCAGATCCAGCGACAAGTAGACCGGACCTTCGAAAGAAATCTGCAGGTCGGATCGCCAGTTGCGCATGTCGATGACCTCGACCCCGAACTTTTCGGCCTGCTCACGCTGATGGGTGTTCATCGTCCGGATGCCAACTTGCACCAGACGGTTGATCCGGCAGCTTTCCATCACGCGAGCAAAGGGACATCCGTGTCCAAGCGGGCCGATATCCTGTTTGTCATACAGATCGGGATGTGAATCGATATGCAGGATGTTCAGCCCTTCGTACCGTTCGGAATGCGCCTTGATCAGTGGAAAGGCGACCGAGTGATCGCCGCCCAGCGACAACAACCGCGCGCCTGTGGCGATGCGCTCGGCTGCGCCCGTTTCGATCCGGTCAATGGGTTCCTGGCCGCGCATCTCGAACACGTCCAGATCGCCCGTGTCCCTGAACCGGTCAGTCGCACCCAGATCGGTGCCGTCTTCGGCGGTCAGATTGGCGGCACCGGAATGCAACGCCTCGCGGATGCGGCCCGGGGCAAAGGCCGGGCCTTGCAGGAATGAGGAATGCAGGTCCAGCGGGACACCCATCAGGGCGACGTTACCCGGTTTCAGATCATGCGGCATTGGACTTCCTTACGTTGCGGATCGGCCGTGATCTGGCCCTTAACGCACCGAAAGGTCAAGACATCAGCGCCGCAGGTAATTCTGCCACAGCCAGATCACCAGAAGCGCGCCCAAAACAGCGCCGACGAAGCCGGAAAGCCAGCCCATCACAGTCACCAGCATCCGCAACACAAAGCCGCCAATCAGAGCGCCAACGATGCCAATCAGCATGGTGGTTGGAATATCGGCCTCGATCCGCATCAATCGCGTGGCGAGGAAACCCGCGGCGGCTCCGATCACGATCAGGGCGACAACCGGCATATCATTTCCTCCAATGCGTCGGCACGATGATCAGTGCCCCGATGGAGGACAGCATTGCGTCCAGACCGGGCGGGCCAAAGCTGATGCCGAACATGATACGAACGAAATAGAACAGAAAAGCCCCGCCAACGCAGATGATGATCGAGGGCAGATATCCGTTATGCGTAAAGCCCGTCTTTTCAGAAAGATACCCTACGATTCCGGCGATCACGACGGTGCCCATCAGGATCATGAACATTCAGCTTACTCCGTAGACATCCGGGTGCCGGTTGGGATCGGCCAGCCCCGCAGAAAGGTTTCCCTATCCTGCGCGCCTTTGCCCGCCCTTTGCAAGCGCAGCAGTTCGACCGCCCCGTCACCGCAGGCCACGCGCAGGGTTGCATCCAAAACTTCGCCCGGTGCGCCCTGCCCTTCGGCCAGACGCGACGCCAGCAGCTTGATGCGCGCGCCGCTGATATCCGTCCATGCGCCGGGAAACGGTGACAGGCCGCGGATCTGGCGATCAACCTCGACGGCGGGCCGTGCCCAGTCGATGCGCGCCTCGGCCTTGTCGATCTTGGTGGCATAGGTCACGCCATCATCGGGCTGCGGCTCGGGTTTCAGATCAGGCAGTTTGGCAAGCGCTTTGACGATCAGCCCGGCGCCCATGCAGGACAGCCGGTCGTGCAATTGGGCCGTCGTCTCCTCGGACCCGATATCAGTTACCTGACGCAGCAGGACCGGGCCTGTATCCAGTCCGGCCTCCATCTGCATGATGCAGATACCAGTCTGCGCGTCTCCCGACATGATTGCCCGGTGGATCGGGGCGGCGCCGCGCCATCGCGGCAGCAGGCTGGCATGGATGTTCAGACACCCCCGCGCGGGCGCATCCAGAACGGGTTGCGGCAGGAGCAGCCCATAGGCGACAACAACGGCCACATCTGCCTTCAGTGCCGCGAATTTGGCCTGTTCTTCGGTTGATTTCAGCGAAACGGGATGGCGGACGTTCAGGCCCAGCGCCTCGGCGCGGTCATGTACGGGGGTCGGACGGTCTTTTTTTCCACGTCCGGCCGGGCGCGGCGGCTGGCAATAGACCGCGGCGATCTCGTGCCCGGCCTCGACCAGCGCATCCAGCACCGGGACCGAGAAATCAGGGGTTCCCATGAAGATTATGCGCATCGTCGGCTCCGGAGGTGCTGGGGTGCCGGGCTGAAGCCCGGCCTACGTGAGTTTCTTGGCCTTGCGCAGCAGCATGTCGCGTTTGACCTTGCTGAGGCGGTCGAAATACATCCGTCCGTTCAGGTGGTCGATCTGATGCTGAACGCTTGTCGCCTCGATCCCGACAAAGTCGCGGCGGTCGACGACGCCCTGTTCATTGATGTATTTCACCGTCACCGCGCGCGGACGCTTCACCTTGGCCGACACACCGGGCAGGTTCGGGCTGGCCTCATCATGCTCGCGCAGCTCAATGGAACTGTGCAGGATTTCCGGGTTCGCCAGCCGGATCGCCCGGCCGCGCTCGGTCGAGCCGTCGACTACCGCCAGCCGCAGCATGACGCCGATCTGAGGCGCAGCGAGGCCAACGCCCGGCATCGCCTCCATCGTGTCGATCATGTCGTTCCAGATGGCGCGAATTTCGTCGGTGATCTCGGTGACGTCATCGGCCTTGGTGCGCAGGCGCTTGTCCGGCCAGGGCAGGCAGGTGCGGACGGTCATGTCCGGGCCCGTTCACGTTTGAGCTTCTGCATCTTGCGGGTGATCATCTGGCGTTTGAGCGGTTTGAGATAGTCGATGAACAACTTGCCGTTCAGGTGGTCGATCTCATGCTGAACGCAGGTTGCCCACAAACCGTCAAATGTTTCGGTGCGTGCATTGCCGTTCTCGTCCATCCAGGCCACGTCCACCACCTTGGGCCGGGTCACTTCGGCATACTGTTCAGGGATCGACAGGCAGCCTTCCTCATAGACATTGGTTTCTTCCGAGGCGGCAATGACTTCCGGGTTGAACATGATTAGCGGGCGCGGCGCTTCGCCCTCTTCCTTGACGCAATCCAGCACGATCAGCCGCTCGAGCACGCCGATCTGCGGCGCGGCAAGGCCAATGCCGGGCGCATCATACATCGTCTCCAGCATGTCCTCGGCCAGCGTGCGCAGTGCGTCCGTCAGGTCGGCCACAGGCGCGCAGACCTTTTTCAGGCGGGGATCGGGATGGATCAGAATATCACGTTTCATGAGGCTGATTTAGGGCAACGCGCGCCCAGCCGCAACGCCCCCCTTGCGCTTGTGTCAATAGTGGCTAGCTTTCGGCGTGACAAATGGAGCAGACATGACTTTCAACGACCCGATCGACCGCCGCGAAACCAACTGTACCAAGTGGGACAAGATGGAACAATTGTACGGGGTTTCACCCCGGGACGGTTTGGCGATGTGGACGGCGGATTCCGATTATGCCACCGCGCCTTGCGTGATCGAAGCGGTGCGCGCGGCGGCCGATCAAGGGACTTTCGGGTATTCCTGGCAGCACCCGCAATACCTTGAGGCCATCGCCTGGTGGATGAAAACCCGGCACAACTGGCAAATCGACACCGACTGGGTGCTGTCCGCGCAAGGCCTGGGTAATGCCATTGCACTGTGTCTGGATGTCTGGAGCGAACCGGGCGACGGCGTGGTCATTTTCCCGCCGGTTTACCACGAGTTTGCCCATAAGGTGAACAAGACTGGGCGGCGCGTCGTGGAATGCCCGTTGGTGCGCGACGGTGATACTTACGCGCTGGATCTAGAAGATGCGCAGTCGCGGCTGGACGGGTCCGAGAAGCTGCTGCTGTGGTGTTCGCCGCAGAACCCGTCGGGCCGAGTCTGGACGCCGGATGAACTGCGGGCCGTTGCCGAATTTGCCGAACGCAACGGGCTGCTTCTGGTTTCAGACGAAGTTCACCACGATCTGGTCTATCCTGGAAACACCTTCGTGCCGATGGATGTCGCCGCCCCCGAGGCACGGCCTCGGACGGTGACGCTGACGGCGGCGTCAAAGACGTTCAATATCGCGGGTCAACGCACCGGCAACCTGATCATCCCCGACGACAAGCTGCGCGCCACGATGCGGCATCGGCTTTACACGCTGGACTATGATCCATCCGCTCTGGGTGTTGCCATGGTTACCGCCGCCTATTCACCCGCCGGGGCGGAATGGGTCGATGCGCAGATCGCGCATCTGATCGACAACCGGAAACTGTTCGATGCCGCCATCGCCGAAATTCCCGGACTGTGGTCGATGCCGTTGCAGGCGACCTATCTGGCCTGGGTCGATTTCTCGGGCACCGGGATGGATCACGCCGAATTTGTCCGCCGCCTGCGCGAGGATGCAAAGATCGCGACCTCATCGGGGCCCGGTTTCGGTACGGGCGGCGAGACGTTCGAGCGGTTCAATCTGGCGACCCAGAAATCACGGATCGAAGACGCCTGCGCCCGGCTGAAACGGGCGTTTGGCGACTTGCAGTAACAGGTGCGCCGGGCCTTTTGATCGAGAAATCTGCCCGGCGCCTGACCGCTACTCTGAAGGGCGCGGTGGTGATGCAGCCCGATATCGCGCCGGGGTTTGCAGCGGACGGCAATAAGGTACGGGGAGGCGACGGCAATACGCCCGAGGGTACTTTCACCGTCAATCGCGACAATCCGCAAAGCGCATTTCACCTGTCCATTGGGATTGATTATCCGCAACCGAAGGGCATCGCCCTTGCGCGGCAGTAGGGGTTGATCCCCGTGGCGATATTTTCATCCACTGGCAACCCATCGGCGTTGTCGGGCCGACCTTGCCCGACGATTGGACAGCGGGCTGCACTGCGACTTCCAATATCGAGATAGCGCAGTTTTTGAGCCTTACGGAACACGGTAGGACGGTGGAAATCCGCCCCTAGTCCTCATGCCCCAGAAGTGCGATCGGCGCATCGGGGGATCGGTAGAAATCCAGCGGAGCGCTGTCGGCGGCAACGGTGTTGCGCTTGAATTCATAGCGCATTTCGCCCGCTTCCTCTTCATCGGCGATGATCAGGCATTGGTACAGGTGGGTTGCTCCGTCATATATGTCGACCAGCCCGCGCAAGCGCGGGGTCGTCGCGGCCTCGACCGAGAAACCGTCTTTCCACAATTTGAGGATCTTGAAGTAATTGTCGCCCATCTCCACCCGCAAACGGCTGGTTTTCTTCAATGTGGCGATTCGCGCGGCGTCCAACTCGGCGCGCATTTCCTTTGAAACATACGTACTCATACAAAAATTCCCCTTCGGTGCCCTTTATTGTGAGGGCATGGATGTAAAAATCCAGTGAACCGGTTCACATGGCGCGGCTTGCCAATGATCTGTTGCACGAAAATCCCAGCGCCGGATGTGCACGGGCGCAGACCGGTTGCGCGCTTGGTGACGTAGGAAGGTCCGGCGCGGCACCATATGTTCTGGGGAACCGCAAACGGAGGAGCCGATATGGGCCTGTTGATCGACGGCACGTGGCATGACACCTGGTATGAAACCAAATCAACCGGCGGAGCTTTCAAACGCTCGGCCGCGCAGTTTCGCAACTGGCTGACCGCTGATGGCAGCCCCGGCCCGTCGGGCAGAGGCGGGTTCGCGGCGGAAAGCGGGCGCTATCACCTGTATGTCAGCTTTGCCTGCCCCTGGGCGCACCGCACGCTGATCTTTCGGGAACTGAAGGGTCTTCGCGATCATGTCTCCGTGTCGGTGGTCAACCCGGACATGCTGGATCAGGGGTGGACATTCGAACCGGACGCGCAAGGTGCCACGGGCGACACGCTTTATGGTCTGACCCATGCGCATCAAATCTACACCAAAGCCGATCCTGCCTATTCGGGCCGTGTGACGGTGCCGATCCTTTGGGACAAGGCGCAGGAGACGATCGTGTCGAACGAAAGCTCGGAAATCATCCGGATGTTTAACAGCGCCTTCAACGGGATCACCGGCAATACCGATGACTATTGGCCCGAGGCGATGCGGGATGAGATCGAAGCGGTCAACGCCCGCATCTATTCCGACGTCAACAACGGTGTCTACAAATCAGGCTTTGCCACCACACAGGAAGCTTACGACGCGGCCGTGCATCCGTTGTTCGACACGCTGGACTGGCTGGAGGAGAGGGTGACCCGGAGCCGCTATCTGATGGGCGACCGCGTGACCGAGGCCGACTGGCGTCTGTTCACCACCCTGATCCGGTTCGACCCGGTCTATCATCTGCATTTCAAGTGCAACAGGCGCCGTCTGATCGATTACCCGAACCTCTGGGCCTATACGCGCGAACTTTATCAGTGGCCGGGCGTCGCGCAGACGGTGAACATGAACCACATCGTGCGCCACTATCACTATAGCCACGACAGCATAAACCCGCATCGCATCATTCCCGTGAACCCGTTGCTGGATTATTCAGAACCGCACCGGCGCGATCAGCGACCTGCCGCGTAATGCTCGATCATCGCCGCCAGATCCTCTGGCGGCGTTTCGCTTTGCACATAAGCGCAGGCATTGGGACTGTGGGCAAAGATCGAACCGTCCGAGAAGAACGTTGTGTTGGTGACAAAGATCACCCGCGCCTCGGGGCGGCGATAGCTGGCAAAATCCGCGACCGCCAGCGCGCTGCCGGTTTCCAGAACCAGGTCAAGAACGATGACGTCAAAGGCCGTTCCGTAAAGCGCAAGGATCGCAGCCTCCTGGCCGGCGACGAGCGTAACGATCGCGCCTTGTCTTTCCAGATGCCTTTTCCAGACCCGACCAAGGTCGGGGTTACTCTCAACAATCAGAACATTCATTTGCAACAACCTCGGCACTTGATAAGGTGAACGGTGCCGACCCCCGTAATTCGTGATCACGCGATTTCCTTAACAAAGTGTTAATGGCACCCTTGAGGGACCCCGATCACGCGGATTTGCTTGTCAAAAAGGCAAAAATCCGCTTGAAGCGGGCTGAATCGGGCGTTTTGGGGCAAAACTCATATGATCGGCGGCGAAAACAACCTGAACCCGCGCAGCAACCGGGATCACGGCGGCGGGCTGGACGGGGCCATCCGGTGCTATGGTGGCACGCGCAGCGACTGGATTGATCTTTCGACCGGGATCAACCCTCATCCCTACGATGTTTCCCGGCTGGTGCCATCGGACTGGACCGAATTGCCCGATCACGGCGCGTTCGAGCGTCTCACTCAGGCTGCGCGCCAGTTCTGGTCGGTTCCCGATGAGGCCGCGATTCTGCCCGCGCCCGGCGCGTCGGCCCTGATCGCGCGCATTCCCGCGCTTGCAGCAACAGGGCGGGTCCAGATCACGATGCCCACCTATAACGAACACGCGGCGGCGTTTGCCGCACAGGGCTGGACGGTCACCGGGGACGGCGCGGCCGAGGCCCGGGTGATCGTGCACCCCAACAACCCGGATGGCCGGATCTGGGCCGAGCGCGACGCCGATTCTCCGCTGACTGTGATTGACGAGAGCTTTTGCGACGTCACACCCGGCGCCTCTCTGATCAGTCTGTCGAACCGTCCCGGCACAATCGTTCTGAAAAGCTTTGGCAAGTTCTGGGGGCTGGCGGGGTTGCGGCTGGGCTTTGCCGTCGGTCCGAAGGACATGATCGCCCGACTGAACGATCTGACCGGGCCATGGGCGGTATCGGGTCCGGCCCTGCGTATCGGAACCCGGGCGCTGCAGGACACCGGCTGGGCCGAGGTTACCCGTGCAAGGTTGAGTGACGAAGCCGCACAGCTGGACAGGCTGATCACGCACAAGGGCGCAAGGCTGGTCGGGGGAACGACCCTGTTCCGCCTCTACGAGGTGGACAATGCCGCCGCCTGGCAGGACCGTCTGGCCCAGGCCCATATCTGGAGCCGCATCTTTCCCTATTCCGAAACCTACCTGCGTCTTGGTCTGCCGCCCGCCAACGGCTGGGACAGGCTTGAGGCCGCGCTGTGACTGGCGCGTTCGTGCTGATCTGCGCCATGTCCCTGGACGCTGCGCTGGGTGAACCGGACTGGCTGTGGTCGCGGTTGCGTCACCCTGCAGTGGTAATCGGCAATGCAATCGGCTGGCTGGACAAGCGCCTGAACCATGGGGCCAGACGACGGCTCAAGGGTGTCGGGGTTGTCGCCCTGCTGGTTGTTGCGTCGGTCCTGATTGGCTGGGCGCTCTCGCTTCTGGGATGGATGGCCGAGGTCGTGATCTGCGCGATCCTGCTGGCGCAGAAATCGCTGGTGTCGCATGTGAAGGATGTGGCGGACGGGTTGCGAGTATCCCTGCCCGAAGGGCGCGCGAAAGTCGCCATGATCGTGTCGCGTGATACGCGCGACATGAGCGAGGCGCAGGTTGCACGCTCGGCCATCGAAAGCGCCGCCGAGAACCTGAGCGACGGGGTGATCGCGCCGGCCTTCTGGTTTCTGGTCGCGGGGCTTCCGGGCCTGCTGATCTACAAGGCCGTGAACACCGCCGACAGCATGATCGGCTATCGCAACGAGAAATATAGGGAATTCGGCTGGGCCGCGGCCCGGTTCGACGATCTGCTGAACCTGATCCCGGCCCGGCTGACCGGTCTGATGATCGTGGCGTTGTCGGGACAATGGAACCGCTGGCCTGAAATTACAGGGGATGCGCGCCAACATATCTCGCCCAATGCAGGCTGGCCCGAAGCCGCGATGGCGCGGGCGCTGAACGTGGCACTGGCCGGCCCGCGCAGCTACGACGGGCAGGTGCGCGATCTGGCCTGGGTCAATGGCGAAGCCCCGCGCGAGATCGGCGCGACAGAGGTTTTCCGCGCATGTGACATGCTTTGGCGGGTTTGGGGGCTTGCACTGGGCCTCGTGTCGGTGTGGGTTGGGCTTAACTTTATTTTCTGACGGACACACTCATGCGTTTTCTTTCCGGCCTGATCGCCGCCACCCTGTTTGCCGCCCCTGCCTTTGCCCAATGCGGCGGCGGGTTCAATTCCTTTGTAAAGGGCCTGAAAGACGAAGCCATCCAGCAGGGATTCGACACATCCACCGTGGACGGCTTTTTCAATGGTGTTCAGCAGGATGGCGCAGTGCTGAAAGCCGACCGGGCTCAGGGCGTGTTCCAGAAACCCTTCATCGAGTTTTCCCGCCGCCTGATCTCGCAGAACCGGATCGACCGGGGCAAGGCCATGTCAGGCAAATACGATGCTGTGTTCGACCGGATCGAACGGGAATACGGCGTCTCACGCGGCGTGTTGTTGGCGTTCTGGGCGTTCGAGACCGACTACGGCGCGTTTCAGGGCGATTTCAACACCCGGAACGCGCTGGTGACGCTGGCCCATGACTGCCGCCGCCCCGAACTGTTCCGGCCGCAAATCTTCGCGGCAATCGAGCTGTATCAACAAGGCAATTTCGACCCGGCCCGCACCACCGGGGCATGGGCGGGCGAGATCGGAATGGTGCAGATGCTGCCGCGTGACATTCTGGAAAACGGTGTCGATGGGGACGGCGACGGCAAGGTCTCATTGAAGACATCCGCGCCCGATGCGCTGATGTCGGGGGCAAAGATGCTGTCGCATCTGGGCTGGCAACCGGGTCAGCCGTGGCTGCAGGAAGTCACGGTGCCTGCGCAGATGGATTGGTCGCTATCCGGCCCCGGCAAACCGCGGCCCGTGTCAGAGTGGCAGGCGATGGGCGTTCAGGCGCGCGATGGGACGTTGGCGGATTTGCCCGCCTCGCTGATCCTGCCGCAAGGTCACAACGGCCCGGCCTTTCTGGCCTATCCGAATTTCGACGTTTATTTCGAATGGAACCAGAGCTTTGTCTATGTTCTGACCGCCGCCTATTTCGGTACACGTCTGGAAGGCGCGCAGATCTACAATGCGGGCAATCCGGCGCAGGGGCTGTCCGGTGCTCAAATGAAGCAGTTGCAGGGCAAGCTGCAGGCGCGCGGGCACGACGTGGGCAAGATCGATGGCATTCTGGGCGCTGGGACACGCGCTGCGGTGCAGGCCGAACAGGTCCGGTTGGGGCTGCCTGCGGATGCGTGGCCAACGGCGGAGTTGCTGGGGCGGTTGTGATCAAATCTCTGCTTTGAGCCCAGACCGGAACATATCACAGAAGGATGTTCCGAAGCTTCAAGTGTTCTGGCAACGCCGATTCTGACGAATCCCGGGCGATATGCTATCGTTCTTTCATCAAACACGTTGCAAAGGAGCGCTTCACGATGATCCCTTTGGCACGCATTGCCCTATTGGCGCTGCTGCCGACCTGCCCGGCAACAGCAGAAGAACCAGAATGCTCGACTGCCCTTGCTTTTGCACTCGATGTTTCGGTCAGCGTGGACGATGCCGAACACAAAATGCAGCGTGAAGGCCTCGCTGCCGCACTGTCCGACCCATCAGTACGAAGCGTGATCCTGTCCAGACCTGATGCTGTTGCGCTGATGGCCTACGAATGGAGTGGTTACCACCAGCAAACGATCATCTCTCCCTGGAAATTTATCCGCAACGAACAGGATTTGTCCGGGTTCATTGAGCGCTTGTTCGTCCATCAGCGCGGAGCGGCCGAATATCCGACTGCAATAGGGGCTGCGCTTAGTTTCGGAGCGACTAAACTTAGCGAGGTGTCTTGGTGCGACCGGCTTGTTCTCGATGTTTCCGGTGATGGCATCCACAACCACCGCTACCCGCCAGAAAGCGCCTACCGACACTTTCCTTTCGAGCGCGTGACTGTCAACGGGCTAGTGATCGAAGGTGCCGAGACAGAGGTTCAAGCCTACTATGCGAACCATGTAATTTCTGGGCCCGGCGCATTTGTAGAAATCGCGAACGGCTATGCGGACTACGCGCGGGCCATGAAGAGAAAGCTGCTACGGGAACTCCAAGATCAGCTGCTTGCAACGCGATAGCAAATAAAGCGCCAGGCAGCTTAGCCCCGCTTGCAGCCAGTGGATGAAATGATCGACGGTGCACGCCTCGCTCTCACTCCGGCCGCACCGGATAGCGGTTCCCTTTCTGATCAATCAGGATCAGCCGTTCACCACTGCGGACATACAGGTCACAGCGGCTGAAGCCGTTGCGATAGGCGATGCAAACGCTGCCGTCCTCGGCGATGGAATAGGTGCCATACGCGGATTCGCCGCTGGCGTAGGTGTAGGAATAGGCCCCACCCACCGAGTATTTCGATTTTCCGTCGTCGTAGAATGTCAGCGTGCGGCCCGCCAGTGCGTCCAGTTCCTGCGCGCTCAGGGGGACGTCTCCGGGTTTGGTGGGCCATTCTGCAGCCGCAAGCGGGCTGGCGGTCAGCAGGGCAATGATCAGAAAACGGGTCATGCCCCACCCTACCCTGCGCGGGTCTGAAATGGGCATGACATTGCAGTGATGGATCAGGCGACCATCTGCTCGGCTTTCTTGAGGTCGACCGAGACCAGTTGGCTGACGCCCTGTTCCTGCATTGTGACGCCAAACAGCCGGTCCATCCGCGCCATGGTCACCGCATGGTGGGTGATGATCAGGAAGCGCGTGTCGGTCTGGCGGCACATCTCGTCGAGCAGATCGCAGAAGCGCGTGACGTTGGCGTCATCCAGCGGCGCGTCGACTTCGTCCAGCACACAGATCGGTGCGGGGTTGGCGAGGAAGACGCCGAAGATCAGCGCCGTCGCCGTCAGCGTCTGCTCACCGCCCGACAGCAGGCTGAGGGTCGAGAGTTTCTTGCCCGGCGGCTGGCACATGATCTCAAGCCCCGCGTCCAGCGGATCGTCGCTTTCGACCATGACCAGATTGGCCTCACCGCCGCCGAACAGGTGCTTGAACAGCATGGCAAAGTTCGCGTTCACCTGTTCGAATGCGGTCAGCAGCCGTTCGCGTCCTTCGCGGTTGAGGCTGGCGATTCCGCTGCGCAAAGCCTTGATCGCCTCTTCCAGATCGGCCTTTTCGCTGTTCAGGTTGTCGAACTCCTCCTGAACCTCCTTGCTGTCCTCTTCGGCACGCAGGTTCACTGCGCCCATCGCGTCGCGTTGACGCTTGTGGCGATTCACTTCGGCCTCCAGCGCATCTGCGGCGGGCATTTGGTCGGGGTTGGTGTCCAACCGGTTCAGCAGCTGGTTCGGGGTCAGTTGCTGATCCTCGGCAATGCGTTCGGCCGCGGCAACGACGCTTTCCTTCGCCGCTTCACAGCGCGCCTCGGCGGCAGCGCGGGATTCCCGGGCCTCCGATGCATGGCGTTCCGCCTCGCGCTCGGCCAGGACCACCTCGCGCTGCTGGGTCTCGGCCTCAGCCAGTTTATCGGCGGCCTCGGTCCGGCGGGCCTCGGCCGCCTCGATCAGTTCGTTTAACTCCTCGCGGGCCTCGGCAATCTCGCCGGGGGCGGCCATAGCATCGGACAGTTCCTCTTCCGAGCTTTCCTTGCGTTCAGCCAGTTCCGAGATACGCTTTTCCGCCGTCTCCAGACGGTGCTTCCAACCGCTGAGGTCTTTCGTCACTTCTTGCGAGCGTCGGGTCCGCGCCTCGCCCTCTCGGCGCAATTCGTCATGGGTCGAGCGGTGGGTCAGCATGGTGATCCGCGCCGCCTCGACCGTCTGCTTGATGTCCTCGACCTGCGCTCGGGCACTGTCGAGGTCGCCCAGACCACTCAATGCGCCTTCGGCCTCGCGCAACTGGACCCGGGCGGACATGGCGTCCTCTTTATGGCGATCCACTGCAAGGGACAGGGTTTCCAGCTTGCCCTGCGCCAGGTTGCGGTCGGCCTCCGCCCGGCTCAGCAGGCGGGCGGTTTCGGCCATGCGCTGATCGGCGGCACGGCGGGCTTCGCGCGCGCGGCGATCGGCTTCGGTCACATCCGCCAGTTTCCGAGACAGTGCCTCGTGCGCGGCGCGGGCACCATCGGCCTGCGCTTCGGTACGGGTCAGTTCCTGCTTCAGCGCCTCCAGCTTGTTGAGCTGTTCCAGCCGCAGGGCCGCGGCGCTTGGCGCATCCTCGGCCCAGGCCCGGAACCCGTCCCAGCGCCACAAATCGCCCGACCGCGACACCAACCGCTGACCGGGCTTCAGAGAAGCTTGCAGTCGCGCGCCCAGATCGGCATCCACCAACCCGATCTGTGCGATCCGCCGGCTTAAGCGATCCGGCCCCGAGACATGCAGCGCCAGCGGTTCCGCACCGTCAGGCAAGGGCTGGTCATTGTCATATCCCGCAACCTGAACCCAGCCGGAAGGACCGTCGCCTTCGACCAGGGGCGCGCGCAGATCGTCGGCCAACGCAGCCCCCAGCGCCTTTTCATAGCCCGGCGCCACACGCAGCAGATCAAGCACCTGCCCGCCTTCGGCCGTATCCCGTTCGACCAGTTTGGCCAGCGCCATGGTTTCCGCGCGAATGGCCCCCAACTCCCCTTCGGCTTCGGACCTTTGCGCGCGGGCTTCCGCCTCGCGTGCCTGCGTGTCGTTGCGCAGCTCGTCAGCGGCGGCCAGAGCTTCCTCGGCGGCTTCGGCGGCTTCGCGGGCTTCTTCTTCACCGTCCTGCGCGGCCTTAAAGGCTTCGCTGGCACGGGTCAGTGCAGCTTTGGCCTCATCCACGGCGGCGCGCGCCTTGTCTTCTTCGGCCTCAGAGCGGGACAGGGTCTTGCGGCTGTCCTCGACCAGCCGCTGCGCCGACTGGTGGCGGGCGACGAGGCGGGCCATGTCCTCGGTTTCCTGCGACAGGTGATCCTCGCGGTTCTGCAGCACGGATGCGGCTTCGCGCGCGATTTCGGCAGCCTCGGAGACTTTGTCGTCATGACCTTCGGCCGCTTTGGCCAGCTCACGGGCTTCCCATTCCAGACGCTCGATCATCTCGCCTGCGTCGCGGTTCAGCCCGGCTTCGCGCTCGATATCGTTGCCGAGTTGCTTGATGCGGTTGGTCAGGGTTTCGATGGTTTGGCGTGCGCGGGATTCCTGATCGGAAAGCTGGTCGCGCTGAACCTGCTGGCGCTGCAGGACGGCGGCGGCGATGGCTTCTTCCTCGCGCAGCGGTGGCAGGGTTTCTTCGATCGCGGCGCGTTTGGCGGCAGCCGCGCGGGCTTCGGCCTCGGCGCGCGAGGCTTCGGTGATGCGGTCGCGCAGTTTTTCCTCGGCCTGCTGGCGGGCCATGTCGGCCTCTTTCCAACGACGATACAGTAACATCCCTTCAGCCTGCCGCAGTTGTTCGCCGATCTCGCGATAGCGGGCGGCCTGGCGGGCCTGACGGGCGAGTTGCGCCAGTTGGGTGCCCAATTGTTCCAGCACATCATCGACCCGGGTCAGGTTGGCTTCGGTGCCTTTCAATTTCAGCTCGGCCTCGTGCCGGCGCTGATACAGGCCCGAGATACCCGCCGCCTCTTCAAGAATGCGGCGGCGCGCGCGGGGTTTGGCGTTGATCAGTTCGGCGATGCGGTTTTGGCCGACCAGCGCCGGTGAATGTGCACCGGTCGAGGCATCGGCGAACAGCATCTGCACGTCACGGGCGCGCACGTCCTTGCCGTTGGTCTTGTAGGCGCTGCCCACATCGCGGGTGATGCGGCGGACGATCTCAAGCTGGTCGCTCTCGTTGAACCCGGATGGCGCCAGACGTTCCGAGTTGTCCATGGTCAGGACCACTTCGGCGAAATTGCGGGCGGGGCGCGTGGCAGCGCCGGCAAAAATCACATCCTCCATAGCGCCGCCGCGCATGGATTTCGGGCGGTTTTCCCCCATGACCCAGCGCAGTGCCTCGAGCAGATTGGACTTGCCGCATCCATTCGGACCCACCACACCGGTCAACCCGTCCGCGATGATCAGATCGGTCGGATCAACAAAGCTTTTGAAGCCGGTCAGTTTGAGTTTGCTAAAGCGCAATGGCCGCTGGGTCCCGTGATTCCTATGAGTAGGAAGTCTGCGCAACCGAAGGGGGAGGTGTCAACGGAGATACGCAGTATATGGACCAATGATCCGAGTTATCCACAATATCTTGCCAAATCTCGCAACAATCCGCGCGTTTCAATAAGGGGTGCATTCATACACCGCATAGTCGAATCCCCCATAGCTGATACATTCATAGTTCGGACGCGAGATCGCCGTCAGCAATAGCCGCTCGCCCATTTCCCGGTCGCAGCCCAGAACGCCGACCGTCACTGCGGCATCGCCCAGCACGTCCAGGATCGGGCAGCCCGATACTTGCGCCATGGCCAGCGCCGCGCGATCGCGGATCGGTCCCAGACGCGGGGCGTATTGCGTGTTCACCCGCACCGCCTCGGCCAGTTCGTTGCGCACACGCACATCGAACACGCTGCCATTGACGGCAACACGGGTGGCCGGGAGGTTGCGAAAATAGGACGTGCCAGCCGAACAGGCCGCCGGCAGCAACAGGGCAAGCAAACGGATCATGCCGCAGTCTTGCGGCAATCTGGTTAACGTTTCCTTTCCGGATCAGGCGCGCAGGGCCTCGCCCAACCGGCGTACGCCTTCACGGATGGTCTCTTCGTCCGAGTTCGAGAAGCTGAGGCGGATGGTGTTTGTGCCAGAGCCGTCGGGGAAAAACGCGTGCCCCGGCACAAAGGCAACCTTCACCGTCTCCAATGCCCGCGCCAGCAGGTCAGCGCCATTGATCTCTTTCGGCAGGGTCAGCCAGATGAACATGCCGCCTTCGGGGCGGGTCCATGCGACACCCTCAGGCATGTGCTCCTTCAGCGCCGCCAGCATCGCATCGCGACGCGCGCCATAGACGCGGCGCAGCAAGGGGATATGCGTGTCGAAACAGGCTTGTGCCACCTGGTGCACCGCCATTTGGTTGATCGTGGCCGAATGCAGATCGGCGGCCTGTTTCATCAGCACCAGCCGTGAAATCACCGGTTTGGCCGCCACCACCCAGCCCATGCGCAGGCCCGGCGACAGGGTTTTCGAGAAGCTTCCGCAATAGATGGTTCGGCACGCTTCGATCGACCCTTTCCGAGCCAGTTCTAGCGCCAAAACGGGCGGGATCGGATCGCCGTCATAGCGCAGGGCCTGATAGGCGCCGTCCTCGATTATCGCGCAGTCCAGATCCTCGGCCAGATCCAGCAGGGTTTCGCGCCCACGCAGGTCGACCGTTTCGCCGGTGGGGTTGGCAAAATCCGGGGACAGGTAGGCAAACTTGACCGCGCCCTGACCTGCTGCCGCTGCATATTCGTCGGCCCCGCGGTTGCCATTGATGCTGAGTTGGTCAAAACGCGGCTCGTAGGCATTGAAAGCCGCCAGCGCGCCCAGATAGGTGGGCCACCCAACGAGGGCCGTGTCCCCGGGCGACAGGAACAGCTTACCCAGATAATCCAGCGCCTGCTGCGACCCCGAGGTGATCAGGATGTTGTCGATGCCGCATTCGACCCCGATCGCACGCATATGATCCGCCAGCCACTGGCGCAGCGGCACGTAGCCTTCGCTGACCGAATACTGCAGGGCCTGCGCCCTTTGTGCGGGGGACAACGCCGCCTGAAAGGCTTGTGCAAAGGCGTCCGCCGGGAACAGCGCCGGGTCCGGTATGCCGCCGGCAAAGGAAATGATGTCCGGCTGATCCAGCAGTTTCAGCAATTCGCGGATCTCGGATGCCTTCATCCGGGATGCGCGGGTGGCATAAAGCTTGTCCATGGCAATCGACCTCCTCAGCCCTGTTACGGCGGCACGCTATTCACGTTTGCATTAAAGTCAATATTACTGACCTATTATTTCAATCATCGTGATGCGCATTCTTGCACAAGGGCCGAATACGTGGTCATGTTAGTTGACCAATTTCACGTGATAACCGATGCCCTTTCACAAAGTTCAAAGCGAAAAACTGTCTCTGGCCGTGGTCCGGCAGATCGAATTGCTGATATTGCGCGGAATCCTGCGCCCCGGAGAGCGCCTGCCGGCGGAGAGGGAACTGGCCGACCGGATGGGTGTCTCGCGGCCGTCTTTGCGTGACGCGATATCGGAATTGCAGGATCAGGGGTTGCTGACGGCCAAAGCGGGATCTGGCATTTATGTTGCCGATGTTCTGGGCTCGGCCTTCTCGCCGGGTCTGATCCGTCTGTTCGGCAGCCATGACGAGGCCGTGTTCGACTATCTGTCGTTTCGGCGGGATATGGAGGGGCTGGCGGCCGAGCGCGCGGCCCGGCTGGGATCAGAAAGCGATCTGAAGGTGGTGCAGGCGATCATCGACAAGATGGAAGCCGCCCATGCCCGCAACGCCGCCGAGGAAGAGGCAAATCTGGACGCGCAGTTCCACATGGCGATCATCGAAGCCAGCCACAACGTGGTCATGCTGCACATGATGCGGTCGATGTACGATCTGCTGCGTCAGGGCGTCTTCTACAACCGGCAGGTGATGTTCCAGCAACGCACCAACCGAGAGGCCATTCTGGAACAGCACCGCGCCATCAATACCGCGCTGCAGGACCGCGATCCGCAGGGCGCGCGGCAGGCGGTCGAGCAGCATCTGAGCTTTGTTGAACAATGTCTGGCGGATCAGCAGAAAGCGCTGCGGAACGAGGCAATCGCCCAACAGCGACTGGAGCATGAAACCGGCAAGCCCTGACGGCTTAACTCGGGACTGTACGGAAACAAAAAACCCGAAGGCCAGCGGCTTTCGGGTTTTCCTTGATCACAATGTGATACGGTTAGTGAAGCTTTTCACCAACGTCGGCAATGGATGCGTCGATCAGCTTGTTGGCCTGCGTCGCAGTCATCTGCTTGGCCAGAACGGCGTTCGCTGCGGAAACCGCAATCGTAATGGCCTGATCACGGACTTCCTTCACGGCCGAAGCTTCAGCCGATGCGATCTGATCCTGTGCAGCCGCCAGACGACGGGCAATGGATTTCTCCAGATCGACCTTGGCCTGTTCCGCCGCCAGTGCCGCATCGTCTTTCGCAGCCGCTACAATCGCGTCTGCCTGAGTCTGCACCTCGCGCTGCTTGCGCTCGTACGAGGCCAGCAGGCTGCGGGCTTCTTCGTGCAGGGCGCGGGCTTCGTCGAGTTCCGACTTGATGCCTTCGGCCCGTTTGTCCAGGGCACCGCCGATCAGGCCGGGAACCTTGAAGTAGAACAGGACCGCAATGAAGACAATAAAGCCCAGAAGGACGACAAAGTCGGTATTGCCAAGCGAGAAGAACGGGCCGCTCGCGGCCAGAGCCGGGCTGGCGGCACCGAGGGTCAGGATAAGAGCAAGAGTGTTGCGCATGTCACTTATCCTTTCATCTGTGCGTCAACTGCAC
Organism: Ruegeria sp. BG6; assembly: GCF_056538465.1. Classification (NCBI taxonomy): domain Bacteria; kingdom Pseudomonadati; phylum Pseudomonadota; class Alphaproteobacteria; order Rhodobacterales; family Roseobacteraceae; genus Ruegeria; species Ruegeria sp. BG6. Next base: position 191,708 of record NZ_JBQFTB010000007.1, on the reverse strand, counting down.
CGTCGATGGCTTTGGCATCCGCCTCGCCGCCCAGTGCGGTAACCAGTTCGGCTGCCGTATCCTTAGCAACCACTTGAATGCTTTCCAGCGCACCGGCACGGATGTCGGCAATTGCCTTTTCCGATTCAGCCGCCTTTGCAGCGATTTCCGCGTCCGCCTTGGCAATCGCGTCATCCAGATCGGCCTGGATTTCGGCGCGTGCTTCGGCAGCGATACGCTGCGCTTCGGCACGGGCATCGGCCAGCGCCTTGTTATAGGCCTCTTCAGCCTCGACCGCTTTGGCCTTCAGATCTTCGGCCGCAGCCAGGTCATTTGTAATGGTCCCCTGGCGTTCAGCCAGGATTGCCGCGATGCGCGGCAAGGCCACGCGGGACAGGACCAGAAAGATGACGACCAGCGTAATGACCAGCCAGAAAATCTGGTTGGGGAACCAATCGAAGCAGAGCTGCGGCATCCCGATGGCTGAGCCATAGGAGTCGACGCACGAGCCAACTACTTCTTCGCTAATGGGTTCAGTCGCCATGATGTCCTCCGTCGGAACGTTGTCTTTACAACAGGTGGGCCGCTATGGCTTGGACCCACCTGCGCGTAAGGATCAGGTTCCGCAGATTAGACGGCGAACATCAGCAGCAGCGAGACCAGGAATGCGAAGATCCCCAGGGCTTCTGCGAATGCGATACCGATGAACAGGGTTGCGGTCTGCGATGCAGCCGCCGAAGGGTTGCGCAGGGCGCCGGCCAGGAAGTTGCCTGCAACGTTGCCCACCCCGATTGCGGCTGCGCCGGAACCGATTGCTGCCAGGCCTGCGCCGATGTGTGCGAGATCGCCTTCCATGATGTATCTCCTTACGAATTGGAAGTTTCGATGTTGGGGTATCGGACCTTAGTGCGAAGGATGCAGCGCATCTTTCAGATAAACACAGGTCAGAATGGTGAATACGTAGGCCTGGATGAAGGCCACCAGGACCTCGAGGCCGTACATTGCGGTGATCGCCAGAACGGACACGGGCGAGATCACGGCAACCGCGGCAAAGCCCGCGAACACCTTGATAACCGCGTGGCCGGCCATGACGTTACCGGCAAGACGAATGGAGTGGCTGACGGGGCGCACGAAGTACGAAATCAGCTCGATGATCGCCAGAATGGGGCGCAGTGCCAGTGGCGCGCTCGAGACCCAGAACAGGCCCAGGAACCCGGCACCGTTCTTGACGAAACCCAGAATGGTCACGGTCAGGAACACGGCCAGCGCCAGCGGGATGGTGACCGCGAAGTGCGACGTTGTTGTAAACGAGGTCGGGATCAGGCCCAGGAAGTTCGCGGAGACGATGAACATGAACAAGGTCATGACATAGGGGAAAAACTTGACGCCTTCCTTGCCGCAGATGTCTTCCAGCATCTTGTAGATGAAGCCGTAGGTCAGCTCGGCAATCGACTGCATCCGGCTGGGCACAATCGCGCGTTTCGATGTAGGCAGAACCAGCAGAGCCGCAACAGCCAGCACCGCGAAGAACAGCCACAAGGTCACGTTGGTGACTGTGAACATGCCCACCGCACCGTCGCCGAACAACGGCTTGACGATGAACTGGTCCATCGGGTGGAATACCAGGCTGCTGCCTTCTGCTGCGGTGGTCTCAGTCGCCACGTTCAGTCCCTCTCGTCCTTCTCGGCAGCCGTCGCCGCCGCTTGTTTCTCTTGAGCCTCTTTCGCGCTGCGGAGCATAACCTTCACGCCCGCGACAAGGCCCAGCAATGTGAACAGCACCAGAAAGATCGGGATCGTCCCGAGCAGGCTGTCCAGCCCGTATCCGATGCCAAATCCGATCCCCAGACCGGATACCATTTCGATGACCATCCTCCAGGCAAGCTCGCCCCCGGATATGTCAGCATCTGCGCGGGCCTTTGGCTGTTTGGCCTTTTTCGCCGCATCGATCTTGGCCTCCAGCTGCGCCATACGCTGCTTTTGGTCGTCATCGGTCACGGGCGTTTTCCTCGCACAGTCTTGGGCATGGTGCTAAGGCGCACGGGGCGCAGAGTCAACGATCTTGAAGGGTCAGCATTTTGACAATCAAGTTACTGTTATTATTGATAATATTTTCAAATTAGAATCCCGCATGATCGTCACGAATTGCCCAATCCCGGGTAAAATGCCGGATTCCGCATATTCAACCTGTTGGTTGATCTTTGTTCTGCACCCCGGACCGCCAGCGCCGAACAATACGCCCGTCGATCAGCAACAAGCCCAGCAGGATCGCCACCATGCCCATCAGATGCTCAGGGAGCAGCAACTCTCCCAGCACCCGTGTTCCCAGCACCAGCGCCGAGACCGGTGCAACCAGTGTCACGGTCGACATGTTGGTAGGCCCGACCTTGGGCAACAGCCAGTAGAAGGTAATAAAGGCGGCCGAGGTCAGAACAAATCCGATCATCATCAGCGACAGCCATGTCTCGGTCCGCGTCACATGTGGCAGCCCTTCCTGCCACAGCGCAAGCGGTGTGATGGCCAGCGTCGCACCTGTCAGGGCCAGCGCAACCAGCACCACGGGTTGCATGTCGCGGAAAGCCCGCGCGAGATTGAAGGAGAACGCATAACAGATCGGGGCGCAAACGGTCAGCAGGATGGCCCAGAACTCGGACGTCGCCCCGGCGCGCAGTACAGGCAATGACAGCAGCACAATGCCAGAAAAGCCGCAGACGACCCCGAGAGATTTCAGCCATGTCGCGCGTTCACCACCCGGCCAGTAATGCGAGACGATGACCGCAAAGGCAGGTGTCGTCGCGTTGACGATCCCGGCAACGCCTGAGGCGATATGCTGTTGCGCCAGTGCGTAAAACGCGAATGGTCCGGCATAGCTGAGCGCACCAAAGCCCAACAGCCCAAGCGCCCTCCTTGCGGTCAGATGCACCGGCAGGCGGGCGCCCGCGACGTAAACCCAGCACCCCAGCGCACCGAAGGCGACCCGGCCCATCGACACCGAAAGCGGCCCCAGTTCCCGCAGCAATATGGCGTTGAACATGAAGGACATGCCCCAGCCGATGCCAAGGATGCTGATCACCAGCCAGTATCTGAGTGCCATTGCATTCCCCCGTCCGGTCGCCGGGGCACAGTGACGGTTTGGCGGAAATTGTCAAACCGGATGCGGCGTATTAGGAAAGACAAATGTCCGACCAACTCGACACCGTATTTGCTGCCCTCGCCGACCCGACCAGGCGCGCCATTCTGGCGATGCTGCTGGAGGATGATATGGCGGTCACAGACGTGGCTGAGCCGTTCGAGATGTCGCTGGCCGCGATCTCGAAGCATCTGGTCATCCTGACCAGGGCCGGGCTGATCTCGCAGGAAAAACGGGGCCGCGTGAAATGGTGCAAGCTGGAACCCGATGCGCTGCGGGCGGCATCCGTCTGGATGCAGGGCTTCGGGCAGTTCGAACCGGTCAACCTGGATGCGTTCGAACGATTTCTGGAGATTGAACTGCCCACGCCCGAGGACTAAACCAGCTTACCGGACGACAAACACCGACACGCTGGCATGTTTTGCCAGATAGCCGGCGTGGCTTGAAAAGATATAGTCCATGATCCGGGGGGCATGGGTACCCACCACAATCAGGTCCGCGCCGATCTCGTCGGCTGCACGGGTCAGATCACCGTCAAGTTCAGCGCCGACATCAACGGAATGAATATTGCGGAACGCCACTTCGGCACCGCTTTTCTCGGCCAGTTCACTGGCGAAATCCTGCAGGTCCTGATTGATGGCCGCCTCGGACTGACCGGGTTCGCCCGGTTGGGTTCCGGTCACGCTGACGATGGTGATCCTGGCCCCTTGCCACTGGGCGACCTGCGCGGCGACGTCAGCCGCCTTGCGGACCTCGGGCGGCAGATGCAGATCGACGGGGAACATGATGTGGTTGTACATGATGATTTCCTCCTTGCCCAAAAGCATGGAGAAATTCGAATATATGTACCTTGATCTACCTCAAGGGCCGGTTTTGCCCGGATTTGCGTCCGTGTCCGTCGCAGGCACCGCGCCAGCGGGTTCTTCCGGCCTCAGCAACATCAAAAGCGCAACACATGTCATAACCACGCCCACAAGGATCAGTGCCACCGGGGCGCCGTTGCCCAGCGCGATCTCCCACAGGATGACCCAGCTGGGTGTCAGATAAGTATAGGCCATTACCTTGGCCGAGGGCAGATGCAGCGTGGCAAACTGCACCAGCACAAAACTGGCGGCAGTGGCAAAAAGCGAGACATAGAGCAACCCGATCCACACAATGGCAGGCAGGTTTGCCCAGTCGGTCGCCCGTATGTCGGACCAGCCGTAGACCGTCAGGATCAGGCAACCCGCAACAAGGGTGCCAAAGGTGAAGACCACGGCGGGTTCACCCCTGTTGAGGCGGCGTATCATCGGGGTGTAAACCGCATGTGCGACGCAGCCCCAGAAATAGATGATCTCTCCGCCGCCGATCTCGAAGGCCCGGAACGCCTGCCAGTCAGCCCGGAAAATCACCCAAAGCGCCCCGACGGCCCCAACCGCCAGGGCCAGCGCCATGCGGGGCGTGGTGATCTGGCGCAACAGAAACCAGCCCGCGATCGCGGACAATACCGGTGTCAGGGTGAACACCGCAGCAGCACTGACCGGCGGTGCGGTTTTCAGGCCGTAAAACATCAGCACGAAATAGGTGGCGAACAGCCCGCCCAGCACGAAATACCGCCAGGGTGCCCGCGCGGCGCTGCGTGGCAGGCCGGTTGTCGCCATCGCCACGGCACCGATCACCAGTGCCGCAATAGCGAACCTGGCCGCCGTGATCGCCGAAGGCGCAATCTGGTTGGCTATGAGTGAGCCCAGCGAGAAACTGCCGGCCACCAACATGGAAAACACAAGCATCGCCAGATGGCCGCGGGCCTGAAACGTCACGGCTGCCAGCCTTTGGCCTGCTCCTTGAGGAAGGACAAAAACGCCTGCACCTTCGTTGTGCGATGCAGGTCGACATGCGTGACCAGCCACAGCTTGCCCGACCATTCGGGCAGCGGTTCCATAACTTCGACCAGTTCCGAATCGCGCGAAGCTTCCCACCGGGCCATAAAGCCGATACCGGCACCGGACAGAACCGCCTCGCGCATGCAGAAGTTGTTGGTGCAGCGAAAGGTGATCGCTTGCGCTGGAGCTGTCGCGCGCAACCATTTCGAAAACGGAGCACGGCTGTTTTCATCGTCGGTGCTGACAAAAAAGTGGTCAGCGAAATCCTCGATACCTGCCGGTTTGCCATGCCGCTCTACGTAAGACTTGCTGGCATAAAGCCCCACCTCCTGCGTTATGAAGGGCTGCACCACATTGTCTGGCTGATCCGGGGCGGCGCCGGCACGAATGGCCACGTGCGCTTCGCCGTATTCCAGCCGAAACAGCCGGTCGCCGGTGAGGTAACGCACGATCAGGCCCGGATGGGCAGTCTGAAACTCGGTCAAGGCGGGAACAACCAGCGGCGCCAGCGAGGCCAGTGACGTCACCACCAGCTCTCCCGATACGTCGTCGCCACGTCCCTTCATCCGCCCGACCAGCTGATTGAACTGATCTTCGGTCGCCTGTGCGACGCGCAGAAGATCCTCGCCCGCATCCGTTGCCGTATAGCCGCGCGCGTGACGCTGGAACAGTTTTACACCCAGCCGCGCCTCGATCGCGTCGATGTGACGGATGACGGTCGCATGATGCACACCCAAAACTTCGGCCGCGCCACTGACCGTGCCCATGCGTGCCACCTGATAGGCGGTTCTGACTTCGTCCCAATTGTCCACTGCATCAAATCCACTGTGCAAATTCCAACAATGACTGTTGGCTTATCAGAGTTTTGTTCACCCACGCAACGCTCATATTGGCGGCAGACGCGAATTCCACATCAATAGGACACCCTGACATGACCAAGACCATCCTGCATATCGACGCCTCGGCCCGCCGCGAAGGATCCGCCACCCGCGACCTGTCAAACCGGATCGTCAACCACCTGAAGGCCGGCCGCATCATCCGCCGCGACCTGGCCTCGCCGCTGCCGCTGCTGACCGAAGACTGGATCAATGCCAACTTCACCCCCGCCGATCAGCGTGACGCGGTCCAGCGTGACCAATTGGCCCTGTCGGACGAACTGGTGAACGAACTTCAGCAGTCCGACATCATCGTGATTGGCCTGCCGATCTACAACTTTTCGGTTCCGGCCGCTTTCAAAGCCTGGATCGATCTGGTCGCCAGAGCCGGGCTTACTTTCTCGTACTCCGAAAACGGTCCAAAAGGCCTGCTGGACGGTAAGCGCGCCATTCTGGCCATTGCTTCGGGCGGTACTGCCGTCGGCTCCGAGATCGACTTTGCCACCGACTACGCCAAGCATGTGCTGGGCTTTGTCGGCATCCATGACGTCGATGTCGTTGCTGCCGACCAACTGGCTCTGGACGCCGAAACATCGCTTAGCAACGCCCACAAGGCGGTTCAGGAATTGGCAGCCTGACCGGCCGTCGCCCGCCGCAAACGAGACGTCCGGCCTTCGTCCAAAAAGCGCAGGCCGGACATTTTTTGATGGGCAGAAACCGCGAGCCCGCCGCAAGAAGCCCTTAGCTTTTTCTGTTCCCTAGTTCCTTTGCCGGAAGCCCGCGCCGTCGGGCCTGCGCTCAGGGCAGCCAGGTGACCTGGCAGCCGATCCTGTCGAAGAACGCCATCAGGTCGGGGCGCGCCACGGCCACAGTCCGGTCGTTTACCAGCGGGTGCAGGTAGATCACATCGGCCTGCTGCGCGGCGCCATCCATGAAAAACCGAACGTTGTTCTGAACGCCATTGATCATCGCCAGCGGGCTGACCGCGCCGGGGCGGATGCCAAGGTTCTGCATCAGGCGATCCGCCGAGCCAAAGGACAGGTTCCCGATACCAAGCTCGGCGCCCAGCGCCTTGAGATCAATCTCGCGGTTTTGCTCCAGCGTCACCAGATAGTTCCGCTTTTTCTTGTCGCGCAGATAGAGGTTTTTGAGCCGCAGTGCATTTTCACCCGGCATCATGAACTGGTCCTCGACCGCCTGAGACTCCTCGACCGTGCGCAGTGGCACATGGGTATGCAGGCGGTAGGACAGCCCCCAATCATCCAACTGCGCCAGCAACGCGTCAGAGCTGAGCGGTAGCGTGTCCTGAAAGGCGGATGATGCGTCCATGGGAACCTCCTGTTTGGCGCTCATCGCGCAACACGAGGGCAAATTCAAGCCACGACAGTGCCAGAATCCGGTGTTAGCGTGCCGCCATGAAGGTGACGCGCAATACACCCGACCAATTGATCCTGTCCAACACGCCTTGGTTCATCGGCATCTCTCTGGTCTTCTTCATCCTCGTCTTTGTCGGTGTCGGCCTGTTCATGGTCAGCGAAGGCGGCGAGGGCATTTTGTTCGGCCTGTTCTTCGCCCTGTTCGGTGGCGGGATGGGGTTCGGTGCCTTTTGCGCGTTTGTCCGCCGCGTACAGGTCATACTGGACCGCCGCACCAACAGTATCCTGATCCGCCGTCAGTCCGTCTTTGGCTATGACACTGTCGAGCACAAGCTGGCGGACCTGTCCCACGCAGAGATCGAAACCACGCGATCATCCGGCAAAAACGGGTCTTCCAACCTTCACCGACCGGTGCTGATTTTGAACCAAGGAATGAGCGCTGGACGCCACCCGATTGTCGAAGCCTATGCCAGCGGGCGCGGATCACACCGAATGGTTGACGCCGTCAACGATTGGTTGCCGACCAGCAAGGTTGACTCTGCCAGCCAATCGGCCTAAATCGCCGCAAACATCCGGAAGCGTCTGATCTTCCGGTCCCTTGAGTCGTTCAGGGATCGCCCCCCACCAGCGTGTTACGCCCGTGGGGGCAATTGTGCATTTAACCGGTGCTTCCTACTTTGGAGGTGCCACCAGATAAACGGCATAGGAGGCCGAAGGCATGTTTGAAAATCTATCCGAACGCCTTTCCGGCGTCTTTGACCGGCTGACCAAACAGGGTGCTCTGTCTGAAGAAGACGTCAAAACCGCCCTGCGTGAGGTTCGCGTTGCGCTGCTTGAGGCCGACGTCTCGCTGCCGGTGGCCCGCGAATTCGTCAAGAAGGTGCAGGAACAGGCGACCGGGCAGGCAGTGACCAAGTCGATCACCCCCGGTCAGCAGGTCGTCAAGATCGTGCATGACGCACTGGTCGATACCCTGCGTGGCGAAGAAGACCCCGGCAAGCTGAAGATCGACAACCCACCTGCCCCGATTCTGATGGTCGGTCTGCAGGGCTCGGGTAAAACGACCACCACCGGTAAGCTCGCCAAACGCCTGAAAGAGAAAGAGGGCAAGAAGGTCCTGATGGCCTCGCTGGACGTCTATCGCCCGGCGGCGATGGATCAGTTGGCCGTTCTTGGCACTCAGGTCGGCGTCGATACCCTGCCGATCGTTCCCGGTCAGAAGCCGGTCGATATCGCCAAGCGCGCCAAGCAGCAGGCGACGCTGGGCGGCTATGATGTCTACATGCTCGACACCGCGGGCCGTCTGCACATTGACGAAGTCCTGATGGACGAGGTCGAGCAGGTCCGCAACGTTGTCGATCCGCGTGAGACCCTGCTGGTGGTTGACGGCCTGACCGGCCAAGTCGCGGTTGAAGTCGCCGAGGAGTTCGACGCCAAGGTCGGCATCTCGGGTGTGGTCCTGACCCGTATGGACGGTGACGGGCGCGGCGGTGCGGCTCTGTCGATGCGCGCAGTTACCGGCAAGCCGATCCGTTTCGTCGGTCTGGGCGAGAAGATGGACGCGCTTGAGACCTTCGAGCCGGACCGGATCGCCGGTCGTATTCTGGGCATGGGCGACATCGTGGCCCTGGTTGAAAAGGCCCAGGAAACGATGGAGATGGAACAGACCGAGCGCATGATGAAGCGCATGGTCAAAGGTCAGTTCAACATGAACGACCTGAAAATGCAGCTGGAACAGATGATCCAGATGGGCGGCATGCAGGGCATGATGGGCATGATGCCGGGCATGGGCAAGATGGCCAAGCAGATGGATCAGGCCGGTCTGGACGACAAGATCCTGCGCCAGCAGATCGCCTTGATCCAATCCATGACCAAACGCGAGCGCGCCAACCCGCAATTGCTGCAGGCGAGCCGTAAAAAGCGAATCGCAGCTGGATCTGGGATGGAGGTCAGCGACCTCAACAAGCTGCTCAAAATGCACCGGCAGATGTCGGACATGATGAAGAAGATGGGCAAGATGGGCAAAGGCAAGATGCTGAAACAAGCCATGAAGGGCATGTTCGGCAAAGGTGGCCCCAGCCCTGAAGAAATGGCCGCTGGCATGGACCCCAAGGCGCTGGAACAGGCCGCCAAGGCAATGGGCGGCAAGATGCCCGGAATGCCTGGAATGGGTGGCGGCATGGCTCTGCCCCCGGGTCTCAGCGGGTTCGGAAAGAAAAAGTGACGCCAGCACGCTGCACCCAGCCCCCGTCCGGAAAGGCGGCGATGGCAGCAGCGCGGTATCGCGCGGCTCTGCCGGTCCTTGAGACCCGGCGGCTGGTTCTGCGTGCTCCTACCCTGAATGATCTGCCGGTATGGACAGCGATCTGCAAGGAAAGCTTTGGCGATACCGACCAGGAAGCCTGGACCGAGTTCTCGTACTATTCATCCGGTTGGCTTCTGCATGGCCATGGCCTGTTCACGGCCGCATTGAGAGATCAGGAAGTGGCCATTGGCTTTGTCGTTCTGGGTCTCGAATGGGACGATCAGGAACCCGAGCTTGGCTATCTGTTTTCAGCCGATCATCGCATGCAGGGCTATGCGACCGAAGCTTGTGCCGCGGTTCGCGATTTCGGCTTTGATCTTCTCGGATCGGGTTGCTTCGTTAGCTATGTGTCGGCATCCAACACCAGATCAAATGCACTTGCCAAACGGCTGGGCGCTGTGCGGGACGTGAATGCAGAGCACGCGTTTGGCGCGGACCAGCATGTCTGGCGTTATGGCGAGGTGCAGGCATGACACTTGCGTTGGCCATACCCACCCTTGAGACTGAGCGCCTGATTATGCGCGCGCCGTCAGAAGCGGATCTTGACGCCGATACAGCGTTCTTCGCCAGCGATGCCGCGCGATATGTCGGCGGTCCGCTGCGCCGGGATGAGACATGGCGTCTGGTCACCTCGCTTCTGGGCCATTGGGCGTTGCGCGGCTACGGGTACTGGAGTGTCGATGAAAAGGACACCGGCACCTATGTCGGGCGGATCGGTCTTTGGTGTCCGGAGGGCTGGCCCGAGCCCGAGGTCGGCTGGACGCTGATGAACCACGCCACCGGCAAGGGCTATGCGACCGAAGCCGCGCTGACCGCTCGGGCATATGCCTATGACGTGCTGGGATGGGAAACGGCGATTTCGCTGATCGATCTGGACAATGACGCCAGCAAGGCGGTGGCCATACGTCTGGGGGCGCAGTTCGAATATCACTGTGACCACCCCAAGTTCGGCAAAACCGAAATCTGGCGGCACCCTGCCCCGGCTGATCTGGTGAATGGCGGGATGGAGGCCTACGCATGATAGACCTCTGCATTCCCACCCTGAAAACCGAACGCCTGATCCTGCGCGGACCCGAGGCGCGGGATTTCGACAATGTCGCAGATTTCTTTGCCGACAAGGACCGCAGCTGGGGCTTTGGCGGACCGCTGGACCGCAATCAGGCGTGGCGCTGGTTTGCCAGCATGATCGGCCATTGGGTTCTGCACGGCTATGGCTTCTGGACCGTTGAAACGCATGACGGCCAGCCCGTGGGCTTTGTCGGGCTGTGGTCGCCGGAAGGCTGGCCCGAGCCGGAACTGGGCTGGGTCATGTTCGCCGGAAGCGAAGGCAAAGGCTATGCCCATGAGGCCGCTCAAGAGGCGCGCCTCTATGCCTATGAGGTTCTGGGGTTCGAAACGCTGAGCTCGAACATCTTTCCGGGTAACGAGCGCTCGATCGCACTGGCCGAACGGCTGGGCGCGCAGTACGAGCGCAGTTTCGAAAACGTCTCGCACGGCACCGAACTGGTGTACCGCCATCCCGGCCCCGACCAGATTTCGGAGGGGCTCGCATGACGACATTCACCATCCCTTCGATTGAAACCGAGCGCCTGATCCTGCGCGCGCCCGAATTGGATGATCTGCCCGCAATGACCGCATTCTTTGCGACCGAACGCAGCCATATGGTTGGCGGACCCAAGGATGAATTTGCCTGCTGGAGCTCATTGGCACACCGGCTGGGGCACTGGGCACTGAGAGGCTATGGCCTGTGGCATCTGACCGAAAAGGCCAGTGGCGCCTTCGTGGGATGGGCCGGTATGATCGATGTCCCCGGCTGGGCCGAACCCGAACTGGGTTGGACCCTGATGGCCGATGCCGAAGGCAAAGGTCTGGGTTATGAGGCTGCGAACGCGGCCCGGGCATATGCGGCGCGGCACCAGGGCCTGAACGGCGTCATTTCGTACATTGCCCACGCGAACGACCGCTCGCGCACCCTGGCCGGGCGGCTTGGGGCCACCTACGAGCGCGACGGTGAATTGCTGGGCAAAAAGGCCCAGATCTGGCGCCACCCGCAGATTGACCCAATGACCTCCGAAAGGACCGGCCAATGACCAACCCCGTGACACAGGCTGCTGCGTTGCTGAAGGATCACCGTGAGAGCATCGACCGGCTGGACGCGATCCTTGTCTATACGCTGGGCGAGCGGTTCAAGCACACGCAGGCCGTTGGCAAGCTCAAGGCCGCACACGACCTTCCCCCGTCCGATCCCTCGCGCGAGGCTGCGCAGATCGCACGGTTAGAAGACCTGGCGAAAGAGGCCGATCTGGACCCCGATTTCGCCAAGGCTTTCCTGAACTTCATCATTCAGGAAGTCATCCGACACCATAAGAAACACCAGAACTAAACCGGGATTGTCCCGGCTTTCACAAGACACGCCTTTGGCGTGATGCCATTCAAAGGAGATACCACCATGGCAATGAAAATTCGTCTCGCCCGCGGCGGCTCGAAAAAGCGTCCTTTCTACCGCATCGTGGCTGCTGACAGCCGCATGCCCCGCGACGGCCGTTTCATCGAGAAACTGGGCACCTATAACCCGCTGCTGCCGAAAGACAGCGAAGAGCGCGTGAAAATGGACATGGAGCGCATTCAGTATTGGCTGGACCAGGGTGCTCAGCCCACCGACCGTATCGCACGCATGCTGGAAGCAGCCGGCGCTCGTGACAAGGCCGAGCGCAACAACCCCAATAAGGGTACCCCGGGCAAGAAAGCCCAGGAGCGCGCGGAAGAGAAAGCTGCAAAGGCTGCTGAAGCTGCCGAAGCCGCTGCCGCACCGGCTGAAGAAGCTGCTGCTGAAGAATAAGCAAGGCGGGCGCGTGCAGGATCAGACCTTCAGTGATGATTTCCGCACGCAGTTCGATCTGCTGATGCGGCTCCGGCGTGATGTGCGCCGGTTCCGCACCGATGCCGTGGACGAGGCAGTGCTGACGCGCTGCCTCGACACGTTTCGGCTGGCCCCATCGGTGGGGCTGAGCGAACCCTGGCGCGTGATCCGCGTCGAAAGCGATAAAGCCCGCACTGCGGCGCTTGAGAATTTCCAGACCGCGAATGCCGAGGCCCTTGCCGGGTATTCCGGCGAGAAGGCGCAGCTTTACAGCAGCCTCAAGTTGTCGGGCATGCGCGAGGCCCCTGTGCAACTGGCTGTCTTCTGCGACGATGCCACGGACAAGGGTCTGGGGCTGGGCGCAGGCACGATGCCCGAGATGCGCCGCTATTCCGTGGTCACCGCGATCACCTTGTTCTGGTTGTCCCTGCGGGCCGAGGGGCTGGGGTTGGGGTGGGTGTCCATTCTGGACCCCGACCGGTTGACGCAGGACCTGAAAGTGCCGGGCAGCTGGCGCCTGATCGGGTATTTTTGCATCGGCTGGCCCGAGACGTTGTCAGACACGCCGGAACTGGAGCGTGCCGGTTGGGAAAATCGTCAGGACAGTCTGACCGTCGAGGTGCGATAGACTTATGTTTGGGCTGATGCGGCTTCCCATCCTGCTGATGATCGCTTTTATTGTCGGCGTGTTTTTCGAACGCAGCAATCAGCGCGACGCCTGTGCCACGCGCGGAGACTGGCAGGACGGAGTTTGTGTGACGGTGGAAGGGTCCAATGACTGATCTGATCTGTGTAGGCAGTATCGCCGGGTCTTACGGTGTGCGGGGCGAAGTGCGGCTGAAAAGCTACTGCGCGACCCCCGAAGACATCGAATCATATTCCCCGCTGACCGACGAAAGCGGCACGGAGCGGTATCCGCTTGTGCTGACCCGGACGATCAAGAACGGCTTTGCCGCGCGGCTGGGTGGAATTGAAACCAAGGAGCAGGCGGATGCGATCAAGGGCCTGCGCCTGTTTGCGCGGCGCGACCAGTTGCCCTCGCTGCCGGATGACGAGTTTTATCATACGGACCTGATCGGGCTTGAGGTCTATGACACCGGCGGCACGCTTCTGGGTCGGGTGAAATCGGTGCAGAACCATGGCGCGGCAGACCTGTTGGAACTGCAGGGGTCGGGGATGAACACCACGGTTCTGCTGCCCTTCACGCTTGAGGTCGTGCCGACGGTCGATCTGGATCAGGGGCGTATCATCGCCGACCCGCCGGAGGGTCTGCTGTAATGCGGCGGATAATGCTGCATCTGGGCCTGCACAAAACAGGCACCACTGCGGCACAGTCCTTCCTGTATGAAAACCGCGAGTTGATCTGGCCCCATTTCGCGCTGGTGCTGCCTTACAAGACCCGCAAGACGGGGCTGTCCGGTGCGGCCACGCGTCACTCGGTCTATGGGACAGTGGGAACGCTGGCCGAGTTTGGCGGCCAGATGCGCGAGTTTCTGGATACACTGGAATTCGGAACCAAACGCGGGCTGATCCTGAGCGAAGAGAATTTCAGCGGCCTGCGCCCCAGTCGCAACCTGAGCCAGGGCTACGCTGCGGCCCCGGATCTGGCCGCGTGTATCGTCGACTCGATCCGACAGCGGCTGGTCGGAGAGGATCTGGACATAACGCTCTATCTGTCGCTGCGCCAGCGCGGCGCGTGGCTGCGCAGCCTGTGGGCGCATGATTTGCAACGCACGCGGATGGTGCAGGATTTCGAAACCTTCCGTTCCAACCTTGATCAACTGCCTTCGCTTGAGGACACGGTGAACAGCATTCGGGACAAGCTGCCATCGGTCACCGTGCAGTCGGAATGGCTGGAAGACATGCTACAGCGCCGTTTTGGCCCCGGTGCGCCATTTGCAGAGTTCCTCAGGTTGTCACGAGACAAAACCGCCCGGATTGTACCGCCGAACAAAGTCAATCCCAGCCTGCCGGAAGACACATTGACCGAGCTACTGGCGTTGAACCGGTCACGACTGGACGAGGCCGCGCTGACCCGTCAGAAAGCAGCGATCATCGAATCTGTGCAGGACGAGATCTACGGGACCCCATGACTGACAAGCCCAACAAATCCCATGGTCGCAAGGCGATCCGGCCCACTCTGAAACCACGCGAATTGATAACGCCGACACCCGATCTGCATGGCGTGTGGAAAGCCAGGATCATCACGCTGTTCCCGTCGGCCTTCCCCGGCGTGTTGGGCGAAAGCCTGACCGGCAAAGCCCTGCAAGAGGGGTTGTGGCAGTTGGAAACGATCGATCTGCGCCGGTTTGGGGTCGGCAAGCACCGCAATGTCGATGACACGCCGGCCGGCGGCGGGGCCGGAATGGTCCTGCGCCCGGATGTTCTGGGCGAGGCGATTGAACACGCGACGGCGGGCGTTCAGGGTAACTGGCCGCTGATCTACCTCAGTCCGCGCGGCCGGCCGATGAACCAGGCCATGATGCAGTCGCTGGCGCGATGTGACGGCATGACCTTGCTGTGTGGCCGCTTCGAAGGTGTCGATGAACGGGTGCTGGAGCATTACGGCGTTCAGGAGGTTTCGCTTGGTGATTTCGTCATGACCGGGGGCGAAATTGCAGCACAGGCCCTGATTGACGCGACGGTCCGGCTGATCCCGGGCGTGCTGGGCAATCAGGCTTCGACCGAGGATGAGAGTTTTTCGTCGGGCCTGCTGGAACATCCACAATATACCCGCCCCGCCGAATGGAAAGGGCGGCCGATCCCCGACGTTCTGATGTCCGGGCACCATGGCCGGATCGCTGAATGGCGGCACAGCTTGGCCGAAAAGCTGACCCGGGAAAGGCGGCCGGATATCTGGGAGAGCTACAGCAAATCCAAGAGCGGCGATTCTGAAGCGGAGTAACCCGTCTCACCCAACTGCGTGCGCGAAACGAAGGTCATTTATTCAATTTCTGACTGCATTTCTTAAGAAGATGCCACAGTTCGAAGAAATACGACAAAAAATTACATAGAACTGACACGATCTGGCAATAGTTGCGCCCCTTTCCTGAGACAAAAACAATCAATCCTGCCTGCCATTTGACCAGTACAGTTTTAACGAGGGGGTAACTGGGCAGGGTCAGGGGGTGAGCGCCTGACCGGTCTGATTGTCATCTGGTCATGAGGCTCCCCCCGCCCAATTATCCTCTCCATTCCGTCCGAGGCGCACCGGCCGTTGTTTGTAATCAGTTGATTTTTGTCCTTTGCATATGCGGGGTTACGCCAAAACTGGATCGGTACACGCGCGAAAAATGCCCGGGGCTTTCGAACCCGCAGGCCAGCGCAACCTCGGTGACCGAGGCCTCGGTCTGAAGGAGCAGATTCTGGGCCCGTTCCAGACGCAGCTCCATGTAGTACTTCTTGGGGGACGTGTTCAGGTATTTACCAAACAACCGCTCCAACTGGCGTGCGGAAATCCCGATTTCTCCGGCGATTTGCGAGGGCGAAACCGGTGCATCGATGCTGTCGCGCATGATCCGTATTGCTCTGGCCAGATGGGCGTTTCGCATCCCGTTGCGCGACTGGAGCGAGACGCGCTGTCTTGCGGTGGCATTACGCACCGCGTTGTAGACCATCTGATCGGCAACGGCGACTGACAGTTCCCGGCCATGTTCCCTTTCGATCAGGTGCAGCATCAGGTCCGCAGTGGCGGTGCCACCCGATGCCGTGATGTGCTTTTCGTCAGCCGTAAACACGCTGCGCACCAGATTCACCTCGGGAAAGGCTTCCATGAACGCGTCGTGGTATTCCCAGTGAATGGCGGCCTGCATTCCGTCCAGGAATCCGGCCTCGGCCAGCACCCAGGCGCCTGAACACAGCGCGCCGATCCGCGTTCCGCGGGCACGCTCGCGACGCAATGCAGCCAGCAACGGGCGCGTGACGTGTTTGCGCATGTGAATACCGGATAAGACGAACAACTGATCAGTTTTGGGCAGTTTATCCAGCCCGGAATGGACCAGCGTTACGGACCCATTTGAACATACGGCCTGTTCGCCATGTTCCGAGGCAAAGGACCATTCGTACAGGTCTTTCCCGCTTTCCAGATTGGCGATTCTCAATGGCTCGACGGCACATGAAAACGCCAGATGCGAAAATTCCTCAACCAATATGAAGGTGATGTGCTGCGTCTGCTGCATGTCGGTTTCCGTTTGCTGGGCGTCGGCCTGCGACCCCGTGGCGAAGTTTAGGTGATGCTGCACTATTTTTTATTGTATACAAGTTGTATTTTTATCGAATACAAATCGGTCAGCTACTCGGCGCCCACGCGATTCGCAAGGGTATGCATCGGGGATTGGCAAAGGATTTGGGATGAAAGAAGACGGCAAATCACGCAAGGCAGACCTGAGGGAGCACCTGAAGGTGTCCATTCTGACCCTGCGCCTGCGTCCCGGTGCCGATCTGGACGAGGCGCATCTGTCGGATGCCTTTGGCCTGTCCCGGACCCCGCTGCGCGAGGTGTTCAGGCAACTGGCGGGCGAAGGGTATCTGGATTTGCGCACCAACCGCAGCGCGCGCGTGTCCGAGATGTCCTATACCACCCTGCGCGACTTCTTTCTGGCCGCGCCGATGGTCTATGGGGCAATTCTGCGTCTGGCGGCCCTGAACGCAACGCCCCGGCAGATCGATGACCTAAAGGTGGCGCAGCAAAAGTTCAAAGAGGCATTGCGGACCGGGTCGCCCGAGGATCGTGCCCTGGCCAACAACCGCTTTCACGAAGTGACTGGCGAGATGTCGGCGAATGTCTATCTGCTGCCGTCGTTCAACCGGCTGCTGATCGATCACGCCCGCATCGGTATGACCTTTTATCGCCCCCAAGGCGTTGAAATGACCGAAAACCTGTCCGAGGCGAGCCGCCAGCATGACGCCATCATCGCCGCAATCGAAGCGCGCGACGAAGCGGCCGCTTCGCAGCTGGCGACCGATCACTGGAACCTGTCGCGCGATCAGATCGAACTGTTTGTGATGCCTGAGGCGCTGAATGTCCCGATGGGTGCCCCGCCCCTGTCGAAACCTGCATGAGGACGGAATGAACCCGATTTTCAGATTTGAGGGGATCTACACCCCTGTCGTAACCCCCTACCACCCAGATGGCCGGGTCAACTGGGATGCCCTGTCCGAAGTGATCGAATACCTGATCGCCCATGGTGTGCACGGGCTGATCTCGGGCGGCTCGACCGGCGAGAACTATGCGCAGACTGTCGAGGAACGGCTGGAACTGGCGAAGTTCACGCACGAACAGTTGAAAGGCCGGTTGCCGCTTGTGGTCGGCACCGGTGCGATGCTGACACCGGATTCCATTGCGTTGGCCGCGGGCGCGCGCGAGATTGGCGCAGATGCCATCCTGCTGGCCAGCCCGCCCTATTCGGTACCGACCGACCGCGAAAACGCGCTGAACGCATTGGCCGTCGACAAGGCGGCAGACCTGCCGGTGATGCTGTACAACTATCCGCATCGCACCGGCACGATGATGGGCGAAGAGTTCCTCGACCGCGTCGGCCGCAGCCGGAATTTCTGCGGCATCAAGGAAAGCTCGGGCGATATCAACCGGGTCCACCTGCTGGCGCGGGACTATCCGCATATCCAGCTGGGATGCGGCATGGACGATCAGGCGCTCGAGTTCTTTGCCTGGGGTGCACCGTTCTGGGTCTGTGGTGGGTCGAACTTCCTGCCTGCCGAGCATGTGGCGCTCTACAACGCCTGTGTGATCGAAGGCAACTTTGCCAAGGGCCGCCGGATCATGTCCGCGATGATGCCGCTGATGCGGGTGCTGGAACAGGGCGGCAAGTTTATCCAGACCATCAAGCATGGCGTGACCATGAACGGGATCGACGCGGGCGCAATGCGGCCTCCGCTGAAGGGTCTCAACAAGGACGACAAGCGCGCGCTGGAACAGGTGACGCGTGTTCTCAGACAAAAAATCGCAGACATTGTGGCGGAGGGTTAAGGCATGGGATTGCTCACTAAGGACGAATACAAATCCATTGCTACCAATCTGGAGCTGCCGACCGGCGCGTTCATAGATGGCGCATTCCGCCCGGCGATTTCCAGCAAGACATTTGAGACTGTAGACCCGGCCACCGGCGAAAAGCTGACCGATATCGCGGCCTGCGGAACCGCGGACGTGGATTTTGCCGTCGAAAAGGCGCGCGAGGCGTTTGACGATGGGCGCTGGTCGAAACTGCACCCGTCCCAGCGCAAGGACGTGCTGATCCGGCTTTGCAAGCTGATGACGCGCAACGCCCGCGAACTGGCGGTGATGGAGAGCATCGACAGCGGCAAGACCATCTATGACTGCGAAACCGTGGACGTGCCCGAGACCATCCACTGCCTGAAATGGCACGCTGAGGCGATCGACAAGATTTACGATCAGGTCAGCCCCGCCAGCGAAGATCACATTGCCATGGTCGTGCGTGAACCGATTGGCGTTGTGGGTCTGGTGCTGCCGTGGAACTTCCCGCTGCTGATGTTGGCGTGGAAGATCGGGCCTGCTTTGGCGGCGGGCTGTTCGGTGGTTGTGAAACCAGCGGCGGAAACCACGCTGACCGCGCTGCGTCTGGCCGAACTGGCGATGGAGGCCGGACTGCCACGCGGTGTTCTGAACATCGTTCCGGGTGGCGGCGCCGACGTGGGCGAGCCCATCGGGCGGCATATGGATATCGACATGGTGTCCTTCACCGGCTCCACCGTGACTGGCAAGCGGTTCCTGACTTATTCGGCCGAAAGCAACGCCAAGGAAGTGGTGTTGGAGATGGGCGGCAAAAACCCCGCAATCGTGATGGAGGATGCCGAAAACCTCGACCGCGTGGCGGCGCACGTTGTCAACGGTGCGTTCTGGAATATGGGCGAGAACTGCTCGGCCTCGTCACGTCTGATCGTGCACAAGGAAGTGAAGGCCGAGCTGCTGGAGCGCATCGCCCATCACGCCAAACAATGGAACATCGGCGACCCGCTGGACCCGGAAACCCGCATGGGTGCGCTGGTCAGCGAAGGCCATTACAACAAGGTTTGCAGCTATCTGGATCAGGCCGATAGCGTCGTGATTGGCGGCAAGGCGGACAAGGGTTTTGTCGAAGCCACGGTCGTCGAAGTCCCCGGCAACGACGCCACCCTGGCACGGGAAGAAATCTTTGGCCCGGTTCTGTCGGTAATCGAAGTGTCGGGCTTTGATGAGGCCATCAAGATCGCCAACGACACCGATTATGGTCTGTGCGCTTCGATCTTCACGGCCAATGCCAAACGTGCCATTCGCGGCGCGCGGGCAATCCGGGCGGGAACAGTCACGGTGAACAGCTTTGGCGAAGGCGACATCACCACACCATTCGGGGGATACAAGCAGTCGGGCTTTGGTGGCCGCGACAACTCGGTCCATGCACACGACCAGTACACCCAGTTGAAAACAATCTGGATCGATCTGGCCGACGATGCGGACGAGGCAGTGGATTGAGCCGGTACGAAGCAAAACGGCTGCCGCGCCAAACCGGCGCGGCGGGGTGGAATGCCATTCTGCCCGCTCAGACACCGCTTCCTGAGCTGCAACAGGACCTGAGCGCTGACATCACCATCGTTGGCGGCGGGTTTGCGGGCCTCAGCACGGCGCGACGCCTGCACCAGCTTGATCCTTCCCTGAAGATTGCCGTGCTTGAGGCCGGGCGGTTCGCGGAAGGGTCAGCCGGGCGGAATTCGGGCTTCATGATCGATTTGCCGCATGATCTGGCCTCGGACAATTACGCGGGCGACGGGCTTGAGGCCGACAGGGCCACCATCGCGCTGAACCGAAAGGCAATCGCTTTTGCGCAGCAGGTGGCCGAGGACTGTGTCCTGTCCGACGAGGTGTTCGATCCCTGCGGCAAATTCAACGTCGCTGCCACCCCGTCAGGCGATCTGCACAACCGCGAATATGCCGCGCATCTGGAACGGCTGGGCGAACCCTGCACCCTTTTCGATCAGCAACAGATGCAGGAACTGACAGGCAGTCCACATTACACCTCGGGCCTGTTTGCGCCGGGGACTGTCATGATCCACCCCGCAGCCTATGTCCGGGCCTTGTCAGCACATCTGGCCGGGCAGGTTGATGTGTTCGAAAACTCGCCGGTTACAGGCTTTGAAAAACAGGGAAACGGCTGGGTTGTCACGACCCCAAAAGCCCGGGTGACGACCGGACGGATTGTGTTGGCCAACAACGGGCATGTCGAAAGCTTTGGGTTCTACCAACGTCGGTTGATGCATATTTGCCTTTACGCGTCACTGTCAGCGCCTCTGACCGACGCTCAGATCAAAACGCTGGGTGGGCAATCGCGCTGGTCGGTGACACCGGCGGATCCGATGGGAACATCCGTGCGGCGCATCTCGGGTAGTTATGGCGACCGGATCCTGATCCGGACCTGTTCCAGCTTTCATCCTTCGATCGAGACGACAAACATGCGCCTGCGCAATGCGGGCTGGGTGCATGACCGCAAGTTCCGCGAGAGATTTCCGCATTTGCCGGACGTAAAAATGGAACACCGCTGGGCCGGAATGCTGTGCCTCAGCCGCAATGGCGCGGCCGCTTTTGGCGAACTGGACGACGGGGTCTATTCCGCCTGTTGCCAGAACGGGCTGGGCATTGCCCGCGGGACATTGCAGGGAATGGGCATTGCCGAGCTGATCCTGCAGGGCGGGTCGGACATTGCCGGTCATTTTCTGGCCCAACCGGAGTTGCCGCGCCTGCCGCCCGAGCCCTTCGCCTCGCTGGGCGCCAACACCTACCTGATGTGGAAGGAATGGTGGTCAGGCAAGGAATGATCCGCCCTATCCCGGCAGGCTGAGCTTTGCCATGCGTCCGCCGTCGACGGTATAGACCTGTCCGGTGACAAAAGCCGCGTCGTCTGATGCCAGAAATGCGACAAGGGCCGCAACCTCTTTCGGTGCTCCGGTTCTGGACACGGGGTGGATGCGCCCGATATTCCGGCGAAATGCTTCGGGATCCGGCATCGAGGCGATGAAATCCACGTTCAGGTCCGTGTCGATCCAACCCGGCGCGACTGCGTTGCACCGGATGCCTTCGGGCCCGTGATCGACCGCGACCGCGCGGGTCAGCCCGTGCAGTCCGGCCTTGGACGCCCCGTAGGCCGCGTGTCCGGGGTTGCTGCCCAAACCTTCGATCGAACCGGTATTGACGATATTGCCGCGCCTTTCACGCAGGTGCGGCAAGGCGGCCTTGATCATGAGAAACGGTGCCGTCAGGTTGACCGCCAGGGTTCGCTGCCAGTCGTCCAGGCTCATGTCCTCGACCGAGGCTTCCTGCATCATTCCTGCATTGTTGACCAAAACATCAAGGCGCCCGGCCTTCGCAATCAGTTCATCGATCACCTGCGCCGGGCTGTCAGGTCTGGTGAAATCCGCAGCGATGCCTTCAAATTCTGTGTCCGCCCCACGCTGGGCCGTGAAGACGCGCGCGCCTTCTTGCTGCAGCCTGACCGCGATGGCACGGCCGATACCGCTGCGGCCGCCTGTGACGAGGGCAACCTTGCCTTGGAATCGGTTCATGTGACTGGCTTACCTCCGTTGACCTCAACTAATGCGCTGCAGACATAACGCGCCGCGTCCGAGACAAGAAACAGAACGACATCTGCGATGTCATCAGGCTCGGCAATCCGTCCCAGGGGAACCGTCGCCCCCAATTCGGCCACGGCAGTATCCGGATCGAACCCGCGTTTTGCAAAACCGGACCGCAGCATGGGCGTGTTCACTTCATTCGGGCACACCGCGTTGATGCGAATGCCCTGATGCGCGTGGTCCATTCCCATGCACTGCGTCAGCGAGGCGATGGCCGCCTTGGTCATACAATAAACCGCATGGTTTGGCCCCGGCCGCAAGCCCCAGCACGATGCCGTATTGACGATTGCCCCGCCCCCCGATTGGGCCAGGATCGGAATCGCGGTCCGACAGATTCTGAACGGTGCTTCGACATTGACACCCAGGGACAGTGACCAGTCATCATCCGTGGTTTCGGTGACGGTGCCCCGCGTTATCACGCCCGCATTGTTGATCACGATGTCCAGCCCGCCCAGAAGATCCGCGGCCGCTTGGGGAAGCGCGTCGCTGTACGAAGCGTCCCTGAGATCACCGGGCAGGTGCGCTTCGGCCTCGATCCCGTCAACTGATCTGTCCGCCACAGCAACTTGCGCGCCGGCTTGCCGCAATTTGCGGACAATTGCTGCGCCGATCCCTCCGGCAGCGCCAGTAACCAGCGCCTTTCTTCCATTCATTTCCATTTCAATTTCCCGATCAAAAAAAGACCCGCCAATTTCAGGCGGGCCAGTGGGGGGAGAGATCATCAATACGTCTGGTTCAGTTCGTCCGCTGCCGGTATTTCCCGTTCGCGGCGCGCGATGTAATCCAGCAGTTCCTCGTTCTTGGCCAGATCCAGCGTGGGCTCCTGATACTCGGCCAGCAGCTTGCGGGCGTGGTTCAGAGCGCGTTCGGTGATCTCAACCTCGCCCTCAGCCGTCCATTGCTCGATCGAATTGTTGTCGAACATTTCGGGCATGAAGAACGCGGTCTGAAAATTGTCCTGTGTGTGCGGATGACCCAGATAGTGACCGCCCGGCCCCACATCCGGCACCGCGGCCAGAGCCTGATCGAAATCGTGCCATTTCGGACCTTCGGCCATGCGATAGGCCATGGCGCATTGTTCAGCATCCACGATGAACTTGGCGACCGAACAGTGCATCCCGGCCTCGTTCCAGCCTGCCGAGTGCCAGATGTAATTGGCCCCGGCATGGATCACAGCCTGCAGGGTCGTGGCAGATTCGTAACCGGCCTGCGCATCGAAGGTCTTGGCCCCGCCAAGCGTGTTTGAGGTACGCCACGGCACGTCGTAGTACCGCGCCATCTGACCGATCATGAAATTCATCAGACTGATTTCGGGCGTGCCTGCCATAGGCGCGCCGGATTTCATCGACACGGTTGACAGGTAGTGGCCGTAAATCGCGGGCGCGCCCTTGCGGATCACCTGTGTGTAGGCCAGCGCGCTTAGCGCCTCGGCGTTCAGCTGCGCGACGGTCGCGGGTACGCTGGCGGGCGTGTTGGCACCGCCCAACACGAACGGCGAGCACAGTACCGGCTGCTTGCGGCGGCAGAAGGCACGCATCGCGCCCAGCATGGTTTCGTCCCAGACCAGTGGCGAGTTGCCGTTGCAGTTGCCGGTGGTGACGGGGTGATCCTCAAGGAACTCTTCCCCGAACAGGATTGCGCACATGTCCATCACGTCCTCGGCGTTCTTTGGGCTGGTGGTCATGCCCATGAACGTCTTGTCCGAATGTTTCATCGAAGAATAGGTGATGCGCAGGTGGCGCTGACTGATCGGGTGATCGTAGGGTTCCACGATATGATGGGCCGACGAATGCAACGCGGGCATCATGTGGCTCAGCTTGTGGAACATGGCCAGATCATCCAGCGTCGGATTGCGGCGCACGTCGTCGAGATCGCGCAGGAACGGCGCGCCGGTCATCGGCACGAAGATCGAGTGCCGGCCACCCAGCCGCACGTTCTTTTGCGGGTTGCGGGCATGGTAGGTGAAATCCGAAGGGATTGTGGCAATCAGTTCACGAACCAATCCGCGATCCAGATAGACCAGCTCTCCCTCGACCCTGGCACCGGCCTTTTTCCAGTCTTCCAGCGCAATGGGGTCGCGGAACTGCACGCCGACATTTTCCAGAATGTCCATCGAGGCGTTGTCGATGCGCTCAACCTGGGCGCCGTCCATCACCTCGCATAGCGGGATGCCCCGGGTCAGTCCGGGCAACATCTCAAAGTTTGGCGCGGTTCGCTTGGCGCGGCGGGCCGAGCGTCCGCCCGAGCGGGTCGCGGTACGAATGTTCATGGGGCAATCCTCCAATCTTGTAAGACAGAATGGGGGATTCGCAGGTCGCGCACCTCACTGATTCCGAAATCTGTTTGCAGGAACCGACACCGTTTCAAAACCAAAAGCGCCGCCCCTGTCGGGGCGGCGCCTGAACTTGTCTGTCGCAATCCGATTATTCGGCGGCTTGGGTAGAAACACCGTGCTTTTCACGCTGTCCATCGCGGAACAACGCCTTGCCCAGCGCGATGCACATCAGGCCCATCACCATGGTAAAGGGCAGTGCACCGATGATCATCGCGTTGCGCAGCGCATCCATCGGGTTGTTTTCCCCCGCAGCGAGGACCAGTGCGCCGATCACGGCCGTCAGGATCACACCCCAGATGATGCGGTGCTTGATGCCGGTTTCCTGGCTCCCACCCGACATGATGGTGTTCATCACCAGAATGCCCGAGTCCGCCGAGGTTACCAGGAAGGTCATGATCAGGATCACGCACATGACGTTCAACATGGACAACAGCCCACCGTCGATCATGTAGGACAGTGTCACGAACAGCTTGTTGGTGTTCGACGCACCGATGATCGCGCCTTCCGCCGCGCCTGCCAGTTCCAGATCGATCGCGGTGCCGCCCAGAACGGTCATCCATGCAAAGCAGACCAGTGCCGGAGCGAAGACGCAGCCCAGGATGAACTCGCGCACGGTGCGACCCTTGGAGATGCGCGCCAGAAACAGGCCCACGAAGGGCGAGAACGCGATCCACCAGGCCCAGTAGAACGTGGTCCAGCCTGCCTGCCAGCCAAACTGACGGCCCTGCTCGCCTGCTGCATAAGCCGCAGTCAGAGTGGCTTCGTCCAATTCGGCGGCTGCACCTTCCAGACCGCCCTTGAAGCCGTCAAAGCTGCCCCAGGCATTGGTTGCGCCGCCCATCAGGTCAGCCGCATGCGCCTGCGCCTCGGCGGGCAGAGCTGCTGCAAAAGCTTCCGCCGACAGCGGGCCATAGGCATTAAAGCTGAGCGACAGGAAGTGCAGGATGTAGTCCACCATCGCCGAGCCGTAGGTGGTCATGGCGAAGACAAATGAGCCGAAGACGATGAACGTGCCCAGCAGGATGATCGACAGCACAAGGTTCAGGTTCGACAGGTACTTGACGCCCCGGCCGACACCGGAAACCGCCGAAATGATCGACAGGCCCATGATGACGACCAGGCCCGAAATCAGACCGACCTTGCTGGGGGTCGGCACCTCGCCGCCCATATCCATGATCCACTGCATGCCGGTGATGGCATAAAGACCGTCGATGAACTGGCTGACGCCGTAGCCGATGGTGACCGAGACACCCAGAATGGTCGCCACAACACCCAGAACGTCCACGGTATGGCCCAGAAACCCGTTCATCAGGCGGCCAAACAGAGGCGTCAGCGCCGAGCGGATCGTCAGGGGCATGTTGCGCGTATAGGCGTAATACGCCAGCGACAGCCCGGTTACCACGTAGATTGCCCAGGCGTGGAACCCGTAGTGCAGGTATGTGAAGCGATATGCGGATTGCAGCGCCTCAGGCGAGTTGCCCTCGACCGCGCCCGAGACCACCACGGGGTTCGAGCCCCATAGACCCAGAGGTTCGGCGGTGGCAAACACCATCAGGCCAACACCCAGACCCGCGCCGAACATCATCGAGAACCACGAGAAATTCGAGAATTCGGGCTTCTCACCCGGTGTACCCATGATCCGCCGGCCGGTGGATGGCAGGATCGCAACGATGGCAAGGAAGAAGAAGAACAGCCCGACGATGATAACGTAGAAGCTGTTGAATACTTCAAGCAGCCTGCCGTTCCAGCTGCCGAGCGTGCTGTTCGCATTGGCCGGGAACACCAGCGCCCAAAGTACAAGCGCGACCATGATCCCTTTGCTGATCAGGGCGATCGGGACGCTGTAGTTCTCGTAGAAACCGGCATCCGCCGTTTCTATCTCGAGATCCGTGAACGGTTCGGGTACTGACATATTCTCTCCTCCATGGCGATGTCATTAATTTGGGGGTCTGCGTGGTTGCGTATGCGCCTTCGCGCCGACGTCCTGGTGTAGCTGACGACCGGGCATGCGGCCGGGGTACACATGAAACCCTTTCAACCCCGGGAAGTGCCAGCGCGCGCTCCCATACGCACAGATTTCAGCGCAACCTGGTCCGAAAACATATGCTGCGCCCTGGCCTTCCAGTTTTTTTCATACGGGTGACGCCCAGAGTTGGCACGGAACCCGAAACTGTCTGCGGACCTGTTCAACGGCGTTTTTTGCAGCCCATTGTACTCGACCCTCATTGGTTCGTCTGCATACAAGGTCGATTTCGGTCGTATTCGGCGTTTACCGACACTATCCGACCCATTGCCGACCCCAGCCGCCATTTGTGACTGACAGATGCATCTATTATTTAACAAAATCAGTTCTACAACCGAGAAAATTCTATTATTCACTTGAATGATCCTAAACCGAGTACTGATTACGCATGTCCAGACGCCATTATAAACTGCCGCCTTTGACCACCCTTTCCGCCTTCGAGGCAGCCGCACGGCATCTGAGCTTCAAGAACGCCGCAGAGGAATTGTCAGTCACACCCGGTGCAGTCAGCCATCAGATCAAGGCGCTGGAAGGCGATCTGGATACAGCGCTTTTTCAACGCAAGCATCGCGGTGTGGACCTGACCGAGGACGGAAGGGCATTGTACGAGGCATTATCCACGTCCTTCGGGCGCATCTCAAAGACGCTGGCGACGATCCGCGACCGCACGTCTGGCGGCAAGGTGACCGTCGGATCGACAACGGCCGTCGCCGCATTGTGGCTGTCACCCTCCATCATCCGGTTCTGGCGGGAAACGCCTGAAGTCAATGTCGATCAGATCTCGCAGGATCGTCCCTTCAGGAACCGGCCCGAGATTGACTTCTTCATCCGATACGGCAAGGACAATGACCGTACGCTGTCGCATACCCCGCTGTACCGAGATCAACTGATCGCGGTCGGCAGCCCGGACATGGCCGAAAGACTTGCGGGTGCGGATTTGGAACAATTGGCCGCCCAGCGGCTTATTCATCTGGATTCAGAGGATCAGACCTGGACGACATGGCCGGACTGGTTTCAAATTCTGGGTTATTCAGGAAGCATCCCGGTGGAAACACGCGTCAACAGCTACTCGGTTGCCTTGCAGCTTGCGCGCAAGGGCGCAGGACTGGCGCTTGGATGGCAACGCCTGATCAGGCCTATGTTGCAATCCGGGAAACTGGTTCCGATCGGGCCGCACCGCCTGACTGCACCCAACCAGTTCTACCTGGTCGGCCGACCGGAAGAGGAACTGACCGAGAATGCTCGCGCGCTCAAGAACTGGATCATTCAGGAGGTGCGTCAGAATTCGGATTAGATCAGGTCAAGCTGTGATGAGGATTTCTGATATTGAAGCGGGGGCAGCGGTTCCGTCAAAACGATTGAAATGCATCCAGCCAAGAGTCAGGAGAGCCCGATGAACAAGCATAGTGTTCTGTCATCCGTTCTGAACGATGTGAATATCGCAAACGGCCTGCCGAACGAACATTATATCGACCCGGTGGTTTTTGCCGAAGAAAAACAGTCGGTCCTGTTTTCGAATTGGTCTGGTATCGGGTTTGGCAAGGACGTCTCCGAGGAAGGAGACGCCAAACCAGTGGACTTTCTGGGTATGCCTCTGTTGATCGTGCGCGACCGCGACGGCGAGATCGGCGTGTTTCAGAACACCTGCCGGCATCGCGGTATGATACTGGTGGATACGCCCAGAAAAATCGGCGGTGCCATCCGCTGTCCCTATCACAGCTGGTGCTACAGCCTGAAAGGCAAGCTCCACGCGACGCCTCATGTGGGGGGGCCGGGACAGAACAAGCATGAAGACATCGACAAGGACGATCTGGGGCTGGTTCGGATTCGGTCTTACGTCTGGCGTGACGTGATCTTCGTCAATGTCAGCGGCAACGCACCCGATTTCGAAGAGGTCCACGGCCCACTGATGGAACGCTGGGGCGAATTTGAACAGCCGATCTTTCACGGCGGCGAGACATCGTCCTTCAAGCTTGAGGTCAAGTCCAACTGGAAACTCGCAGTCGAGAACTATTGCGAAAGCTATCATTTGCCGTGGGTGCATCCTGGTCTCAACAGCTATTCCCGCCTGGAAGATCACTATAATATCGAAGCGCGCAACCACTACTCGGGCCAGGGAACGCTGGTTTACCGTCAACTGACAGATCAGGACGGTGCCACGCTGCAGGATTTTGCCGGCCTGAGCGACAAGTGGGATGAGGGCGCGGAATATGTCGCGCTGTATCCCAACGTGCTGTTGGGCGTCCAGCGCGACCACAGCTTTGCCATCGTTCTCGAGCCTGTCGATCAGGAGAACACGGTGGAACATATCGAGCTGTATTACGCCAAGAGCGAAGCCGAAACGCCCGAGCATGACGGGTTGCGCGCCTCGAACGCGCAGCTATGGAAAACCGTTTTTGAAGAGGATGTTTTCGTCGTGGAAGGTATGCAGAAAGGTCGGCACGGCGTTCTGTTTGACGGCGGGCGGTTTTCGCCGGCGATGGACGGATCGACCCATTGCTTCCACCACTGGGTGGCCACGCAGATCGAAAACGGCCGGACAGTCTGAGGAACGGCTGGGTGACGGATCGGACAGAACAAGATCAACGGACTACGCTGGATCGGCTGCTGCTGGATGCACATTCCCGTGGCGACCACGTAGACCTTATCCGCTATTACACACAGGCCGCGGACGAGCGTGAAGCCGTTCGCGACCTGGACGCGGCCTGCTTCTATCTGACCCATGCCTTTGTCTTTGCGCTGGAAGCCGGCGTGCCCGAGGCCGATGTTCTGAACTACCGGCTGTTTGAACATGGGCGCACGGAACGGCTGGAGTTCTGAGCCAGCGGTCGACGGTGACGTGCCCCGCCGTTACACTGCCCTAACGTCGTCCTGTTCACACGCGCGATAAAACTTCTATCCTGCCCGGGGCTTCAATCGGATCGTCACGGGAGGGGCAAACGTTGGAAAACGTGACTGACATGCTGATCGTTGGCGCCGGGTTTTCCGGGCTGACCATGGCGCTGGAGGCGCGAAAGCGCGGCGTTGCCGACATCGCCATCCTTGAAAAAGCAGGCGACATCGGCGGGACCTGGCGCGAGAATACTTATCCCGGCGTTGCCTGTGATATCCCCTCGCATCTCTATTCAATGGCCACCCACCCGAACCCGGACTGGAGCCGGGCCTATGCGGGCGGTGCCGAGATTCAGTCCTATCTGCAGAAGATCGCCCGCGCCGAGGGCCTGTACGATCTGTGCCATTTTCACCAAAGCCTGAAATCTGCCAGATGGGACGGCACAAGCTGGCAGGTCGAAACACATGAAGGCCAGCACTGGACCGCAAGGTTTCTGGTCTCGGCAATTGGTGCGCTGCATGTGCCGAACATTCCGGATATCCCCGGCGCCGAGAGCTTTCCCGGCCCTTGCTTTCATTCCGCCGAATGGGATCACGACGTCCCATTGGTCGGCAAACGCGTCGCGGTCGTGGGCACTGGCGCATCCGCGGTTCAGTTCGTGCCCGAGATCGCCAAATCCGCGGCGGATGTCACCGTTTTCCAGCGCAGCCCGCCTTATGTCCTGCCGCGCCCTGACGGCCCGATTGCACCATGGGTACGTCGCCTCTACCGTCACGTCCCCCTGCTGCCACGCCTGCGGCGCAAGCTGATCTACATGATTTTTGAATACCGCCACAAAGTATTTCGCGGCGAGGCGCGCATGGTGAATTTCGCAATGAAAATGTGGCGTAAATCACTGACTGGTGCGATCCCGGATTCTGCCAAGCAAGAGATGCTGACGCCCGGTTATCGGATCGGGTGCAAACGCATCCTGAGCTCGAACGACTGGTACCCGGCACTGGCCCGCGACAACGTCCATCTTGTTGCGCAAGGGGTGGCATCCATTGAGTCCGACCAGATCATCGCAACAGATGGCAGCACGGTTCAGGCTGACGTTCTAATCTGGGGAACCGGCTTTCACGTCACGGATGTGGTGCAGCGGCTGGACATCTCGGGCGTCAACGAAATTACACTGCACAAAGCCTGGGCCGACGGAATGCAGGCCAATCTGGGGACTGCAATCGCCGGTTTCCCGAACTTCTTCATATTGCTGGGGCCGCATACCGGGCTGGGGCACAACTCGGTTGTTCTGATGATTGAAGCCCAGGTGAAACACATTGGCCGCGTTCTGGCGCAGATGAAGAAAAAAGGGCTGAAGGCCATCATGCCGGATGCCGCGAAACAGGATGAGTTCACCCGCGAGATGCGCGAACGGCACACCGATAGCGTCTGGCAGACTGGCGGCTGCACATCGTGGTATCAGGATGCGCAAGGGCGCAACACCACGCTGTGGCCCGGCACCGTGGCGGAGTACGAAAAGAGGATGGCGCAGGCGGGTTTGGAACAATACCGGCCAGTGCCCGTGCCGAATGGAGAATTGTAGATGACGACAATCCTGATTTTGCTGGGCGCTCTGGGCCTCTTTCTGCTGGCCATGAACCTTTGGACGCGGCGGCTCACCAAAAAGGGTTTCGAAAGGGTGCCTCAACCGGGTCAGGTGGTCGCGGTTGATGGCGGCAGCATCCACTATGTCGAGCGTGGAGATCCCGCCAACCAGACCATCGTGATGATCCACGGTCTGTCGGGGCAGCTACAGCATTACACCTATGCGCTGATGGACGAATTGACGGACGATTTCCACGTCATTGCCATTGATCGCCCCGGCTGCGGGTATTCCACCCGGGACGACCCGTCGTCGGGCACCCTTCCGGAGCAGGCCCGGATGATACAGGAGTTTCTGGACCAAAAATCGGTCACCGACGTCATTCTGGTCGGGCATTCTCTGGGCGGGGCGGTGTCGCTGGCGATGGCCCTTGAATATCCCGACCGGATTGCGGGGCTCGCGTTGCTGGCCCCGCTGACACAGCAAATGCCCGCGCCGCCGCAGGTGTTCAAACCGCTGGAAATCCGGACTGCCTGGTTACGCAACCTGATCGGAAATACGATCGCCGTGCCGCTGGCGGCAAAGACAGCGCCCCATGTTCTGAGCGCCGTTTTTGAGCCCGAGCCCGCCCCGGCGGATTTCCTGGACCGGGCGGGCGGTGCCCTGGGGTTGCGCCCATCGGCCTTCATCACAGCCTCGCAGGACGTGGTCGGAGTGGATGCCAGCATCGGGGACCAATGCCGCCGCTACCCGGAACTGCAAGTGCCGGGCGGTATTCTTTACGGCGCTCAGGACGCCATCCTCTCAGCCGCGCAGCACGGCCCTCCGATGACAGAATTCGGTCTGACCTACGAGGAAACTGGCGAGCATGGCCATATGATCCTCATCACCATCCCGGAAATTTGCGCATCGTTCATCCGAAGAATTTCCGAAAAATGCGACGCACCCCGGTTGGACCCGGTAAGTCAGAATATTGAGTGAAAGATTCCGCCAGGAACCGCCATTTCCCTCTTGACCCTGCCGGACCCCTCCCTTAAATCGCCTTTCACTCGTGGCGGAGTAGCTCAGTTGGTTAGAGCAGCGGAATCATAATCCGCGTGTCGGGGGTTCAAGTCCCTCCTCCGCTACCAAATTCCCTTAACAATATCAGAATACTGGATGCATTCTGGCATCACTAGTAGCGATGTTTCCCTGTTCTGGGTGACATTTTGGGTGACAGCTGACGATTTTTGCACCTGGTTTTCTTGTAAGCGGACATTGATGCACACCGCAGCGAAGGACCGCACCGAGCCCATTTTGCCAATGCTGCGCTCGCGACCAATGGCCGCTCACGGGTTGGCTGTGATACCCGCCGCCTCTACTGTAGCACTATGACGGGTGCCCTGATTTCTGAAGCCTTACCAATTCGCTACCGTGTCTCGGGCATGGACTGCGCCAAGGATGCAGCGCAGATCGAACGCGCGGCACAGACCGCGGGCATTGCGCCGGACGCAGTTAAGGTGTCGGCAGCCACACATATCATGACCCTCACAGTCCCTGAGGCGCGTTTGCCCGAGATTGAAGAAGCGGTCGCGACAACAGGCTACGGATTTGATCGTATCAAGGATGGCGAGGACGCTCAGCCCGGGGCGGTGCATCAAGACCCGGCATACCGTCGGGCGCTCTGGATCGTCGTGTTGCTAAATGTCGGCTACGGCGTGATTGAAATGATCGGTGGGTTTATTGCGGGGTCGCAGGCAGTCAAAGCCGATGCGCTCGACTTCATTGGCGACGGTCTCATCACGTTTCTTGGCCTGCTTGCAATTGGCTGGAGCCTTGTCTGGCGGGCGCGCTCAGCTTTGATCCAAGGCGTTTTCCTCGGCACGCTCGGATTGGGTGTGCTCGCAACAACGGTTTGGCGCGTGTTCACCCAGACCATGCCAGACCCGACCCTGATGGGGGTATTCGGTATCGTTGCTCTGGTCGTGAACATTCTCGCGGTACTGCCGCTCATGAAGTTCCGCAAAGGCGATGCTAATATGCGGGCCGTTTGGCTGTTTTCACGCAATGACGCTATCGGCAATGCTGCGGTCGTTGTGGCAGCGGTTTTTGTCGCGTGGCTCGGCAATGGTTGGCCGGATTTGCTCGTAGCCTTTGGGATTGCCGGACTGTTTCTACACTCATCTTGGTCGATCATACGTGACGCTAGGGCCGACATGGCGACTGCCGGTTAAACACACCAAAACGGAACACCAGTACGTATCGGCCAAAGGCGGCTAAGTCCGCAGTGCAGACGTTCATGCAAGCTGCAGCGAACGGCGGCATTGAGCCCAAAGCGGTCTTTTTATTATCGGATCACTAAAGGGTGATCGACAGGAAAAACTGAGCTGGGAATTACGGGCGGCTTCAAAATGAAACGCCAATACTGATCGCAAATGTCGGAAGAAGACGTGGGTTTCCGCCAAGAGTCAGGTCGAAATCGAATAGCAACAGTCTCTCAATGCTTAAGCTATGATTAGTCAATTGACAGGGATCAAAGTAATGGTTGAAAAGAAACGTTAACTTTGCCGCACCGCTTCGGAAAGATAACTCGTATGAAGTATTGGCTGCTTTTGGCTCCGCTTTTTTTGATGGGAACCACTATAGAAAAGACAATCACCGGAAAAACGCTGTACTCGCAAAACTGCGTGTCCTGTCATGGTGTTAATGGGAAGGGCGATGGGCCTGTAGCTGCGCGTTTGAGCACACCGCCGCCAGACTTGACGAGAATTGCAGCGCGGCGCGACGGGGTGTGGCCCGCTCTTGAGATCATGGAGATACTGAGTGGGTATTCCCGAAACATTCTCCCGCGAGAGGATATGCCGATTATCGTCGACCTTTTGGACAATGAAATGAGTGAATTCGATACAGGCAATGGTGAACCAATCCTGATGCCCACCAAGCTGATCGCGATCGCAAGTTACCTTGAGTCACTGCAGGACCCCACTCCAAAGTCTTTTCTTCCCTGAAGAAATATGGAGCTGAGCGGAAGGCAAATTGTTTATGATAAAAGGATAGTGGGGATTGGAGAATGAGTTTGAAGCTTGCCTGTCTCGCCTGCGGTCAGGGAAACAGGGTTCCGGAAGGCCGTCTGCGCGCTTCTCCCAAATGTGGAAAATGTGGTGTCCTGCTCGTGCCCCAGGCTCCCATCGATGTCTCTCTCGACGTTTTACAGAAGGCGGAACGGATCGACGACGTTCCATTGCTTGTGGACTTTTGGGCCGCATGGTGTGGGCCTTGCCGCATGATAGCGCCAGAGTTCGCCAAGGCCGCTCAGGCGCTCAAAGGTCGCGCGCGCCTCGCCAAGCTCGATACTGAGGCATTTCCGGCGGCCGGGGCCCGGTATGGCATCCGTGGCATTCCACTTCTGATTGCCTTTCAAGGTGGCAGAGAGATAGGACGGCGGACAGGCGTGATATCCGCAAGTGACATAGCAGACTGGGTCGGAACAAGCACCGGCACGACACTTGATGAACATGCGCAATGAGCGATGATCCCTACTAGGTTTTTTCAGAGGAACTTAGATTGAGGCGGAGCTGGGGGCTTTTCAGTGGGCGAGGAAGACCGGCAACTTGGTCTGCTCGACCATCGACCGGGTCGTTCCGCCCAAAACAGTCTGGATCATCCGTGCCTGACCATATGCGCCCATCACGATCAGATCTGAGCCGGCTTCCGCCGCGCGGTCCTGAATAACATCGGCGACGGCGCGTCCACCGCTGGGATACTGTGACAAGGTGACCAAGCATCCATGATGGCTGAGCCATGCTGCCACGTCGGTCCCGGGATCCTGCCCGTCACGGTTAACCGTGGTTACAGGGTCGATACATCCTATAATCACCTCGCGCGCGTCCAGCAGATGCGGTAGGGCGGCGTGAACAGCCGCAGACGCGGCCTCGCTGCTGTCCCAGGCGACAAATATGCATTCGGGATTGCGTTCTAGGTTGGCATTGATCCGGAATCCGATCGGTGAGTGGAACAAAACGCCGGATGCCGCTTCGGTCATCAGATCGCGGGTTTCCCGCAGACTTTGAGAAAAGATCGCCTCATCGCTCACACGGGCAAATCGCGCAACGAC
Source organism: Ruegeria sp. BG6 (assembly GCF_056538465.1). Taxonomy (NCBI): domain Bacteria; kingdom Pseudomonadati; phylum Pseudomonadota; class Alphaproteobacteria; order Rhodobacterales; family Roseobacteraceae; genus Ruegeria; species Ruegeria sp. BG6. The sequence continues at coordinate 156,820 of NZ_JBQFTB010000007.1, read as the reverse complement.
ATGTTTGGCATCCATGCTTGCAGTAAGGACGGCCTGAACCTCCCCCGACGCATTTCTCTGGGCGAGCAGCTGTTCAATGGTATCACATCTGGATTTGAGATTAGCTTGCGTGGAGGCTAGGGTCTCCTTCCAATCGTCCGGAATATTCAGCCCGCCATATGGTGGAACCGAGTAGGAATATGCAGGCAAGGCAGGGGCCATATCAAGCATAAGACAAAGCAAATGATGGTCCTCTCTTGCGGCCATTTCCGCAACTTTACCGATCTCGCGGTCTTCGGTTTGAACATTCATAACGAAAAGTGTGGTGCGGCGTTCCATAGGTGCCTCCGTTGAAGTTTGGTGCTGGTCAGAGGCCCGCAACTGTCTAATGAGCTCTACATCGGCCACTCACCATTCATCGTCTCATAAAATTCAAACCTGTCAATTTTTGCATATTTTTCAGGCGGGAGTAGCCGACACAGAAAGTGGCGGCTTAGTCCGCATTGCGGTCGCTCGCGGCATTTCAGCGAATGACCGCACCGAGCCCAATTTGACCGATGCTGCGCTTCGAACAGATGTCGGCGATCGCGCAGAAACCGGACTTTGCAAATCCGCTTAAAGTCGGGCTTAAACGCCCTTGGGCATTTGCGTTGGGGCTGTTGCAGGGCAATCGAGTTGAACGCCTAAAAATCTTACACTGAACCCAAAGCACGTAGTTCATCGCGTTCGCAATGCGTCAACACTGAACATCATTCTCATATTTTTTTGCAATGCAGTATAATCCGGTTACGAGAAACTAAGATGCTTGCCGGTGGCTCACATGACCGAGAATGATATCGCGGTTAACCCGTCCACAGTTCAAATTGGTGATCTTTGTTTCGATGTGGAGTCTCACGATCTATTGGACGCGTATGGCAATCGGGTCAAACTACGGAACAAGAGCTCGGAAGTTCTTGCCTGCCTTGCCAAGAGGCGCGGCCAGGTCCTGACCAAGTCGGAAATCATCGATTCCGTGTGGCCGGATGTGACTGTGTCTGACGAGAACCTTACCCAGTGTGTGGCGGAAATCCGGCGTGCCATTCGTGACCGTGAACAAACCTTTCTGACAACACATATTGGAAGGGGATACTGCCTTGAAGCTGACCAACTAGCCTTGCAAAAGCGGTATTCTTGGAAACGGGTCATAGCCGTGGGCATGGCAATTGCAACTGTCGCTGTTGTTGCAGCTTGGCTCATGTGGCCAACATCTCAGACTGGTGGGCCTCCGAGGATCGCAGTGCTGGCATTTGATGACTTGAGCGCGAGTGAAGACAGCGGATACCTTGGCGATGGCGTTGCAGAAGGTCTCTTGACGGAATTGTCACGATATCGCGAGCTCGCGATCATCGCCAGGAACTCCAGTTTCAGTTTCCGTGGCAGCGGGCTTAGCATTTCGGAAATTGCTCAGAAGCTTCGCGCCGACTACGTGATCGAAGGCAGCAAGCAGAAAGCAGGCAATCGGTTCAAGATTACAGTCCAGCTCATAAATGGGCACGATGGGACGCATGTCTGGGCTGAAGACTATGACTCAGACATTGGCGATCTGTTCGATGTGCAGAATCGGATTGTGCGCGAAGCCACCAACAAAATCGGACGCGAAGTGACCCGCAAGCCCCCATTAAGGGGGGGGCGCCAAGCAGTCGGAGCCCTTCACAGCTACATCAAGGGCATGCAGCACTTTCAACAAGACACGATTGCCGAAACACTGGCGGCGCGTGATCTGTTCGACGAAGCCGTCAAAAATGACCCAACTGCGCCCTTTGGCTATATAGGCCTGACGTGGGTTCACTGGCGCGACCTCTGGTCAAATGAGGTTGATCCAGATCTACCGAGGAATGAAAAACTAGCGCAGGCCGAGGCCCTTGCCGACAAGGCCCTGGCACTCGACCCAGAATATCATTTGGCCCACGTTGCGCGGGCAGATGTGCACGTCGCCGCAGGAGAACTGGAAAAAGCCGTAATACGATATTCGGTCGCGGGTGAATTGAATCCAAACGACGTTCTGGTCATGGTCGGCGTGACGGATCCATTGGTGTTTCTAGGGCGGGCCGAAGAGGCCATCGCGCTTCTTGAGAAAGCTATCGATCTCGATCCGGTTACGCCCGGTTGGTATTTCCATCAGCTCGGCTGGGCGCAGTGGAGTGCCGAGCAGTGTGATGATGGTCTCGAAACGATGACGCGGATGCCCAACATACCCAACAACGCCCTCAGGGTTCTGGCAGCGCTTCAGGTTTGCAGTGGCGATATCGAAGCTGCGAAACAGACGATGCAACGGTTCAGGAAAGAAAACCCCGGACGGACAGTTGCTGAAGAGGTTGAATTTTTTGGTGAGAGTTGGCGGGACCCGGCCATGATGGAACGGTGGGCTGACGCCATGCGCTTGGCTGGCATGCCCTCCGGTTCTTGACACGTTTGCCGAAGCCAACCTGAAAGCGGTAAGTACACCGTTTCTCACTCAAATTTTAGACTAATTTCACACTGATCTCACGACTCCCTTGATCGCCGAACCTATTGGTTGCGAGTGTCCGCGGCCGTGTGCGCGACCATGCTTCAGTTTATTCGCAGGTCTCGGAGACAGGTGATCTGCGGGGTGACATTCATGGGTAGGTTTGGACAGAAAGTCCCATTTTTGGCGACTGCTTTGGTCATATTTTCGCTTGTATCTCATGATGCCATAGGTCAGTCAAAACCGCTGTCCGGTGTTGTTGAAGCACTGGAGGCGTGGATAGACCGTGAAACAGATTTGCCAAGGCGCAATAACGCGCCCAACATAATATTTGCTGACAGCCTTTCCGCTGTAGACGCAAATGAACCAGCAATGGCTATTGGGCGCATAACGCGTGGGCTCTATGACCCCGACACTGCAACGATCACTCTGGTAAATCCATGGAGTGCCGAAAGCCTGAACGACCAGTCTGTTCTTCTGCATGAGTTGATACACCACCGGCAAGCAACGGCGTACTGGGCGTGCCCAGGTGCGATGGAACATCCGGCGTACAAACTGCAGGAAAGATGGCTGAACCAATTCAATTTAGCGCTGGATGTGAATTGGATCGCAATCGTGCTTGCGGCCAACTGTTCACCACGCGATATCCACCCCGACTGAATTCACTGCGTAGGTCTGCATCGGACTGTTCGTTGCTTGATCTCACGCTTTAGGTTGGGATGCTGCACTTTCGCGGATGGCCGCAAAGAGACCAAAACAGCCAAGGTTCAACTGGCGAAAACTCTACCTTCGGCGTTGAGGAATAAAGGCGGAGAGTTTCCAGTTTCAAAAATGATCCGCAGGCGGGCATCTCCTCTGATTCCGCGTACAGAGAGACGAACCGAATTGGCTGTCCAAACGAGTGTCTGGTCCGGAGCTCAACGTAGAAATTTCGTCCGAAAATGGATAAGGTAGCAGCGGGAGACAGCTCGTGAACCGTCGGCTCGCAGCCATTTTGTTCTATGATGTGGTCGGTTTCAGCCGGGCCATGGGCGAGGATGAAACGGCGACACTCGACTCTTTGAAAGACACCTACAATAGCATTGTCAAACCGCTGTCCCAAAGCCACGACGGCCGCATGATCAAGGCCATGGGTGATGGCGGCTTCATGGAGTTTTCCAGCGCGGTTGATGCGGTCCGGTTCGCATTATCCATGCAGCACGCTGTTTCTCAGGCTAAACATATCCTGCCAGAGCGGCAAAGGCTGACTTATCGCATCGGAATCAATATCGGCGACGTCTTGGCCGACGGCAGCGATATATTCGGAGATGGCGTGAATATCGCCTCGCGACTGGAAGGCTTGGCTCAACCGGGTGGCATTTGCATTCATCAAAGCGTACGAGATCAGGTTGGCAACAAACTGGACCTTAATTTCAAGGATCTGGGGCAGAAGGCCCTAAAGAACATCGACCAGCCGGTTCATGCTTACAGTATCGTGATGAATGAAAAGGCCGAAGTGGCCGCAAGATACGCGGATCAGAATGCTGCCGGGGAACGGCGCATGCTGGTAACCGGACGACTTGTCGCCGGACTCGCCGCGTGCCTACTGGTCCTTCTTGCAATTTTTTGGTGGAAACCCTGGGCGCCTGACTTTGCACCGGCATCGGTCGAACGCATGGCTTACCCGTTGCCGGACAAACCCTCCCTAGCGGTTCTGCCGTTTACGGACATGTCCGAAAATCAGGGGCAGGAGCATTTCGCTGACGGAATGACCGAGGACCTGATTACCGACCTGTCCCGGATATCGGGGCTTTTCATCGTCGCCCGAAATTCCACCTTCGTTTACAAAGGTCAGCCGGTAAACATCGGACAGGTCGCCGAAGATCTGGGGGTCAGATATATTCTGGAGGGCAGCGTCCGCCGGGCGGGCGACCAGGTGCGGGTCAACGCTCAGCTGATAGACGCCACAACCGGAGGGCATGTCTGGGCAGACCGGTTCGATGGCGACGCAACCGACGTTTTCTCAATTCAGGACGAGTTCATCCGCAAGATCGCCAAAGCACTGGCCGTCAACCTCACCGAAGAGGAAATGCAGGAGATCGCGCTGGGGCAGACCACCGATCTAACGGCCAGAGCGGTATTCCAGGATGGCTGGGAGAGCTATCTCCGTTACTCGGCCATCGACAATGCCAGGGCCGTGGACCGGTTCAAGCAGGCCCTGGAGATCGATCCAGACTATGGCCGGGCCCATGCCGCTCTGAGCTTGGCCTATTTGCGAGGATGCCAGCAACGGTGGAACGAACCTCTGGGAATGTCTGTTGGCGCAGCAAACGCCAAAGCTCTGCAGGCGCTTGCGGAAACCAAATCCCGGCCGTCCTCGCTGGCCAATGTCGCGGCATCCAGGGTCCATCTTTACAATGAGCGTTACGATATCGCTCAGGTCGAAGCTACGAAGGCAATTGCCAAGGACCCGAACGATCCAGAAGGTTATGTGGCCATGGCCTGGGCAATGATCACCACAAACCAACCGGAAGTGGGTCTGGACCTGATGGAACGTGCCATTCGCCAAAACCCCGCCTACCCTAATTACTACATGCTAGCCTTGGCGATGGCGCATTACACATTGGGCGATCTGGAACAGACGGCTGACATCTTGACTGATGCCCTGGAAAAGGACCCCAAGGCGAGCGAATTGGCAGCGGTTGCAGCCTCTGTCTATGCGAGACTGGGGCGCCAGGAAGACGCTCATTCCTACATAAAAAAATGGCTACCGGATGCAAGTCAGGCAGAGTTACGTGCGGCCCCCTACACGTATCATTTTCCTTATGACTGGCAGCAAGGCCCAGAAACCGTAGAAAGCATAGTTGACGGATTGCACATGGCGACAATGCCCGCAGATGACCCGATTGGCGCCCTAGTCCACGACCTCAAGACCGGCGACAAGAGAAAGAGGATTCGGGCGGCGACCATATTAGGCAAATTTGGACCGCGTGCTTCCAGTGCTGTACCGGACCTGATCGATGGCCTGCAAGACGACGTGATTACAGTGCGCAAGGAAGCCGCAATTGCCCTGGGTAAAATCGGGTCTGCCGCCATGGACGCTGTGCCAGCTTTATCGTCCCTGACCGAACAACGGATTGTTGGCCATCGGGCAAAAAAGGCGATCAAGCAGATAACCGGCGAGTAGGCGCCCTTGGCACAAATCAAAAATATAACCAACTGGCTACTATTGGCGAAGGCCTTGGTTACGTGTCGGAGAGGCAAGCATGGGTGACGAAAGTCAGCTAAGTCCGCAGAGCAATCACTAAGACTGAACGCAGCGAACGGCTGCTCTGAGCCCAAAGTTACCAGGTGCTGCAGTCCGCGCTAAGGACGGCAATGCGCAGAAAGCGGACTTTGCAAAGTCGAGAATAAAGGCCCGTTGTGCACGTTCCATCGCTGTCCTGGGGCTGCCTGGCATCGGTCGGGTGGCTGTCGTTACAGCACGTTTAGAAGTTTCGAATACCCAGCGTTCAAAACAAGAGCCGCAAGCGTCCCTGTTATCGTCGCCGGTATACCGTGCTTCCAAGAATCGAACACTAGATGGCAGAATATCGCTCCGACAGATGTGCAGAGCAACGCTAGTGCTCCTAGCGGCCCGATCCAGGACGATTGAAACCAGATGGCGATTGCCCCGAAAAGTTCCCCGCATCCGACGAGGAACATAATCTGCCTGTTGAGGCCGTAGCTTTCGAACATGCCCAACTGGATTTCAAAGACCTTCTTTTGCCACCCAAAAATCTTGAAGGATGAAGCAAAGAGAAAAAATGCAGATAGAAGACCGATGGCGATGTTCAGGAGCAATGCTAGTCCTTCCGGTTTGATTTCTTGTAGGCTGCTGGAGATAGGCCCGTCCATTTACGGAAAGCTCTAGAGAAAGCTGTTGGGTCGGCATAGCCAAGCCGTTGCGCTGTCTCGCCGACGGATTTATTGTCATTTGCTAGCAGGCGTTCGGCTTCTTCCTGCTTAATGCGCGCGATCACTCGGGACGCCGTTTGACCGTAGGGTTCCAATCGGTTGTTCAGTGTTTCCTGATGAAATCCGCAAAGGTCCGCAAGCTCATCCACACCAAATCCTGAATCCGCAAGATGGACCCTGATCAGGCCTTCCAGTCCCGCAAGGAAATCCTGCGGGGCGGCCAGGTCCTCATCCATCACCCTGTAGTCTGGTGGGTTTTCCAGTGCCTCTGCTCGTAGTCTGTAACTTAACCAGCTGGAGGGAAACCTGATCGAAAAACCTTGAGGATTGCACTTGATTGCCCGAACGCCGTGAAAATGACTGGGCAGCGCATCCGGGTCATTGACGCGAAGAATGACTTGGTTGGGGTCCCACCTGAAATCCAGGACACGGTGCAACAGGGATATCCATATACTCGTCAGAAACGCATCGGTTTGGCTGGGAGAAACCGAAATTTGGAAGTTCCTTTTGGCACTGAAATATGCGTGCTCTCCTTCGACAAAGAGGGATTGCGTAACGGCATTGGATTCCTTGGAAACCGCTTGTGTGAACCTGGTAAAAAAGTCTCCCAATGTAAGGGCTTCTGCCAGCATATCGCCAAGCGGGAGAAATTTGACAAGATCGACGGATTGCCCGACCCGTGCGCAAAAATCCGGTGAAGTGGCTTCTGCCACGGCCTGATAGATCTGGTAGACGGTATCGTGGCGCAGGAAATTCTTCGGGTCCATTACCTGCGCTTCGTTCAACCCCAGAGGATCAAGAACAAACGCGGGTTCGACCCCCACTCTGCGAAGCGCTGCGACAATCGGACCCGCAACTGAAGCCCTGACGAGTGGCAGCGACTGATCCGTGTTATTACCAAGTCTTCTTGTCATCTCTTCTCCAGAAATTCGCAATATTCCCGAGTGTAGGAAATTCCCACAATAAAATTATGAAACCTTGCAGTTTCCCAAAACTATTTTTCTCGAACCGGAAATCTGTCAGGCATCAAGTTATTCGAATTCTATAATGACTCCTAATTGTGCCTTTTGCGATTCTTGATGATAGGAGCCCAAATGAACGAATGTCTGATGCGCATACTTGTTCCCGCAGTACTGGCTGCGAGCCATCTGTTTCCAACGCATGCCGCTTCACAGGAAGAAAGTTTCCCGATCCTTTTCACAAATGTTCATGTCTTTGACGGGGTGAACGAGGCGCGGATCGAGAACGCAAATGTTCTGGTCGTCGATAACCTGATCGCCGAAGTCTCAACTGAACCGCTGGCTGTCGCCAACGCCCAAATCATTGACGGTGGTGGGCGCACGCTGATGCCCGGAATGCACGACCAGCACGTTCATCTCTTGGTCTTCAATCCGCTCAGCGACGGATTGCGCCAAAACATCACTCCATTCCATCTTGGCGGCGTCGCCACTATCCGGTCCGAGCGCATTCTTATGAACGGGTTCACAACCGTGCGCGACCTTGGAGGACCGGCCAAGTCCATCGCCCGCATCATAGATACCGGAATGTTCCCCGGCCCGCGTATCTATTCCTCGGAAGCGTTTATCACCCAGACATCTGGCCATGCCGATTTCCGCAAGCTGAACGACCGACATCCCATATTGTCGGGTCAGGGGCCGTCGCATTGGGTCGACACCGAAATGAGCTTCATCGCCGACGGACCTGAGCAGGTCCGTATGGCCGTTCGTGAAAACCTGCGTCGCGGGGCAACCCAGATCAAGATCATGGTCAGCGGCGGGGTTACGTCCGAGTTCGACCCGCTGCACTCACTTCAATATCAGGCTGACGAGATCCAGATGGCGGTCAAGACCGCCGCGCAATGGGGCACCTATGTCACCTGCCATGTGTTCACCGAACAGGCGATCCGCAACTGCATCGACAATGGCGCCAAGACGGTTGAACACATCCCGTTCCTGACCAAAGAGGCTGCCGAGGTTATGGTCGAAAAGCAGATCATGTTCGCGACGGCTGTGGCCCCGGTCTACTCGGTGACCACCGAACAGGCGGAAGCCTTTTACACGCCGGCGTCCTTCAAGAAATGGAAAAGTGTGCGGGATGCCGCGGCCAATATGATCGAAGTGATCCAGACAACGCCGGGTATGATCGACCTGTACACACTGGGTACAGACCTTGTGAACAACTGGGACCAGACGCTTGAGCAAGACAAGAAAATGAACGACGAAATCGGGTATCTGCACGAAGCGGGCTTCAGCCCGTATGACGTAATGCGCATCGCAACTTCAAACGGCGCGCGCATGAACCGCCTTACAGGTTTGAACAATCCTTATCAGGACGGCCCACTGGGTGTGGTTGAAGAGGGTGCGTACGCCGATCTTCTATTGGTCGATGGGAACCCGCTGGAGGATATCCTGCTGCTGTCCGATCCCGACACCAATCTAAAGATCATCATGAAGGATGGCGTGATCTACAAGAACACACTCGACTGAGTGTCGCGTGGGGTGAACTTACCTCGGCACCCCGCGCACCAAATTTTAAGGGAGAGAAGGACATGAGTATTTCGACAAATACAGCTGCCGTCGCGAGCCTGGTTTTTTGCACGGCCACTGCCGTGTTTGCACAGGATACCCAGCCGCAAACCCTGTTCACTAACGTCAATGTCTTTGACGGTGTGAATGAGGCGCGGATCGAGAACGCCAGCGTTCTGGTTGAAGGCAACTTGATCAAAGAAGTTTCCACCGAGGCCATCGACGCGCCTGGCGCGACAGTTGTGGATGGAGGTGGTCGCACATTGATGCCCGGGCTGATCGACAGCCACGTCCACCTGAACCTGACCGGTCTTTTCACAAGCTTTGGCGGCGCGGAGTATGCGAATTGGGACGGCGTCGGCGCGATGGCGGTCGCGAACGCGCGTGATTACCTTATGGATGGTTACACAACGGTTCGCGATGCCTGTGGCCAAGGCGATGCGATGAAAAAGCTGATCGATCAGGATATCCTTGTCGGGCCACGGATTTACCCGAGCGGTGCGTGCATCGGTCCACAATCTGGTCACACGGACTGGCGCAGCCCTCGTGCCCGGGCTGAAGGTGGCCCCGTCGCACAGGTGGAAGAACTCAATCTCGCGGTCGTTGCAGACGGCGTAGACGAAATCAGAACGGCCGCGCGCAGGAACCTCAGCTATGGGGCCACGCAAATCAAGCTAACCGTCGGCGGCGGTGTTTCCTCGGAATTAGACCCGCTTTGGTCTGTGGGATACGGCGTGGAAGAGATCAGGGCGGCCGTAGAGGTCGCAGCCTTTTTTGATACTTACGCCTTTACGCATGCATACACGGACGAAACTGTCCAAATGGCACTGGATGCGGGCGTCAAGGTCATTGAACACGGCCAGATGGTCACAGAAGAAACCGTGAAGCGCATGGCTGATGAAGGAATATTCTGGTCCCTCAACACCGCCGGGTTCTCACCGATCCTGTTTGAGCACCCCAACTTTGCACCGGGTACGCCGGCAGGCATCAAGCTTGCGGTTGCACATGACCAAAGCAAGGATCTCATCGCGCTTGTCAAGAAATACAAACCCAAGGTCGTGCACAACGTTGATACAGTACTGTCAACGCTCGATCAGGGCCGTGCCCATCGCGATTTCGAAAAGTACCAGTTTGCTGATTGGTTCGGCAATCATGCCATGCTGGTCTCCGCTACGTCGACCGCGGGCGAACTGGCGCAGCTGACTGGCCAACGTAATCCTTATCCGGAGCAGTTGGGGGTGATCCAAGAAGGAGCCTACGCCGATATCCTGATCGTCGATGGCAACCCGCTGGAAGATCTTTCTGTCTTGGGCGCCCAACCGAAATGGTTTGACGCGGAACCGCGTGAAGAAGGTTTCGACACCATCCGTGTCATCATGAAGGACGGCAAATTCTACAAGAATACGCTGGAATAAAAGGAAAGTGGGGTGGTCTATCTTTGATAACCCACACTTCAGCCAAGAAACCTTCCCTGAAAGGAAAGACTGTGAAACATCTCAGCCTTGGCGTCTTTATGGCGATCTGTGGTTCAATTGCCGCAGCTGAAGACGCCGAAAGCATGCGTACGTTTTTGTTCATTGGCACGTCCAATAGCACCGCTTGGGAAATGCAGATCGCCAATCCGGGGGATCGCGCAGCCTCGGTGAAGGGAGGGATCGAAGCGCTCGGTGGAGAGCTTTTGAGCTATTACTGGGGACTTGGGAACGGGAAGAACTACATCACCGTCTCCCTGCCAGATGACCCTACCTTTATCCAAGCCTTCTATGTCAGCCGCCTCGGCGATGGCCTGCTTGATGATTACCAGATGATCGAGTTGATGAGCAGCGCCGACATGGCTGCGGCGCTGGAACGTGTTTCCGAAATAAAAGCTGTGGATGATGTAAAGTGATTGGAGTTTTGTCGCACCAGAGATCGTACCTTCCATCACGACCGACCCTTTCCACCGCGTTATTGAGCGCCTTTGCACTATTTGCCGGTGCTGCTGACGCACAGGAAAACGCTGGTCAGGCCAAACTGGAGGCCGCAGCCCAGGTATCGTTGGGTGGTCCGGGATCAGCCAGCGCGCAGCAGGAGCAAGACAGGTTGCGCCGGCTGGAAGATTCGCGTTGGCCCGGTTTGGACCGTGCCATTGATCCAGCCGAGAACGCTTTGGGTCGATTTCGGGAAAACACCGGATTAGCCCTCAGCTTCGACTATCAGGCGCTATACCAGCGCAGTTCTCACAGCCTGACCGGGCAAGACGGATCTGCATCCGGTCAGCTCAGGATGATCGGGACGTGGGAATTGGCAAACCGGGGTGGTGAAAACCCGGGTAGCCTTGTCTTTATTCTGGAGAACCGACACCGGTTGGGCCAGTCCATTGCACCCTCCGCACTGCCTGCGCAAATTGGATATCAAGGGGCAACTGCGGTCACGTTTGGGGACACAAACACGACCTTGTCGGTAGCTTACTGGCAACAAGCCTTCGCAAACGGACGCGGAGGAGTGGTGGCGGGTCGGATCGATCCGGGCGACTACTCTGACATTCTGGGTTACGTGAACCCACGAACGACCTTTTCGAACTATTCAATCCTGTTTAGCCCGGTGCTGCCAATCCCCGATCCCGGCTTTGGTGTCACGGTCGGCGGCTATCTGACGGATCAGATTTACGCGTTAGGGGTGGTGAGCGATGCCAATGGGTCTCTCACAGACATTGAGTGGTTTTCCGGGGGTAGCGAATTCTACAAATACGCCGAGATCGGCTGGACGCCCGAAAAATCAAAACGATTTCTGACAAACGTTCATCTGGGGATGTTTCACACGGATGCGCGCCAACAAGTTGGCGTACCGGAAACATATGGAGCCACACTTTCTGCCAACCATACATTCGACAACCAACTGATGATCTTCGGACGGCTGGGATGGTCCAATGGCGGCGGTGCGTTGGCCAGGCGTGCAGTCAACGCAGGCTTGATGTGGCGACCTGGCACCTATGATGATCTCCTTGGCATAGCGGCCACTGTTGCCGACCTGACGACACCAGGATTGCCCAATCAAACGACACTTGAAGCTTTCTACCGTTTGGACCTGGCCGACAATCTGGCACTGACGGCAGACGTGCAATACCTGAAAAATCCCGGATCAAACTCGAACGACCCGCTGGTCTTGGGACTGAGACTGAGGGTCAATCTTTGATGCATGCCGGGTAGCAAATTCCGTTCGGGCTTCATTTTGGCCGGAACGGGCGGGGGCGGCAAGTGAGTGGGTCGCCCCCAACTATTAGGGCAATCGTAGGCTCGGCCGTAGCAAGCAGAACAGTACGAAATCTCCGCATCTCGAAAATTGCAAAGTCTAGTTTCGAATGTCCGGTTTGGGCTGACGGCAGTCATTCCGAAGCATATTCCAAATGGCAGCTTCGTCCGCAGAGCAGCCGTTCGGTTGCGCTGCCTTGAATGTCCGCTTCCGGAGTTTTGATGGCTGATCTGGAAGCCCAGAAAGTCCGATGAGGAGAGCCTGTCGACTTCTCCATTGGCGTCTGAAGGAATTTCCATACTTTGAGAATCAAGGTGGCCTAGTCGCATAAGTGAGCGGATGTCACCCAAGGCACCCGAAGTCTTGCCGCTCCAACAAACCGCCACATACTCACACATTCTGCCACATCTGTGACGCAGACAATCTTATGATTTTCTGCGATAATTCTAGCTGTCACCCATGAGATTGGTCGACTGTCAGAATATATATCTTGTATGAAAAAGAAGCTCACATCCCGCTACGTCGCCGCCGTGACTGCGCCCGGCCCAAAACGTCTTGAGGTTTACGATCAGACCTTGCCGGGGTTTGGCATTCGTGTGTCGACCTCTGGCGGCAAGACCTGGTTTTGTTCACCGCGTGTCAACGGGCGCATCAAGCGGATCAAGATCGGAACTTACCCTGCGCTGGCGCTCTCAGAAGCGCGCGACCGTGCGAGAGAGTTGCTACGCGACATACAGCTCGGCGTTGCCCCTGCTGAAAAACTGACCACTCTCGGTGAGGCCGTCCCCCAATTTATTGAGCTTTGGGCAATACCACGCAATCGCGGCTGGAAGGAGCAGGAACGTCTGCTGAATCAGAAATGGGCCCGGCTCTTCGACAAGCCGTTGGAAGATATCGAACGCAGTGAAGTTGTTCGTATCCTGGATGAGATCGTTGCGAACGGGACGCCGGGCAGAGCCAATCATGCACTGGCCGTTCTGAAGAAACTTTTGAACTGGTGCCTGGATCGCGGGATGATCAAAGCCAACCCGATCGCTGGTCTCAAACCTCCTACTAAACCGAAGGCTCGTGATCGCATTCTAACCGATGCAGAGCTGAGTTCGCTTTGGTCGGCCGCTGAAGACGAAGGGTATCCTTTCGGTATGTTGACGCAGGTATTGATCCTAACCGGACAACGCCGTGGCGAGGTCTCCGAGATGCGCTGGTCACAGGTCGATTTTGCGACGGCGACATGGACGATACCCGCCGAGCGTGCGAAGAACGGCATCGCGCATGATGTTCCATTGTCGCCAGCGGTCATGGACATCCTGAATGTAATGCCGCGCTTTGCCAGGTCCGATTTCGTGTTCACCACCACCGGCACGACGCCTGTTTCAGGCTTTGGCCGCGCCAAGGACCGTTTCGATCAAGAGATCGGCGCTAGCGACTGGTGGTTTCATGACCTGCGCCGCACCGCAGCCTCAGGCATGGCCCGCATCGGCGTTGCGCCACACGTCATCGAAAAAGTGCTCAACCATAAATCAGGAATCATCTCCGGCGTCGCCGCAGTCTATAACCGCTATTCTTATGCCAACGAAAAACGAGAGGCACTTGGGCAATGGGCACAACAGCTAACAAAGCTTTCAGCGCATTATGGCGTGACATCAAATCTTACCACGCCGAACAATACCGCGTACGCCTGCGAGTAGCCGCAAACATAATTGGGTTCTATTATTTTCCCTTTGGATGGCGCTGGGATGAGTACACGGCGCTGACTATTGGGGACAGCGTTCCGTACGAGAAACGTGCTTTAGAAAAGCAAAATCACAGATTGCTCACTAATTCGGATCGGACCGAAAATCAGCGGCTCTTGCTAAACGCGTATAGGTTTCGCCGACACAGGGTGGAAAGCACATTTCAGCGTTTTTTTGAGAAAGAGATTGTTAGAATTTTTGAGGGGCCGTTGGCGGTTCCTGATGCACTCATCGAGTATGGTAAAATCGAAAAACCGTTGGACCGCAAAGACATTTGCTTTCCACGTGTCGAAGAATCGCAGATAGGATTTCGGATGTATTCGCGCCGAGTTTGCCACGTTGATGCAACTGACTTAATGAGATCACTTGAAGAAAGCGTGGATAAGCGTGGATCAAAGCCGAAGTTTGATCGCCATGCGATAGAGAGTTGGTTTCGTTGGTCTATTGAGGTGAATGGCCTGCCGCACAACCATAGTCAGCGGATACGTGAACTAAAGTCTTGGTGTATTGAAACTTGCACCGAAAATGAGCCGCCAACAAAGTTGTGCCAAGAAATTCTTGCAAGTCTTGTCACTGAATACACTTACGTCAAAAAAAATCGCGCTATTCGACTTTGATTTGACCACACATGTCGCGTCATCACTGCACAACACGTGCACGAAAAGGACGCATCATGACTTCCAGTTCACAATCACCCGAAGTGAAGCGCATCATCGCTGATGCTAAAACTCTAAGAGCTATGGGTATACCGTACAGCGGAGAGCACTTACGCCGAATGGAGGCGGCCGGGCTATTTCCAAAGAGAATTCGCCTGAGCGCTGGCCGTGTGGCGTGGCGAATAGCAGACATAGAAGAATGGCTTGCTTCACGCCCTACGGACGCGATCTAGAGTCATGAGACACCTTGCGGATACACCCATCAACCTGGACTTAAAATGCGCAGCCAAACATGTTGAATGGCTCGTTGAAAAACAAGGTGAGGGATTGTTTTGTCTTCGTCTTGTCGAAGACACCGCTGACGGTAAAAAAAATCCTCGTAAGACGCATTTTTTTCCAAATCGAAGTGATCAAATTGGATTGGAGATCAGGCAGTTTCTTCGCCGGGAATTTCGCACCGGCGACCATGCCTTCTACAGCGTAAGCGCTTTTTCAGAACCAGTTGCTAAGGCCATCCATGCTGTGCCGGGTCGGCTTTTGCACGTAGATGCCGATAGTGTTGCGCTACCACCAAACGGCCCGCAACCATCGAGGATCGTGCAAAGCAGCCCTGGAAACTATCATTTTTTTTATGTTCTCAAAGCACCGGTCGAGCCACCAATCGCACAGGAACTTAGCCGCGGGTTGACGCACCTCGTGGGCGGCGACATCGGCGGTCACAGTTCCGCCAAGCTTCTTAGACTGCCGGGGACAATCAATGCAAAGTACTGATATGAAACGTGTCCGCGTGATTGAATCAGACGATCACATGTACGACGCGGCGGAAATAGAAAAAGCTTTGATGAACAAGGATGAGCAAAAGCCAACCGAAGTCAAAAGCAAGACCACTAAACAACCTCCACGGCGAGCCGGTAGTCTGCATACATTCACGCGCCTAAGTCTTCGTCAGAAGAGACTTATCGGACCGTTTACCATCTATATTGATGGAAAATCCTACACTTACAAAGGCGATGATCGTTCAAGAATTTATTTCAACTCTGCACTCGATATGGCTCGAGCCGGGTACTCAGATGATGAAATTCGGGGAACAGTCACTAAGAGTTTACATTGGGTCCTTCGCGAAATGGACGGCAAAGGGGAGGATTTTGATACCTTCATTGAGACGGTCCGAAAGCGGCTGCATGAGGACGTCGGCTGGGACGTTACTAATGAGAGCGACGGCAAAGGAGAGGATGCTCCCAACCTTTTTGCTTTGAGCGACGATCCTGCCGATTGGGCGGGTGAGGCAATGCCAGAGCGAGAGTGGATCATCAAAGACTTGATCCCGAAGGGCAAAGTTACCGCGCTCTATGGAGTCGGGGGGGCAGGCAAGACGCTGCTACTTCTGCAGTTGGCCGTCGCCTGTGCCACGGGACGCACGTTCATCGGTGAATCTGCTGCACCCGGGCGCGTCTTCGCGCTGCTTGCGGAGAATGAAAAAACGGACACACATTTGTCTTTGAACGCCATCTGCAGGTCGGAAGGCATCGGACTAGAAGAACTGCGCGGTCAAATGCGTATCGCCTCCCGAGCAGGAGAGAACAGCCATTTCGTCGATTATCACTTGGGTGTCGAGTACTCAGAATTTTGGAAGAAATTGTGCGCAGAGATCGAGCGGTTCGGTCCTATCTTGATAGGGCTTGATCCGGTCGCAGAGATCTTTTGGGGCAACGAGAATGATCGCGGTCAAGTCAGCGATTTCATCAATCGGTTTGCAACGAAGTTGGCCATACAAACAGGCGCAGCGGTTGTCATACTAGCCCATCCCAGTAAGAGCGGAAAAGAAACCGGTACCAGCGGATCAACTGCATGGAACAACGCGGTACGAAGCCGCTTGAACTTGCGCGAGCGCGACGGCAATGAGGACCCGAGCTATAGGACATTAACCGTTGAGAAATCCAATTTCGCACCGCGTGGGCAATCGATCGCTTTGGTGTGGCGCGACGGCGTTTTTTTACGAGAGACACCCGACGCATTTCGGGATCGCAAAGAAGAGGAACTACAACGGTTCGTCGTGCGCGTGTCACAGGCCTTCGAGAGTGGTGAATATCTGTCGCCACATCACCAAGCGGGTATACGATACGTTGCGAATGCGCTCGCAGACGAATTCGGAAAGTCCGAAGACTACCTGAAAACCTTGTTGACGTCAGCGATCAAGCGGGGGGCGCTCGTCGAAATTCAAGTGGATACCAATACTCGAAAAAAATCACTGGCGACACCAGAACAAGCGCAAGTGTTCAACGCCAAGGCGGCACGCAAGAATACGCGGCAAAAATGACGCAAGCTATTGAAATCATGCACAAATATCGCGATCGCGCGAAACAACGTTGCAACTGCGTTGCACAACACGTTATCACATTGATTTTAAATGAAAATGATGCATGCGTAACACAAACATATACTATGTATATGTGTGCGTCACACGATGTGACGCCACATACATGTCGTAGTGTATATTTCAATCGAAATGCGATGTGCCGTCTGCACCATGGCATTCATATTTATTTCCAGCGTCGACGGTTTAGCGCGCGTTGCGTTTCGCTTATAATGCAAGCGACAACCCAATGTGATCACAAAGCAAGGACACACGGGAAATGGCAATGCCGGCGCACGAACCGACCGACGATCAACGGCACATTGTCGAAGTGTTGGTTGCAGGCGGCACACCCAAGACGATCATCGCGAAGGCGCTTGGCATCGGCATGAAAACGTTGCAGCGGCACTATGTAGATGAACTGGAAACCGGTCTCGAACTTGCCAACGCCAAGGTCGTGCGTCGGCTGTTTAGGCTGATCGAACAGGGGTCAACGCCAGCGACGATCTTTTGGTTGAAAACACGCGCAGGTTGGAAAGAGGGGCAGACGGTGGAGATCGAGCAGAAAGAAACACCGCAGGCGTACGATTTCACGAAGCTGTCGGACCAGGAACGCGCTGACCTGCGCGCGAAACTAGAAACTGTTGTCGGGCGGAGGCACTGACCATGAAACCACATATCCGAGAAGTTGAACTGATGCAGACCTACGACGCAGAACTCGACTGCTTTGTGCGCGACATTAGGATATGCCCAGATACTGGCGTTGGTGTGTTGTCCACTTTCGGTGACCGTAGTCCGGACATGTCCGCTTGTATCGAACGGTTTGAGGAGCTCGACCGCGAGTTAGAAGAGATCCAGGTGGTCAATTGGTTCGGAGACCAAGCAGTGCTAGACGGTTGCTTTCTTCGCGTTGATGGATGCTGGCAAGCGTTCGTGTACCCCCACAAACGCCGCCAGACACTCTGAGATCGCCGCTGGGGCGCTTCTAGGCAATTTGACGACGTTACCCCCGCGAAACAGGGCTCCGGCGGTCCTGGGGGCATCCTGGTAGCGCCAATCAAGAACGCCAGTGGCCAACGTTCGAAGCATTGTGTTTCCAATGACACGCAAACTCCGTATGCGCGTGTCGATCGGTGTTTCATCTTTGATCTACATTCAAGATCAATGACTTAAAGACAGCGTGCGGGTGCGCGCCAATAAGCCTGGGTGACACATGGGTGACAGTCTCTGGATTTCAGTTGGTAGCATAACAAACCACAATACCCCCGAACGCCTATCCCAGATCTGACATCAGCCCTTTGCCAATGTATAAGCACCAGAAAGAAAGGCGTTCTTTAAATAGACCGGCAGCTTCTCGGGATACTCTTTCACTTCCTTCTTGGCGAAATTGGACAAAGCCACCGGATTGACGAACCTAGTGTGACATTCTTCTGTGAGTTGGATCAGAGTCTCGATTTTGAAAGAGACCGCACCGCCTGCCATACGGCCTTTCTTTGCGCGCGTTTTGATCGCAAATGTTCCAACCTCGTTTTCGCGAGCAAACTCATCAAGCTTGGCCATGAATGAACGCAGATCTGCCTCGGATGTGTCATCCTCGAGTTCAATCCTTGTGGTCTTCGGTCGGAGCATCTCTACCTTGCCCTCGTCATCCAGGTCGACAACGGCAAGCCGAACTTCCTGTGCCGATATCTCGCAACCGCATACTCTCATATGTCGTTCCTTTGTGTGACAGTTCCTCACTAACATCTTTCGGACCAGAATATATGCCACCTATACCGCTGTTTGCGCCTTATCGCAGTCAACAAGCTTAGTCATTCAGATCCGAAATGCTGGCATAGGCAAGACGGTTGAAGGCGGTCATGCCGCGCCTAAGTGCCCAAAAAGTCCAGCCAAGTCTCTCTGTGAGGTTGTCCGTAGGCGTCGGCAGGGATTTCTAAATTTTGAGTTTTGATCTTGCTTAGCTTAACAAAGCGGACATTCACTCGGCTCACATCGAACTTCTGCTCCGCGGACGAAGCTGCCATTTGGAATATGCTTCGGAATGACTGCCGTCAGCCCAAACCGGACATTCGCCCTAGACTGTGCAGTTTCGTAGAGCGCAACAAACCTGCCGTTCAACGGCCTCGCGTCAATGCGAGCAAGGTAACTTGAAGCCGTCACTGTTCTGAACGGCTAATCAGCTTAGCACTGACCTTCAATATCCCGAGCCGACTATTTGTCTTTCGGACTGAACGACCTCTTCCTGCTCGATCTTGTCCTAGTTTGCAATCAGTAAGGGCACCTAGTTTTCACGCTGCTTTTTTAGGTCACTCGGTGCCTTACCTGTCCAGCCACGAAAGGCATGAGCGAAACTGGTTGCGTCGGAATACCCTAGCACCTCTGCGACTTCTGCAACGCTGGCCTTCTGCTGAGAAAGAAGCATTTCTGCATGTTCACATTTCAATTCAGCAATCAACTTGCCCAAGCTTGTGCCTTCCTTGCGAAGTTTACGTGACAGTTGCTGCTCTGAAAGACCACAGATACCTGCGGCAATTTCATTGTTTAATGGCTGCACGCCAATGTGTGGTTTGAGAGCTTCTCGAACACTGACAATTACTCGCTTCGGAGGTAGCGACGTGCCAGATCGTTCAATTGGCCCTTTGAAAAAGTCATCGGAAGAAAATGGCTCCGTTAGCCAGATTGCTGGGAAAGCGACGCGATGACCACGTCGATCTCCAGCCAAAACCGAACATCCAAGAAATTCGGACGGAAGTGCGTTTGGGTCGCTTATTGTGACCATCACGTCATCGGGGTTCCATTTTTCGCCGATGGATCGCTTAATAATTTCTCCGAACATCGCTGCAAAGAAACCATCTATCTGAGCTGGTACGAACGGTGTGTCGTAGTATCTGCGACCAAACAGGAAGCCTGATTTTCCGCTTACATCCAAGTGATGCTCGGTGGAACTCGAATGATCAGTTGCCACCACAACCAGTTTGGTGAGGAACGATCCCAATGTAACAGCGCAATCTGCGGCCTCAATCAAGGGAGGCCACTTTGATCCTGCTATCATTTTGCCGATCCTTGCCAAAAAGAATGGGTCTTCAGCTGCGGAAGCTGCCTCCTCAAAGAACTGGTACATGACGATTGCATGAACGAATATCTCCGGATCATCGAAGGACTCTCGGGCCAAACCAATCCGCGTGAGTAATTCGTCAGAGCAATCATAAACGGCGTCCAGCGCGGAAAGCGCTGGCTTACCCGTTGAAAGCCGGATCAGGGGTTGCGTTGGGCCGCTCATGCCTGATCCTCGAAATATGCAAGGTCCATGATCCACATAGCCATTATGACATCAGAATAGGATTTATTGTCGCCGCCCTGATGATTTCCGTCAATAATCGCATCGCCTTGATCGAAATCGTCAGACTGAAAACGATCAGAACTGTCAGAGTGAACCCCATAAAATGTCTCGTTGCGGCTAACGCCAGCAACCCATTCCGACACCGCGCTATTCGCCAAATGGAGGGCTCACTGTGACCGAGAATCCCAACAACGACAGCGACAAAAAAGTTCGCTTCCAAGAAATCAATGAGACCCCCGACGCGGATATTCGACCAGACGATGGGGCACCAAGTTCGCTCATCCGGCGCGATATTCTTAAGGCGGGAAGCGCCGCTGCGCTAGCTGCTGGGTTTGTCGCCGCTACCCGTGACGCTCAAGCACAAGCGCTCTATACCCCAGACCCACCGGCAGAGGCACCCGACTGGTACACCACCCCATCCGAACAATTGTCGCCACCGGCAGAACGTACGAGTGACTACTATGTTCCAGAGTTCACCGCTGGCAAAGACGCCAATATTGACTGGTGGTTCGGCAGGAATGTAGGGGGTGTAACAATTGGCCTTATTCAGGCACGAGCGTATTTGCCGATGGCGCCGGGCAACATGGGCAATGCAACAACATTCGATTTTCCGATGTTGTACCGGGAAGCCGTTCCCCCAAATGTCTATGACATTCTTGCCCCCGTTCCGACCGAGTCTTTTACTGCTGAAATGGTTAAGGCCGCGAAGTGGCTGGAGCTTCAAGGCGTTCGTGCGATCATGGCGAACTGTGGGTTCTACGGAACTTACCAACAAGCAATCGCCGAGCAAATCGATACGCCTCTTTTCTCCTCCAGCCTACTCCAACTGCCTGCCATGATTGCGAGTTTACCGCCACGTTCAAAAGTTGGCATCGTGACTGCCAATGGCGAGGCTCTTGCTGCTTCACCGGCGATTGAGAACTGTGGCGTCACCCCCCAGCAGAAAGCGGAGCGGCTCGTTATCCAAGGGCTGGAAAATGGTCCAGAAATGCAAAACGTGCTGCAACTCACCGGTAGTTACAACATGCTCGCGCTTGAGAACGAGATCGTGGAAGGCGCAAAGGCCCTGGTTGCCAGTAACCCGGAAGTTAAGTGTATCCTTTTGGAATGCACTGAACTGCCGCCTGCTGCTTATAAGGTTCAGGACGCAGTGCGCATGCCTGTCTGGGATTACACGACACTGACTAAGTGGGTCTACGAGGGTACGCTGCGCAAGCCTTTCCTCGGAATTATCTGATCAAAAAAAATGCCCCCGGCGGTCGATTTGGTCGTTGGGTACAAAAGCAGGTATCTGATCGTGACCGAACTATTGCGTACACAAGAGCCAAATTCGAAAAGTGCAAGTGTGGCTTCCTCGCGCATTTTCACACTTCTAACTCTGTTCACACTTACCTTGTTAGCTTCACCTTTTGAATTGAGAGCGCAGGATGCTGGAAACACCACCGATTCAGCACCGGTTATTCCAACTGCTCCCACCTCGGTAGAGGGAACGCTGGAGGAACTTGAAGCAGTCAGAGAGGCCGAATTCGATTTTCCTGCAATCGATAGTGCGCTGAAACCGTGGTTGGATTGGAAAGCTCGTTTGGCCGAACGTTATGGCTTCAATCTGGGTTTTGACTACAGCTTCAACACTCAGTGGTCCGACAATTCTGTAGGCGAGACTCACGCAACTGGTGGGATTTTCCGGGCCTTCTTTTCGTGGGACCTGTTAAACCGACACGATCCCTCCAGAAAAGGTACTTTGGACTTCAGAGTTGAAAACCGCCACCGGATTGGTACAGCCTTGCCGCCAGAGGCGCTGGCAGCCAACTTTGGTTGGGTCGGAACGAGCGCACCGGATTGGTCTAATCAACAATGGGGGATCACGGTCTTGAAATGGCGTCAGCGATTAGACGCTGGCGATGCCCCAATTGAGGTCAATGTAGGCTACATGAGTGCCTTCTCGCAGTTCGACATTACGCCATACTCCGACAATCTTACGTCGTTCCAAAACAACAGCATTATCTTGAACCCTACTATTGGCTATCCGTCGGCCGGTTCGTT
The DNA here is from genome assembly GCF_056538465.1 of Ruegeria sp. BG6. Lineage (NCBI taxonomy): Bacteria > Pseudomonadati > Pseudomonadota > Alphaproteobacteria > Rhodobacterales > Roseobacteraceae > Ruegeria > Ruegeria sp. BG6. Next base: position 134,539 of record NZ_JBQFTB010000007.1, on the reverse strand, counting down.
TGGAATCTCTGGGTACATCGGTATTCCACGCACCAATTTCTATGTTCTCGGCATGGTCATGGATGCCAATGGGCAATACGATAGCCTGAGCTTTGATACTCTTGGGGATGGCGACTACTTCAAAGCTCTTGAGTTTGGTTGGACCGATCAAAGCGTGTCCGATGCTTCGTTTTTATTTAACAACGTTCACGTAGCTCTTTGGCACACCGACGATGACAACTACGGTGTGGGGCTAACAGGGAGCTACACCTTCGAAGACTCGCGCATTGGAACTTTTGCCCGACTTGCATGGGCAAACGAAGATGCCAGCACACCGTACCAAAGATACGCAGCCGCTGGTATTACGAAGGGCGTTTTCCGAGCGAGTGAAGTGGGGCTTGGTGCCAGTTGGGGCCGCCCACCGAATTCAGATGAAGACCAGGTCGCAGTGGAAGCATTCTATCGCTGGCAGGTCGCTCAGAACTTCGCGATTACGCCAAGTATACAGTACTTGGATAATCCAGCATTTAACTCAAGCGACGGAGCCGTGACCGTTCTTGGATTACGAGCGCGACTGACATTTTGAATTGGTGAAGGCGCAGCATTCGGAAGTATGACCTCGGAAATTCCGAATGCACTCGCTCCATCCAGCTCTCAAGGCAACTGTAGATCGGGACGAGTTTTGCCAATGCCGTTCAGTGAATGATGGTCTGCTCTCGTGAAACGACTTGAACTTTGCAAAGTCCGCTTTCTGCGCATTGCCGTCCTTAGCGCGGACTGCAGCACCTGGTAACTTTGGGCTCGAAGCGGTCATTCGCTGCGGTATGCATGAACGTCCGCTTTCGGGACTGGGTAGCGTATGGGTGACACATACCTCTGTGGTTGAATGTGGCGGCGTGTGGTCCGATGTGGCGGCCTGCACACCTTAATCCTAACAAAGCCAAATAGTTAATGTGGTTGGCTGGGGCAGCTTGTGGCGTGGTGTGGGGCAAGCCGGACTGAATCATAATCCGCGTGTCGGGGGTTCAAGTCCCTCCTCCGCTACCACCAAACCCCCACCTTTTTGGAACGGTTTGAAATCAAGGCACTAAGACGGCCCTTCACCTCGACCGGCACGCTGTCTTCCTTGGTCGGAGACACAACGATCTCTGAAGTCAAGCCGCGCACCGCGTCAAGTGCCTTTGGGTTCGGGTTGACGTCATGTGCTTGCATATAAGAGATCATTTCATCCAGTGCCGTGACATACTTGGAAGCTGTCGCCGGATTGAACTCGAACGCCTGCTCCTTCTCGTCAAAGCCGGCCAACAACTCCAAGGCAACCGAAGCGCGCTCTTTGCCAATAGTGAACTTTTCCTCACCTTCGACTCCTTCAAGAATACCCATCTCGAAAAGTTCGATACGATGCGGTTGCAGCTTGTTGGCTTCTGATAACGCGCGTTCAAGTTTCTTTCTGTCTGTTTTACCTGCTGAGTTGAGTTCGCGGCCTTCTTGATTGTAGGCGCGCTTGCCGTTGCCATTCAGCGTTGACGCGTTCCACTTCGTCCCACGGGGCGATAAGGCGTGAGCCAAAACGATATGCTAGGGCTATAAACCCAGTCAGATCTTCTTTGGGGTGCTACAGGCTCTCAGAAGGGTTGGCTGACTTGGGCCTATTGAAAGTAAAAGACTGGCGCGGCTTACCGCGCTCAGTATCGTCAGGTCGCGACGTGAGAAACATCTTTGTCCGGCGAATAAATGTCCAGGATGTTCCAATGACCGGTCGTTGGTGTCGGGTTGTTGATCATTGGCACATCCAGCACGGTTGGCTTGCCACTGGCGATTGCCGCTTCCAATGCGGGCAACAGTTCGTCGGCAGCGCTAAGTCTGTGCCCTTCTGCGCCGTAGGCTCGCGCTATGTCGGCATAGCCCGGTCCGTTTGCGGGTGCGGCGGCTGATCCGGGGAACGTGGTTCCATAGGTCAATCCGTAATGCGCCTTTTGAAGGCCCGCGATAGTGCCGAAGGCGTTGTTGTTCATAACCAGCCAGATGATGCCCAGATCAAGCTCGACCGCGGTTGCCAGCATCGACGGATTCTGACCGAACCCCCCATCGCCAACAAGACTTATCACCACACGGTCAGGGGTTGCCAGTTTTGCGCCGATCGCTCCCGGAGGGCCAAAGCCCATCGTCGCGAACCCGCCCGGAGTCAGGATCGAACCAGGTGTCAGGATATCGAACTGTTGCCCAACACCGTTCTTGTTCCAGCCAACGTCCGTGGTGATGATGGCATCCTCAGGCAGTGCCTTGCGGGTATCCGCCAGAATACGCTCGGGCATCATCGGAAAGGCCGATGAGGTCGCCATTTCCTCGTTGCGCGCTTTGAAGTCCGTCCGGAAGCCAGCGATCTTCTGCTCCAGCGTGGGGCGCTTGAAGCCGTCCGGATACATCTCGCGGGCGACCCGGTTGAGGACGCGCAATGCGGCCTTGGCGTCAGCAACGGCTCCGATCTCAGTGGGATAGTTCCGACCGATCTCCTGCGGCTCAATGTCGATATGAATGACCTTCGATCCGGGAATATTGAACGTGTAGCCAGGGTACCAACTTGAACAATCAGCCTCTTTGAACCGAGTGCCCACGGCAAAGATGTAGTCCGCATTCAAGCAGGACTGGTTGACCAACTCCGTGCCCCAAAACCCGGTCATTCCCAGCACAAGCGGGTGGTCGTCTCGCAACGCGCCTTTACCCATCAGGGAATGCGCGACGGGCAGGCCCATATGCTCAACAAATTCTCGCAACTCCTCGCTGGCCTGTGCCAGAAGAATACCGCCTCCGACATAAGCGACTGGGCTTTCGGCTTTAGCCAACGCTTCGACAATCTCGCCCGCTGTCTCGTCGTCAATCGACGGTTTCTTGAGAGCGCGCGTGTTGTCCCGAATACGGTCGAAACTGTCCGAGGGGATCACCTCTGAAAAGATGTCCATGGGAACATTGACCAGTACCGGCCCGGGCTGGCCGCTTTCAGCCAGATGGAACGCCTTTTCAAGAATCTCGGCCATTAAATCTGCACGGTCGACCCGCCAAGCGCGTTTTACGAAGGGTCGATAGATCTCCCACTGGGCGGCGTCGGCATGGAGGTTCACTTCCTGATGTGGATGTTTGCCGTAGTAGTGCGTAGGAATATCGCCCGCGATCACGACCATCGGGATACAGTCCAGTGCGGCGTTGGCGACCCCGGTGGCGCAATTGGTCAGACCCGGGGAGAGATGGGACAACACCACCGAGGCCTTGCCCGTCACGCGGGCATAAGCGTCCGCCGCGTGGCTGGCTATTTGTTCGTGCCGTACGGTGACGAAATCGATGGGGCTTTCCGCCAGCGCGGCCAGAACCGCTATATTCGTGTGACCGCATAGACCGAACACATGTTTGACCTCACGACGCTCAAGGAAATCGACGATGTGCTCAGCAACGGTTTTGCCTTCCAATTTAGCTCCGTCCATCACGCGACCTCCTGTCCGTAGAACTCACCGAACAAGTCCGGCTCCGACGGGCGATCCTCGGGGATGGGACGGCTGACCCAGGTGTAGTTCATCATGTGTTTCATGGTGACGTTTTCATTGGTGATGTTGCCGCCCCAGATGCCGCAGCCCAAGCTGCTGGTCATAGGCATGCCGTTGGTCCAGGCACCTGCGTTGGCCTTCGATTGTGGCTGTCGCACCATCATGCGGCTTACCGGGGCCAAGCGCGCTAACCGATCGATGTGATCGTCGTTGTGGCTGTAGATGCCGCAGGAGTGACCTTTGCCCCCGGTGTTGTAGATCTGGCTGACCGTTTCCAGCGCGTCATCGAACGTGTCGAAGTGATAAAGCGCCATCAGAGTGGTCAGTTTTTCCTTAGAGAACTTGTGCTGCGGGCCGATTTGCCCCTGATTTTCAACCATCAGAAACTTGCGATCTTCGGGGATGCTAAAACCGGCGACCTTGGCCGTTTGCTGCGGCGGACAAGCGATGGTCGGAAACGTACGGTTGCCCTTTTCGTCCCACATGGCCGCTTCGAGCATGGCCTTCTCTTCATCCGAACACAGGTAGCCGCCCTCGGCTTGAAGTGCCTTGACCATATCATCGTAAACTGAGCGCTGGATGATGATGTTGCCATCGGCTGAGCAACCGGACCCAAAATCAGAGGTCTTTGAAATACGCGTATTCTGCGCGGCGATGTCCAGATCGGCGGTTTCATCGATGACGATGGACGAATTGCCCGCGCCGACGCCATAGGCCGGGCGCCCAGAACTGTACGCCGCTTTGACCATGGGTTTGCCACCCGTCGCCAAAGTCAGGTCGCAGATCTCCATCAGATGTTGCGTCAATGGGATCGACGGTTTGCGAATGGATTGGAACAAGTCCTCGGGGGCACCGGCAGCACGACAAGCTGCTCGCATAACCTCGACCATTTCGAAGGTGGTATGGGCGGTTCGCGGGTGCGGGCTGAAGATGACCGCATTCCGTGCGTTCGCGGCGGACACGCCGGTCACCGGTGGCGTCATCGCCGGGTTGGTCATCGGGATCAGGGAGGCGATCACACCGGCAGGTTTGGCGTATTTCACGAGCCCCTTTTCCTCATCAACCTCGACGATCCCCGTAGAGGGCGTGCGCAAGACATCACGCAGCACCATGTGAATCTTGAAACGCTTCGCAGGACGCCCTTCGCGATCTCCGATACCGCTTTCGTCCACGCCTTGCTGAGCCAAACGCGTGAAGGTTTTCTCATTCCCCGCATACCACGCAATGGCCTGAGAAAGGCGGTCCAGCCTGTCCTGATCCCAATCCTCGATCTCGGCCATGGCAGCGCGGGCGCGTGCCAGCATATCGGCCGCCATGTTGCGGTCGTTTTCATTGAGCTCTTTGCCCATGATGATCCTCTTGGTGTTTTAGAATTGCAGCATTGGGCACACGACGCTGTGACCGCGCCGCGCCGAATGTTCGCTTGGCGTGGCTGAGACAGCGACGCGCGTGTTCTTCATATCCCAACTCGGCAACGCGGCTTTGGTTGGGTAATTCAATGGAGTAGTCGACGGGCGGCATCCGTTCGATGATGCCGGTGAAGTCAATCCAGCCTTCGCCGGGATAGAGCCGCGCATCGCGGGCCAACTGGATCATGCCCTCACGCGTATCGGCGATGCCAGGCAGGCAATCAGAGATATGCAGGAAATGAAACAGATCCGAGGGGACGTGTAGCAACTCTCCCAAATCCACGCGGCTGAGGTGCAGGTAAAGCGTATCGACCAGAATACCGCCGTTGGGCTGATCGGAGGCACGCACGATATCAAGCGCCTCATCCAGAGTGCGCAAGCGGGAGAAGCTTGGAAACTCAAGGTCCACTGTTAGCCCATACGGAGCCGCCAGTTCGCAGGTCTCGGAATAGACGTCGATCAAGAAGTCACGATCATCGCGGGTGTTGGTCCACGCGCTCATGATCATACGCTTGGCGCCCAGTTCCCCGCCGATCTCCAGCGACGGCTCGAAACTGCGCGGATCGACATCTTCGGTAATGCGCGCCAGCTCGACATCGAGGACTTTCAGACCGGTTGTTGAAAGCGCAGTTTTGGTAGCCTGCACCTGAGCCTTGTCGATCGGGGACTGGGTGAACTCTCCAGGCACATGCATCGGAATGAACCGGGGGCTGACGGCATCGTAACCGGCCCGTGCGGCGATATATACCAGCTCGGGCGGCGTACAGCCAATCAGCGTCAGATGCGCCAAGGAATAGAGAGAGGGGCGTGTGCCAGCCTCTTCGGGGTTCACCATGAACGACAGCTCCACGTGTCTGCGAATCTCAATTTCATCACACGTAGTAAAAAATATCTGATATTTTGTAAATTATCAACTTTTAATGCTGAGAAGGAAATGAAAACGCCCAGGCAATGGCCCGGGCGTGATCTAAATTCGTGTTGGCAGAGCCTTAGAGAGTGACCCATTCCCCTCCGGACTGGTGAGAGCGCACAGAGGCTTCAATGAATCGGACACCGTCTGCGCCTTGTTCGACACTGGGATAAGTAAGCCAATCGGCCGGAACGGTAACGCCATCCCGACGCGCAGCTACGGCCATGGCAAATTCCGTATAGAGGTTGGCCCAGGCTTCGATAATCCCTTCAGGGAAGCCGCGCGCGGTACGGATCAGACGTTCTGCGCCGGGGCCGATGCCATGCCCGTGACCTCGGCTGATGATACGATCCGGCTCTCCAAACCGATTGAACTTCAGCTGTTCCGATTTCTCCAGGTCCCACTCGAGACCTCCTTCGTTCCCGAATATGCGCAACCGCAACCCACCCCGGTTTCCGGGGGCAAGGCGTGTTGCCATCAAGGTTCCGGGGACTTCATTTTGGTAACGGGTGAACATGAACACCGTGTCTTCTAAAGGCTTTGGCGCGCCGCAAACATGGAACTCGGCCCTCAGGTCGGTTATCGGTAGGCCCGAGACAAAACTGGCGAGATGCGCGGCATGGGTTCCGATATCGCCGACACAGCTAGTCGGACCAGAAATCTTTGGGTCCAGCCGCCATTTGACATGGGGTGCATCAGCCACATCTTCGGGCGTCATCCAGTCCTGCATGAACTCAACATGAATCTGGTTGACTTTACCGATGCCACCTTCGGCCACAATCTGCTTGGCCTGTCGGATCACTGGAAAACACGACATCGCATAGCCGACAGCAAAGATCTGCCCTGTGCGCGCGGTGGCCTGTTCCAACCTTTCGGCCTCGGCGACTTCGTTGGTCAAGGGCTTATCGCACAGCACGTCAATGCCCGCCTCCAGAAAGGCTTTGGCCGCGTCGAAATGAACGTGGTTCGGGGTAGTGATCATGACGGCATCTACGCCATCCGGGCGCGCCGCCTCGGCCTTTGCCATCTCGTCGAAGGACGCATAGCACCTGTCTGCTGGCAAGAACCACTCAGCTCCGCGCGCCTTGCTGCGCGCGGCATCTGAACTGAGCGCGCCTGCGGTGACCTCCAACCGGTCGGTCATCCGCGCGGCCGTTGCTTGCGTAACAGAGATCCGTCCTCCGCCAACAACGCCCAGCCGCAAACGGCGAGACAGGCGAGGGAATGGACCGTCAAAACTCAGGTTTTCGGGTAGAAGTCTCTCAGCCATTCTGAACCTCCATTCCGGGAACCCACGCGCCTTCTGGCAGTATTTCCACCGCCATGAAGATGCTGGGGGTAATCGTCTCGTACTGATGCCAGGGATAGTTGCCTTCGGCGTCATACATCGGTTTGTGCGTCGCGCCCGGAGCCATGAATTCTTCGAGGTATAGGGTTTCAACATCCCGCTCACGGCATTGCTGCATTTTGCCAAAGCCTACGATTTGCGTATGCACTTCGCGAAACCCAGGTACCGGGCAGAACGGATGATCCTTGTGCAATCCGACATTCAATGGGACCGAACCGGAATGGTACATGGTCAGTCCAACGTTACCCACGAAGACCTTTGACGACATGTAGTGGCTGACACCGCGCAGACGCTCCTCTTGGCGAACATCAAAAGCAGATGGCCATGTATCTTTCACCGATGCGAACAACTCGTTGTCATCGGCATGGGCGTCGAAACCGTGAACAATGACGGCACGTTCCACGCCACTAATCGTGCTGTCTTGCACGATCACGGAGGAAAGCGGCGCAATGGTCTGATCCTCGACCGACGGTTCCAGTCCCCCAAGGTTAAGAACAATGGCGCGACCCTCGACAGAAATTCTGTCTTCATCAGTGATGTGCTGGACGCGAAAAAATGGCTGGGCAAAGTCGAGTGTCTCAATCGGCATGGACCAACTCCGTCCTCTCATCATTCAGGAAATCGACCGGCAGAGGCGTCGGCACCGCGCAACAGCTTTCTATTGTCTGATAGGCACCAAATTTCGGCGCCCGTTCGATCGCGTCCATGACCTCAAAAACGTGGTAGGCCAGCGCTCCACTTGCACGGGGTTGGCGTCCTTCTTGCGCCGCCAGGGCCAGATCCAAAAGGCCGAGCCCACGACTATCTTCATTGAACCCGTGTTTGTTCTCAACAACCTGCCAGTCCTCGCGACCAGTTGGACGGGGCTGATGAGACCAGCGCGAGGTCTCCCGCGTTTTCAGCCAGACATCCCCTTGAAAGATATTGGCACCATGAACCGGGTCAGGATCAGGAATGCTGATGGTGCCGTTTTCACCGTAGATCTCGAACCGCGGAGTTTCGCTGTCCCAGACGTCGAAGCTCATTGTCATCGACCCTATAGCTCCGGAAGAGAACTGCAGCAGGCTAAGGGAGTGCGTGTCGACCTCGACGTCCATCCATTCGCCGTTGCGAGGGCCGTTTTCGATCATCCTTTTGTCGAACGTGCATCGCGCCATTCCGGCAACCCGGTCAACGGGACCAAGGCAGCAGATCATGACGGTCAGGTAGTATGGCCCAAGGTCCAGCAAGGGCCCGCCACCGGCCTGGTAGTAGAAATCCGGGTTGGGATGGTGGCGTTCTGTCCCGTGGGTACCAACATGGGCAAAAACCCCAGTCGGTTTGCCAATGGCACCCTCGTCGATCAAGCGCCGAACGGTTTGCCAACGACCGCCCAGAAACGTGTCGGGGGCGCAACCGACCAGTAGCCCCTTTTCAGAGGCCATGTGCAGAATCGCCTTGCCATCCGTTCGGTTCATGACCAGTGGCTTTTCGGAATAAACGTGCTTGCCCGCCTCCAACGCACGCAAGCTGATTTCGGCATGCGCCGCCGGAATTGTCAGATTCAGAACGCAGTCAATCGTCGGATCATCGTACACTTCATCGGGCAAGCAAGCCTTTGCGATACCGTATTGTTCCGCCTTGGCACGGCTTTCCGAAGGATCGAGACTAGCACAAGCCGCAACCTCGACGTTCGAAAATTTTGACAGTGTTTTTAGATAGATATCGCTGATACGACCACAGCCAATAAGGCCGACCCGGAAGGATTTCGATGTCTCACGTGTCATCATTCCTGTCTTCGTAGAGGGGTAAGTAATTCGGGGGCATCGGTCCTTTGTTCCGACCGCCCTGGTTCATCTGCTCCCAGGCGTGGGCGAGTATTCCGACCGAGCGGGACAGGCAGAATAGCCCTCGCGACAAGGGCGCAGGAAAGCCAAGCTCGCAGAAGATCACAGCTGTCGCGCCATCGATATTCATGGCAATCGGCCGACCGCCGCGTTGACGGCCGAGTTCGGTCTGAACCTCTTCTCCGATATCGGCAAACCGGCCAGAAACTGTGCTTTCTGTCGCCGCATCACGAACAAGTTGCAACAATCGTGGTGCGCGTGGATCGACGGGTTTGTGGAACCTGTGACCAAAGCCCGAGACGATCTTGCCATACGTCTCGCGCCAGCTGTCCAAGCCATCCCGAACAGCGTCATTCAGCAAAGCTCCCGCATCCATGCGGACTGCGATATCATAGTACAGCTCTGCGCACTGCTCTCCTGCACCGCCGTGCACGTCGCCCAGCATGTTCACCGCAGTCGCCATCGCGTTATTGAGACCTACCCCGCAGGTGGCGGCCATACGCGCCGCCGCGATTGAGGGAGCCTGTGGGCCGTGATCCACGCCTGCGACCAAAGCGGCCTCGAACAGACGTGCCTGCGCGTCGCTGGGCAGATCACCCCGCACCATCAGCCAGATCATCTGCGGGAAAGATACGTTCCCGATCAGGTCCTCTATGGCGTTCCCACGAAAAGCGATCTGACCGGGCTTCATGTCGATGATGGAGGTACGCCACCATTGGCGGATAGCTTGCTCGTCGTTTGTCATACCTTTGCACCTCTAAACTCGCTCATGCGCTGCTGACGAAGTGAATCGAAAACGCTTTGAAGACGACTGATTGAGGCGGTGCAGCCGGTGAAGATTTCAAAAGACGCTGCAGCCTGATGAACTGCCATTCCGGCACCATTCATCACTTTCAACCCGATTGTGCGGGCGCTGCTCAGAAGGTGTGTCTCGAGCGGGAAATATACGATATCTGCCACCCAAGCACCCGGCCTCAACAATGATGGATCAATTACCGACCCGGGGTACTTGTCCATCCCGAGCGGTGTTGCGTTGACCACTCCGTCCACAAATTTGACCCGATCCAACGAAATCGAGGGGGAACCCTGAAGCTTTGCATACGGGCGCAAGACCTTTAGTCGACTGACCAGCGCCTGCGCGCGGTGGAAGTCAGGATCGATGATCTCCAGATCTCGAACACCTGAATCAAGTAAAGCCAAAGAGACCGCACTGCCCGCGCCGCCAGCACCAAACATGAGAACCGTTTCAGTCTTCGATGATCCCAAAAAATCTCCGAAGGCACTGTGGAAACCTATGTAATCGGTGTTGTGGCCAACCATTCTGTCGTCACAAAAAACCACCGCGTTGACAGCTTGAAGCTCCTCAGCAGTCTTGGAAAGCTCATCAAGATGATCAATGACTGATGCTTTGTAGGGGTGTGTCACGTTGACCGCCGCACAGCCTAATTCAACGGAATAGCGCAGTAAATCAGCGACCGACATTCCACGAAATGGCTCTTTTACAGTGTCGATCCTACCGTAGCTCAGATCGATACCCTGCGCCCGGCCCTCCGCCTCGTGCATCTCAGGCGTCATGGAGCCAGAAATCCCTTGTCCGATTAGAGCGGCCTTCATATTAGGGTGTTCCTTCCGCCAATTGGTGTCGCGTTTGCGCCGCTAATCGAAACGCAGCGTTACGCGCGCCATAGCCGGCGTAACCAGTTCGGCGCTCAACAATTTCAAAGAAAAAGCCGTTAAAGATGGGGCGGCTGTATATCTGAAAATACTCGGAACCCGCTGCCCGATCGTAGAGAATGTTGCCTCGACGCAGTTGGGCAACCAAATCGTCATCCAATCCGAATGTCGCTTGCAGATCAGCGTAGTAGTTTTCAGGGATAGACAGGCTGGGAAAGCCGGACTTGAGCAACTGGGCAGAAGTTTCAAAAATATCATCGGACTGGAAGGCGATGTGCTGAACACCGGCCCCAAATCCATCTTCAAGGAATGACGCCGCCAGTGTTCGGCGCCCAACGGCCCCGTTCAGGTTCAGGCGCACTTCGCCCTCGGGGCTTTCAATAGCTTGGCTTTGCACGACGCCGGACGGGTCGGCAACGTTCACGATCGGGGATTTTGCCATCTCAAAAGTCGAAATGTAATAGAGCAGCCAGCTTTGCATCTCATCGTTACGCATCGTCTGTGCCAGATGGTCGATGCGGCGCAGACCGGCGGGCTGGATCGCTTTGGTCTTGGCGACTGGCTCGAACTCGATGTCCCAAACCCGATGCAGATCGGATTTCTCATCTATGAAATGGACAACATTGCCACCAACACCTCGGATGGCCGGGATGTCCAGTTCCCCGGTCCCTACCGGCTGTGAGAAATTCGGAGCGCCCAACGCAGTCGCGCGCTGAACCGTCTGATCCGCATCTTTGACACGCAACCCCATATCACAAACGGAGGGGCCGTGACCCAGGAACGCCGAATGGGCAAACCCTTCTTTTTCGGTATTCACAACGATGTTTATCGCGCCCTGCCGCCACAGCTCGACGGACTTGGATACGTGTTTTCGCTCCATTCGAAAACACATTGCTGACAGCATATCTGCCAGCTGCGCGCCGCTTGTTTCGTCGGCTGTGAATTCGACGAATTCGAAGCCCGACGCATCGACGCGTTCCGGCAGGTCCGGGATGCCGAAATCTGTTCTTGGCTCGGTCCGCGACACCTCATCCAGAAGGTTTACCAGCGACCTGTAGCTGTCTCGGGCCAGTGTTCGGCCGCCGGGTTGAGGAGCTGCTTCGTTGACGCGCGCAATGGACCAAGGCCCTTTGTACCCGGCGCGGGCAAGCACGCGCACAAAGCCCGCAAGGCTCAGCGACCCAAGCCCCGGCAGAAGCCCAAAGTGCCGTTTGAGCCGACGTATGTCCATCTCAAGTCGGGGCGCATCGGACAGTTGCACATGGAACAACCGCTCTCCGGGAATGTCCCGAAGGCGGGCTGGTTTGGACCCGTCGGCAAGCGAGAAGAAGGAATTCAAGGCCAGCCCCAAATGAGGGCTGTCGATGGCTTCAACGATGCCTAGCGCTTGCTCATCCGAGTGAATAAGATCCGACCATGGCAAGCCCATATAGGCCAGACGCAACCCCATTTCCTTAGCGATCTGGGCCGCCTCGCCAAGATCTGCGATTACCTGTTCTTCGGTCAAGGCGACATCGACCTCGAATGCGGACCCGATTAGTAGCAATTCCGTTCCCAACTCGCTCATCAGGTCGAGTTTGCGTTTCAGCCGATCAAAGGCGCGTTCCCGTCCACCGCCGGACTGTCCTTCAAGGTTGTGAAAGGGTTGCAGCAGGCAAACCTTCAGGCCGAGGTCCGATGCAATTTCGCGGACTTGCGAAGGCGGCCCGTCAAAAGCGGTCAAATCCGGTTCGTGTAGTTCGACACCCCCGAATCCCGCTTCAGCGATAGCACTTAGTTTTTCGACCAGATCACCGGGGATCGACGTTGTCGAAACCGAGAGGCACATTATCCCTGATATCCAAACATACGCGGCAACCACAGGACCAGATCCGGCATCAGCATCATGATCACCAAGGCGAAGATGAGAACCGCGAGGAAGGCCCAGATTTCCGAGATGATTTCGCGCAGCGGAATGTCCGTCACGGCGTTGATCACAAAGAGCAGAATGCCATAGGGCGGCGTGATCAGACCGATCATCGAGTTCACGACGACCAGCACCCCGAAATGCACCAGATCAATCCCAAGCGCTTCGCAGGTGGGAATGAACAGGGGCACGATCACCAGAATGATCGTTGTTGCGTCCAACACGCAACCCAGCGCGAGGATCAGCAGGTTTACGAGGATCAGGAATACAATCGGGCTGACATCCGAACCCTCCAGAAGCGCCGAGATCGACTGAGGAATCTGCTCCTGAATGACGATGAAGTTCAGAATGAACGCACCCCCAATGACCACCCCGACGGCTGCGGAAGAGCGCGCGCTGTCGACGAAGACCTGATAAAGGCCACGGAAGGTCAGCGCGCGGTAGAACAACGCTGCCAGTAGCAATGCGTAGAATGCAGCGACTGCGGCGGCTTCGGTCGGAGTGGTGACGCCGCCATATATGCCGTACAGCAGGATTGCGGGCATCAGCAGTGCTGGGAACGCGTTGGCGGTTTTAGCCGGCAACTCGCGCAGCGGAACTGGTTCTTCCAATGCAAAGTTCCGCTTGCCGGCAAGATAGTAGTTCATCGCCATGAGGACGACGCCCATGATCAGGCCGGGCAGAATACCGGCCAAGAACAGCGACCCGATGGAGGCCTTGGAAACGAGCGCGTACAAAACCATCGGAATCGAGGGCGGAATGATCGGGCCAATCGTCGCCGACGCCGCCGTGATTGCAGCTGCGTAGCCTCGGCTGTAGCGGCCATCCTTGGTCATCATCTCAATGATGATCTTTCCGATCCCCGCGGCATCCGCGACAGCCGAACCGGACATGCCGGAGAAAATCAAAGACGCAACCACGTTGACGTGCCCGAGGCCGCCCTTGAAACGACCGACAGCAGCGACGCAGAAGTTCAGCAGACGGTCCGTGATCGAGCCCGCATTCATGATATTCGCGGCGACAATGAACAACGGCACGGCAAGCAGGATCGTGCTTTTATAGAAGCCTTGTAGGATCTTCTCGCCCGCAAGGGCGACGTCCAGTCCAGCCGTGCCCAAGTACACCAATGAGGCCAAAAGGATGGAATAGCCAATAGGTGTCCCGATGCCTGCCAGAAGAAAGAGAGCGAGCAGGCAGGAAAGAAGTTCAAAACTCATTTCTTAACTTCCTCGTCCTCTTCGACGTCGACACGGGGATGGTCGTCAACCACGTTGTACCCAACAACCAGTTCCAACTCTGTCTTTGGTGGGCCATTACGCATGACGTCAAAGAACAGCCACGCGTAGCGCGCTGCGACGACCAGCATGAATACCGCGTAAATCGAGAATACTGTGCGCAAAGGTATCTTCTCGCCGGAGAACGGATTGCGGACAGTCGATGTCTTGCGGATCTTCATCCAATCGATGTAGTCCCACGTTGGAAGGAAGCTGTAGAGCATACCGACCACGATCGCTGCGGCCGCCAGCATCGCAAAGACCTGCCGCACGCGCATCGGCACGGAAAGGTAGATGATGTCGAACTTCACGTGATCCCGTTCGCGCACTATGAAAGCGCAACTGAAGAAGATCACCCAGACCCACAGAATGCCGATGAGTTCAAGTGTCCATCCGGCGGGGGTAAAGAAGTAGCGCAAGAGAATTTGCAATAGGAAGATCAGGAAGATTGCCGCCAGCATCCCGCCGGCAATCGCTTCGGTCAGTCGGGAGAACCCCTTCATAAAGGCTTTCATTATGGTTCTCCCTCCCTAGTCTTGCTGGGCTCAGTTGCCCAGAGCGTTTATCTGATCCAAAACGCCTTCGGGCCATGAACCTGCGAACTCGCTGTCCAGATACATAGTCTGTACTTGATCGCGGAACGCCGCGAGATCGGGTTCATAGATCTCCATGCCTTGCTCTTTCAGGAAGCTGACAAGATCTTCTTCTTTCTGAAGCTGCTTCTGGCGACCGGATTCAGCCGCTGCATCCGCAGCTTCCTGAACCTTGGCTTGCTGTTCCGGCGTCAACCCGTCCCAAACTTCTTTGCCGATGGCGATATAGTTCAAGTCAACCAAGTGCGATGTCAGGATGATCTGATTGGTCACTTCGTAGAATTTGGCATCAACCACGGTTGGCAATGGGTTGTCCTGACCGTCAACGGCACCGGTCGACAGAGCTGTGTAAACCTCTGAGAACGCCATTGGTGTCGGGGCAGCACCCAGCGCTTTGCCAAGGAACTGCCACGCATCTGTGCCCGGCATCCGCAGGTTCACACCCTCCAGATCAGCCGGAGTGCTGACGGTCAGTTCATCCTTGGGCTGGCGCAAGTTCACCTGACGACGGCCCAGATACATGACCGACAGCAGTTTGACGCCCAGTTCTTCTTCGGCCTTTTGCTTGAAGGCATCCATCAAGGGATCGTTGAAGACAGCCACCTGATGCGCAGCGTCCTGGTGGACATAGCCTGCGGTAAAGATCGAAAACTCGGGGAAGAACTGTGCCAGTTCCTGCGCCGAGGTGATCGACATTTCCAAGTTGCCCCGGCTGATGGCGTCCAACTCCGTACCTTGGGCGAAGATTGTGCCGTTATAGCTGGGCTCATACGTCGCAAATTCAGCGACCATGGGTGCGAAAACCTCGGCCATAGCGACCGAGCGCTGGTCGGTCTCCGATCCTGATGTTGCGAGCCGCAGTTGCACTTTGTCTTCCGCCAGCGCACCACTTGTTGCGCTAAACAGAACACCGGTTGCGACCAAGGCTGATACAGCAGCCCGGCGAGTAAGTTTGGTAATCACTTTGCTCCTCCCTGAGACATCATGATGCTTCTTTTTTGCGATTCAGAGTTTTGACCTATTTTGGACATTTTGCAAGATTTTTTACAAAATATCTGATATTTTATATTGCTGTCATATCTACCATTGGTGTTTTTTGTGAGTTTTTGATCCTGACCGTCTCACCTGTTCTGCAGGAATTCTGAATAGCTTCAATAACTTGAAGCGTTCTGAAACCCTCCCATCCAGACACAATCGGTTCTGCTTCGTGTCGAGCTACTTCAACAAAGTGCCTAAGCTGATTGACCAGAGGGTCAGACGCACCCTTCTTCAGCGCGGTTGATGTGATTGGCGTCCACCAGTCCCTTTGCTCACTCTGGTAACTCCACAATCGTAGATCGGGAACGGACAACGAACCATGAGAGCCACCTATCATGTAGCTACTCTCAGTGGTTGAAGGATAGATTGGATATTCTTGAGACGTCATCTCCCAGCTCCACGGGGCGACGATGCTGTCGGACACACTTATGGTCCCTATCGCCCCGCTTTCGAACGTCAACAGAGCACCGGCAACATCTTCGTTGTCGTAACCCCGCTGCGATGCAGCCGACTGAGCCTGTACGGTCATGACTTCTCCGGCCAGGTACCGCAGCAGATCAACATCGTGGACAAGATTGACCGAGATGGGCCCTGCACCGGGTTTCTTTCTCCAAGGCGCAGCATCAAAATACTCGTCTGGCTTATAGAACCAGCAATTCGCATGGACAGCGCGCACATCTCCAATCTTCCCATCGACAATGGCCTCCTTAGCCGACCGGATCAGAGGATTGTGTCGACGATGATGTCCGACCATCAGTGGCACATTGGCCTTCTCCGCTGCTTGAACAAGCTCAAGTGCAGCAGTGGCTTCTACGGCGATCGGTTTTTCGACAAGAACGGGACACCCATGTCGAACACACGTGAGGCCTTGTTCAACATGAAGCGTGGTCGGGGTCGCCAGAACAGCTCCGTCCGGCGACTGATTTGCAAACATTTCCTCGAGGGTCTCGTAACATGCGACCCCGTGCTCAACGGCGTAAGCACGACCTTCATTGCTGGGGTCGACCACCGCGACGAGATCAACATGGCGCAACGCTCGGATAGCGTCTGCGTGGCGGCGTCCAACAAGACCAATGCCGACAATGGCAATGCGAAAGTTCTTAGACACTTTGTTTCCTTCCGGAGGGTCCGGAAAATCCCGAAACCGATGATTGCGATCGAGCCGCTTTGCCCAACTTGGCCACGACCGTATTGGGGTTTTCGCGATTCCGCAATAATGTATGATATTTTTATTTTTACCATACATACGTTTGGATTGCTGGTGTCTCTGAAAAATGCTAATTGAACGAGGAAACTGATAATATCGGGTGAAACGCATGGCGAAACAGCCATCCACGATAGGTGCAAGCACCTATCAGCGCATCAAGCGGGACATCATCTTCGGAGAGCTGCAGCCCGGCTCCAAACTGAAGCTGGACGCCTTGAAGGAACGCTACTCGGCAAGCCTTTCGACACTTCGTGAAACGCTAAACAGGCTCGCCAGCGACGGATTTGTCGAAGCTCCTGAGCAACGGGGATTCCTGGTTACACCGGTCTCCCGTGAAGACCTGATCGAGATATCAGAGCTGCGTGTCCTGCTGGAGTGCCACGCATTGGAGTTATCCATCGAGAATGGTGACACGGATTGGGAGGGGAACCTCGTCGCCGCGCATCATAAGCTGCATTTGATGGAGCAACGGCTTCTCAAAGGAGATGACTCTGAGAAAGAAACCTGGAAGAGGTACGACTCGGAGTTTCATCAAGCAATGATAGCAGCCTGCAACTCCAAGAATCTTCTATCCCTTCACTCAATCATCTATGACAAATATCTTCGTTACCAGATGCTCGTACTGACCTATCGAGGTGAGGTAGCAGCCAAAGAACACAAACACATGTTCGATGCCGCATTGGCCAGAGACGCGAATATGGCCAAGAAGTTGTTGGAAGATCACATCCGAAATGGCCTCGCCCACACGTTGGAGGCTATGTAGGCCATTCCGCCGTGCCGCAATTGCGGCGGCCTCCAACTCGGAGCAACGCGGTGAAGTCCAATATCTTTTGATCGAATTCGCCAGTCAGGGTACCGCTACGACAATTGACCTTTCAGCTTACCCCTCGAAGGTCGCGGCACCCGTATTTTACAGAGTGTTAATGTGTGGGGTTTGTGTCCAAGACGGACCTCCGCTACCACTAGAATCAGTCACTTGCATCAAGGTTGAACCAGCCCGTCGCTCCGGACATGATTCCAGGGGACAAATTGTGGGGCAAACTGCGCCGGAATCCGTCAAATCGGGCGAACGGTCGTGATGCGCGCGCGCCCTACAGATCAAGCTTCTGACACCCGCGCGGTATCCGATCCGAATGACCAAAACTCACTGCTGAGCGAAAACACGCCGCGCATGTAGCAGCATTCCGCTGCGTCAACAAAGGCTCTCTTTTTGAATCTCATGAGATGCTTTAAGTCGAGCGGGGCATTTGGGCAGGGCAGAAAAATGAAACTCAGCGCATTAGAAGTTTTTTGTATTGTACTCGCAAGCGTCGTGGCCGGCGCTGGATTTGTTGGAGCAGCGAGCGCGTTGATTTCGGGTATTTGAAACACCTGAACAGCACGCTTTCCCTGAATTGAGGAAAGTCAGTCCGCCCAATTGCGCACGAAGCGTATTGGCGGGGACCGTCCGCTCTTGCGGCCGCGCGGCTGGTCTGGGCACTGCTGTGACAAGCGACAGAACGTTTGACTTATCGCGACACGTTTCGATGAACAGCAGAGAGCTATCCGGGATCCACGAACGCCGCGCCCCGAAGCCCTTTAACAAATCGCGCAGTCGCTTTTGCAACTCCGGGCTGGATTTTTTTGCGAAATTTGGCATTCTGTAGCCCCATGCGATCATTGAGGATCTCTCGTGCTGCCATCCGAACGTCATGCAATCATTCTCGAAGAAGTTTCGCGCCAGCCTGCGGTTTCTATTCGTTCTCTGACTGAACGTCTTGGCGTATCACGGGAAACCGTGCGCAAGGATATCGAGCAGTTGGCCCAGGAAAACAAGCTCAACCAGGTGCGTGGCGGGGCAACCAGAGTGCGCAGGCATGAGCCTCCTATGACTGACCGCACCCAAACCAACCGTGCGGGCAAGGAGCGCATTGGAGCCTATGTCGCCAGCGCGATCCCGGACGGGGCCAGCGTGATCATTGACAATGGGTCGACGACGCTTGCCGCAGCTCAGGCCCTGGCGGCCACTCGCCGTGAATTAACGATATACACGAATGACTTAACAATTGCCTCGGTTCTGACACCGGCAGCGGCAGAGATCACATTGCTGGGCGGACGGCTGGATTTTTCCGAGAATGCAACAATGGGTCTGGATACGCTGGAACACCTTTCCAGATACAACGCGGAATACGCGCTGGTCGGGGTTGGCGGGATCAGCGCGCGGGCCTTGCTCACCTATTTCTCGCTGGAAGGCGCCAACTTGCGCCACATGATGATGGAACGGGCACAGCACCCTTTCCTTTTGGCGGACAGCAGCAAGTTCGGGGTGGTTGGGCAGATCGCCATGAAAGCTTTGCCCTTTGACGTGACCCTTGTTGTTGACGGTGAATTACCCAAGGACATTTCCGAATCGCTGGAAACCCAACCAATGGATATTGTGCGGGCATAACGCAAAGAAAAGAATATATTTGCCAAGTTTTGCAAGCTAACGATAAGGTGAGTGCAGATCCGATTCCTTCTGCACGGAGCAAGGCAATGGCCAGCACCCAACTTCCACACAGCGCGCAAACTGTCATTGTCGGGGGCGGTATTGTCGGCTGCTCGGTCGCGTATCACCTGACGAAGATGGGGCATCGTGATGTGGTGGTGTTGGAACAGGGACAGCTGAGCTGCGGCACCACTTGGCACGCGGCGGGTCTGGTTGGTCAGTTGCGCAGCCAGCCTGCCATGACCAATCTGATCCGCTATTCGACCGAGCTGTATTCTCAACTTGAGGCCGAGACCGGACTGGCCACAGGCTGGATGGAATGCGGTTCCGTTACCGTGGCACGCACGGAGGACCGCATGACAATGCTGCTGCGCACGGCGGCCGCAGCCCGCGCGCAGGGGGTCGAGGTTCAGGTCATCACCCCGCAGGAGGCGCAGGACAAATGGCCTGTGATGCAGGTGGATGACGTCAAAGGCGGGCTGTGGATGCCCGGCGACGGCAAGGCCAACCCGACCGATCTGACACAGTCTCTGGCCAAGGGCGCGCGCATGGACGGCGCCAAAGTCATAGAAGGCATCAAGGTTACCGATATTCTGACCAAAGACGGGGCAGTCAGCGGTGTCGTGACCGACCATGGTACCATCGAAGCCGAGATTGTGGTGAACTGCGGCGGTCAGTGGGCGCGCCAACTGGGCAAAATGTGCGGCGTCAACGTACCGCTGCATTCGGCCGAGCATATGTACATCGTGACCGAACAGATCGAAGGCGTGAAGCCTGGCCTGCCGGTGCTGCGCGACCCTGACGGCTATATCTATTTCAAAGAGGAAACCGGCGGTCTGGTGATGGGCGGGTTCGAACCCGAAGCCAAGCCATGGGCAATGGACGGCATCCCCGACAAGTTCTTCTTCCAGCTTTTGCCCGATGACTGGGACCAGTTTGAGATTCTGCTAGAAAATGCGCTGATCCGGGTTCCGCAGATGGCCGACGCCGGTGTGCGCAAATTCTACAATGGGCCTGAAAGCTTCACCCCCGACAACAACTACCTTCTGGGCGAGGCACCCGAACTGAAGAACTTCTTTGTGGGGGCCGGGTTCAACTCGATGGGAATTGCCAGCGCCGGTGGGGCGGGGCGTGCTTTGGCTGAATGGATTGTCGAGGGGGCTCCGACCTCGGATTTGTTTGCTGTCGATATCCGGCGGTTCGCAAACTTCAACAACAACCCGACGTGGCTGCACGATCGGGTCAAGGAAACGCTGGGGCTTCACTATGCCATGCCCTGGCCCAATCGCGAACTGGACACCGCGCGCCCGTTCCGCCGCTCGGCCCTTTACGACCGCCTGGCGGCAAAAAATGCTGTATTCGGATCAAAGATGGGCTGGGAGCGGGTGAATTTCTTTGCGTCGGAAGGCGAAACACCCGGGATTCAATACAGTTTTGGCCGCCAGAACTGGCATGACGCAGTTGCGGCCGAGCATAAGAACACCCGCGAGGGCGTGTCGATCTTCGAACAAAGCTCGTTCGCGAAACTGCTGGTTCAGGGCCGGGATGCCTGTGCACAGTTGAACCGCATTTGCGCGGCAAATGTCGACGTCCCCATCGGAGGCACGGTCTACACCGGTCTGCTGAACGAACGCGGCGGGTACGAATCCGACCTGACAGTGCTGCGCCTGAAAGCGCAGGAGTTCCTTCTGATCACCGGCTCGGCCCAGGCGGTGCATGATGCGGACTGGATTCGCAAGAATTTCGACGCGGATGCCCACGTGTTCCTGACCGATGTCACGGCCGCCTGGTCGGTTCTAGCGGTCATGGGGCCGAAAGCCCGCGCGGTTCTGAAGAAACTGACCAAGGCCGACCTGTCCAACGCGGCCTTCCCGTTTGCCACCCATCAGGAAATCGATCTGGGCTATGCCACGGTTCTGGCCAACCGCATGACCTATGTGGGTGAACTGGGCTGGGAACTGGTGGTGCCGGTCGAATTCACCGTTGGCGTATACGAGGATCTGATGCGCGCCGGGGCCGAGTTCGGCATCCGCGATGCGGGATACTACGCGCTGGAAGGGCTGCGCCTGGAAAAGGGTTTCCGCGCCTGGAGCCGAGAGTTAACGCCCGACATCACTCCGCTACAGGCAGGGCTGAGTTTTGCGGTCGATTTCGAGAAGCCCGGCGGCTTTATCGGGAAAGACGCGCTGCTGGCGGCAAAAGAGGACCCCGATCACCTGAAAACACGCATCGTGCAATTGGTGCTGGATGATGGCTCGGCACAACTGTGGGGTGGTGAGGCCGTGTTGTATGACGGCGTCGAAATCGGCGAGGTCCGCTCGGCCGCTTATGGCCATACGCTGGGCGCGGCCGTTGCACTTTGCCGGTTGGACGCGCCCCGCCCGGTAACGGCCGTTTTTTTCCGCGACGGGACCTTTGAAATCGACCTTGCCGGAACCCGGTTGTCGGCAACAGCCTATATGCGAGCCCCGTATGATACCCAAAGCGAACGGCCGAAGATGGACGGCTAGTCTTGGATGACCCCCTGCCGAAATGAACCTGGATGAAACACCGTTCGGTTATCGGGCCCGAAGCAAACCAAACCTCCAAATTCGGTTTTCTGCGTTGCGATAGTTTGCCATTGGACCAGCTTGTCCTTGACGAACAGACTTCCGGTTCGGTTCTGTCGGTCGCGTGCCACGCACTTGCGCTGGCAAACCAAACGCGCGCGCGTATCAGCGCATTGAGGTCGGAGTTCTGATGCACGCCAACAAACCAAACCATTTCATCGGCTCGCAATGACGACCTCGGCGCTTCTTATCGTTTTGACCGCTGCCTTTTTGCATGCGCTCTGGAATGCGGTTGTCAAAGGGGCGCCCGACAAAGCAATCGTTTTGGGGCTGGTATCACTCGGCCACGCGGTCCCTGCGCTGTTTGCGTTGCCGTTTTTCGGGCTGCCGGTTTGGGCGGCTTTTCCCTTTATCGTTGGCTCGACCCTGATCCACTGGGGGTATTACTGGTTTCTGAACACCGCATATAAACATGGCGACCTGTCGATGGTTTACCCCATCTCTCGCGGGATCACGCCTGTTCTGGTCGCGCTGGGCGCAATTTTGTTTGCGGGAGAGCTTCTTTCGACGGTCGCATGGATCGGCATACTCTGCATCTCGGCAGGTATAGCGTGCCTGTCCCTTGCCGGGTTAGGCAGACAAACGAACTGGATCGCCATAGCGGCAGCCCTTGGCACGGGCCTGATGATTGCGTCCTATTCGATTGTCGACGGTGTCGGCATTCGGCTGTCCGAGAACGCATTGGGATACATCGCGGCCTTGTTCGTCGCTGAAATATTTGTTGCTGGATTCATCTTCACAACACGATGGCAGCGCCTTGTGGCACTGCCCAGACGCTTTGTCTGGGCAGGTCTGGCGGGCGGCGTCATTTCTGGCCTAGCCTACGGACTGGTGCTGTATGCCAAGACGATTGCGCCTTTGGGCGTGGTGTCGGCACTCAGAGAAAGTTCCGTGATCTTTGCGTCGACAATTGGCGTCATGTGGTTTGGCGAAGGGCCCAAATCCAACAGGCTTCTTGCGGCGACAATCGTGGCGCTCGGCATCTTGGTTTTGGCAATGGCGAGATAACGAAATCTGAGGGCGGATTTCGGGCGCAGAACCCGGCAACACGCACGAAAGAAGTACTGATCTTCATCACAAATCCCGGCGAGATGCCGGACCACCGCAGGAACAATACCGATCCCGCCTGTGTTCAGGCTCTGGTCCGCGTCGGGGACGACACTGCTGGACGGCACCAAATGTATGCAAAACAAGCGGCTTCAAACGGTTAGGCCCTGCCGCTCCGTTGCCAGAATTGATCGCAACCGTCGGCAATCCATAGCTGCTTTTCCATAGGATGCGCTTATGATGTTGAAGATATAATCGATTTTTCTTGAAGTTTTTATCTGTCAAACTGTTGATACAAATCTGAATAGAACGCCGCGCAAGAATGGCGAACCCGTCAAGAAATCACCAACAGAGGATAACAATGAAACACACGACATCATTTCTTGCCGCTCTGGCCGTCAGCGCAATGACCGCGACGGTTGCGGCATCGGAAACAGAATTGACAGTGTACACCGCCGTCGAGGCGGAAGATCTGGCCCGTTATGCCGAGACGTTCAACCAAAGCAATCCTGACATCAAGATTAACTGGGTTCGCGACTCGACCGGGATCATCACTGCTAAACTGCTGGCTGAGCGGGACAACCCACAGGCAGACGTCGTATGGGGTCTGGCGGCAACGTCGCTGCTGCTTCTCAAATCGGAAGGCATGCTGGAACCTTACGCACCTGCCGGCGTCGAGAATCTGGATCCCAAGTTTGTCGATGGCGACAATCCACCCGCGTGGGTTGGCATGGACGCCTGGGTTGCATCCGTCTGCTACAACACGGTCGAGGCCGAAAAAGCCGGGCTGAAGCCACCCACCTCGTGGAAAGACCTCACTGACCCGATGTACAAGGATCAGGTTATCATGCCGAACCCGAACTCGTCAGGCACCGGGTTCCTTGACGTTTCAAGCTGGCTGCAAATGTTCGGTGAAGAAGGCGGCTGGGAGTACATGGACGCGCTGCACGAAAATATTGCGCGCTATACACATTCAGGTTCCAAACCCTGCAAGCTGGCGGCAGCGGGCGAAATCCCGATCGGTATCTCGTTTGCCTTCCGCGGCGCCAAGTCCAAGGCGGATGGCGCGCCTCTTGAGATTATCGTCCCGTCCGAAGGCGTAGGCTGGGACATGGAAGCCACCGCAATTGTCGCCGGAACGGCAAATCAGGAAGCCGCTCAGAAACTGGTTGATTTCACGGTCACCAAGGAAGCCAACGAAATGTACAACACCGGCTACGCGGTTGTGGCCTATCCCGGCGTCGCAAAACCGGTTGAGCACTTCCCAGACGGTCTTCTGGATGCCATGATTGACAATGATTTTGAGTTTGCCGCGAATAACCGTGCGGCAATCCTGAAGGAATGGCAGTCTCGCTATGACGGAAAGTCGGAAGCGAAATAAACACGATAGCAGGAGAGGTGCTTTTGCCTCTCCTGCGCGCCCTTCTCTTTTTCCCAAAAACGTGACCTGCGCACCTGGCAGTGCCCGGCCCGGATCAGCCATGCCCGAGGTGCAGATGTGAGGACCTCTCCCGTGCTTCAGAAAACACCTCCCGGTGAACTGTATCTCAGCATCCAGAAATTGTGGAAGGCGTTCGGCAGCTTTCTCGCTCTCAAGGATATTTCGCTGGAAATCAACGATGGCGAATTCGTTTGTTTTCTGGGCCCGTCGGGTTGCGGGAAAACGACCCTGCTCCGCGCCATCGCCGGTCTGGATTTGCAGACCAAGGGGACGGTCATGCAGGACGGCAAGGACGTGTCCAACCTGCCCCCGTCCGAGCGTGACTTCGGGATCGTGTTTCAGTCCTATGCGCTGTTTCCGAACCTCACGATTGAAAAGAACATTGCCTTCGGCCTGGAAAATTCGGGCCACAGCAAATCTGAAATCGCTGTGCGTGTGAATGAGTTGCTTAATCTCGTCGGCCTGCCGGATCAGGGCAAAAAATATCCGGCACAGTTGTCGGGTGGACAGCAGCAAAGGATTGCCCTGGCCCGTGCCATTGCAACCAAGCCCGGCCTGCTGCTTCTGGACGAACCCCTTTCGGCGCTTGATGCAAAAGTACGCGTCCATTTGCGTCATGAAATCAAAGAGTTGCAACGCAAGCTGGGCGTGACCACCGTGATGGTGACGCATGACCAGGAAGAGGCGCTGGCCATGGCGGACCGGATCGTGGTCATGAACCATGGCGTGATTGAACAGGTGGGATCGCCCACCGAGATTTACCGCCATCCAAGGAATTTGTTTGTCGCCGATTTCATTGGCGAGATGAATCAGCTGTCGGCAGTTGCCGGTGGCCCTCAGACGATAGAACTGGGCGGGTCCGTGCTGAAATGCACGCGGCATTCGCATCAGAAAGGAAGCCGCGTCATAGCTGCTGTCCGACCCGATGATGTCATTCCACATGGCGAAGGTGCGCGGTCTCCGGGTGCGCCGGATACAATTACCACCCCGGAAAACGCCTTCGAAGTACTGATCACCGAGATGGAGTTCCTTGGTTCGTTCTGGCGGTGCCGCCTGAGCAATGAGCGGTTCGGCACTTCGGAGCTGATCGCGGATTTCTCGATCAATGCCGTGCGTCGCCTTGAGCTGGAAGAAGGGCGGACGATGATGATCGAGCTTCCCGAAGACCGCCTGATGGCCTTTGACGTACCGGAGGCCGGGGCATGAGTACAGCTTCCACCAACAGTAACACTTTGCCCCCCGGCCCAATCATCAAACCCAAGCTCAGCCGCGACGACATCCTGATGCGCGGAAGCATGATGGTCATCGTGCTGTATCTGATCGTGACGCTGGCGCTTCCGCTATACACGATGCTCTCAAAGTCGTTTTCCACCTATCGGGTGGAACTGTCCCAATACGAGTTTCAGGTCAGCGATGACGCAGGGAGTTTTGATGGAACGATCCTGTCGGGCGATGCGCTGAACCGCGAAACCGGAGCATTTGCCGACACCGATCTTGTGACGGGTTCGGACGGGCGCTTGCCTGTTACAGGTTTCTTCCCGGATTTCAGTTTCCGCAGTCCGGTGATGTATCAGATCCGGAACACGACGGATACCGGGCGGTTCCTGGTCGGATCGACGCTGCAGGAAGGAACCGATTGGGTCGAGCTGGATTCCAATACCTTTCGGCGGGTTCAACTTCGGCCCGTCCAGTCCAGGGGATTGGATAACTTTGTAAACTACTTCTCGACGCCCGCGCTGTTCAATTCGATCAAGAATTCACTTTGGATTTCCGTTGTCAGCACGATCGTCACCGTGACGCTGGCCTTCTGGTTTGCCTACGCGCTCAACCGCAGCTGCATGCGGTTCAAAGGTGTCTTTCGCCTGATCGCAATGGCGCCAATTCTCGTTCCCTCGCTGCTGCCGGGTATCGCCTTGGTATACCTGTTTGGTAATCAGGGCATGATCAAAGAACTTCTGTTCGGCGCCAGCATCTATGGTCCGATCGGCATTGTCATAGGTTCGGTGTTCTTCACCTTTCCGCATGCCTTCCTGATCATCTCAACGGCGCTGGCGATTTCGGATGCGCGGCTGTACGAAGCTGCGGCAAGCCTGCGGTCAACCCCATGGCGCACGTTCTGGACGGTGACCGTTCCGGGTGCCCGCTACGGCCTGATCTCTGCAGCCTTTGTTGTGTTCAATCTGGTAATCACCGATTTTGGCCTGCCCAAAGTCATCGGCGGGCAGTTCAACGTCCTTGCGGTGGACATCTACAAGCAGGTAATCGGCCAGCAGAACTTTGAGATGGGCGCGGTCGTGTCCGTGGTTCTGGTGATACCGGCGATCCTGGCTTTTGCGATCGACCGCATGGTTCAGTCCAAACAGGTGGCGTTGCTGTCGGCCCGGTCGGTGCCGTATCAGCCAACCCCGAACCCGAAAGCTGATCGCCTGTTTCTGGCCTATTGCAGCGCGGTCGGCCTGTTCATCGTTGGCCTTCTGGCAGTGTGCCAGTTCGCTGCCCTGATCAAGTTCTGGCCCTATGATCTGAGCCTGAGCCTGAGGAACTATCAGTTCGACAAGATGGATGGCGGCGGCTGGGGGTCTTATTTCAATTCGATCCGGCTGGCCCTGCTGACTGCAATCATCGGCACGGCGGTTGTGTTCTTCGGGGCCTACCTGGTTGAGAAATCACAAGGGTTCCGCACCGGCAGATCGATTTTTCAGATGTTCGCGATGTTGCCGATGGCCATTCCGGGCATGGTGCTGGGGCTGTCCTACATCTTTTTCTTCAATAACCCGTCAAACCCGCTGAACGGCATCTACGGCACAATGGCGATTTTGGTGATCTGTACGGTGACGCACTTCTACACCGTATCGCACCTGACGGCGGTGACGGCCCTGAAACAAATGGACCGCGAGTTCGAGTCCGTGTCAGCGTCGCTCAAGCAACCGACGATGAAGCTGTTTGCACGGGTGACGGTTCCGGTCTGCCTGCCAGCGGTTCTGGACATATCCATCTATCTGTTCGTCAACGCGATGACGACCGTGTCGGCGGTGGTGTTTCTGTACTCCCCCAAGACCACGCTCGCCTCAATCGCTGTCCTGAATATGGATGATGCCGGAGATATCGCACCGGCGGCGGCAATGGGGATGATGATCTTCTATACAAATGCCGCGGCCCGGATCATTCATCAGATAGCGTCCAAGGGCATTCTGAAACGCACTCAAGCCTGGCGAAGTCGCTAGCAGCCATTTTTGACTCCCTGCCCCGCCAATCAGCTATTGGCGGGGTTTTCTTTCAAAGTCCGCTGCACGAACTCCATGAAGGCGCGGATGATCTTCACCTCGCGGCGTTGCGAAAGCGAAATGATGCTCTCGCCCATTTGCAGGTTGATCCCCTGCAACTTGATCTGCCGCAGCCGGTCATCATGCCCGTATTCCGCCTGCGAAACAAAACCGATGCCGGCGCCGGAGGCCACAAGTTCCCGAATAGCTTCACGCCCTTCGGCAACGATCGCCGGTTTAAGCATGATCCCGTGCTTTTTGGCCTCATCTTCCAGTTTCTGGCGCGTTTTTGACCCGGTCTCGCGAAAGATAAGCGGCAGCTTTGACAACTCTTCCAGGGACAGGGTCGGTTTGGACGCCAAAAGCAAACCCTGGGCCGCAAAGGCAACGATCTCGGTGGATCCAAGGCTCAGAATTTCCATGTCCTTGCCCGGCGACAGGCTGCCGACAACGCCGATCTCCGCATTATAGGACCGGAGTTCCTCCAGAATTTCCTCGGTATTGCCCGAGCGCACGGTGATTGTGACGTTCGGATTCTTCTTCTGAAAAGCCCCCAGAAAGGCTGTCAGGTGGTGCGCTGAGTCGGCGATGATGCGCAGCTCTCCATCAACCACGGCCTTGGTCTCGGAAAGGTAGTCCTCGATCTGATCTTCGATCTCGAAATATTGTTTGGTGTATCTGTAAAGCTGCTCTCCTTCATGGGTCAGGGTCACACGTTTCCGTTCGCGCTGGAACAACAACAAATCGTGATCCTGTTCCAGCTTTCGCACCTGCTCGGAAATGGCCGGCTGTGTCAGATACAAGGCTTCTGCTGCACGCGAAAAACCACCGTGTTTAGCCACAAAATGAAAGGCTTTAAGCTGACTGTGCCGCATCGCGTATCCCCGTTTCCCAGTACATAGGCTGAGCTTATAATTAGATCGATAATTGCAATTTCACATATAGCAACCGTTGCTGCAATTGTGTTCTTGAAAACGCTTTTCTGGAGCATGGATATGACGCCTTCCAACGAAAAAATCGAACCTCCTCGCCTCGGTGAACCATATCTTCTGACACCCGGTCCTTTGACAACGTCCTATGCTGTAAAAGAAGCCATGTTGAAGGATTGGGGCAGTTGGGATGACGACTTTCGTGCCATGACGCGCGAAGTCCGATCCAGCCTTCTGGCGTTGCTTGGCGAAGGGGCTGACGACTACGATTGCGTCCCCATGCAGGGCAGTGGTTCGTTCTCGGTCGAGGCGATGCTTGCGTCGTTTATTCCAGCCAATGGCAAGGCACTTGTTCTTGCAAATGGCGCCTACGGGCAACGATCTGCGCAGACCCTGGAATATCTGGGGCGCGACCATGTCGTTCTGGACAAAGGGGATTACCTGCCGCCCAGGGGCGAGGAAGTTGCCCGCATTCTTGCCGAGGATCCCGACATCACCCATGTGGTCGCTATTCACTGCGAAACCAGCTCGGGAATTCTGAATCCTGTCGAGGAGATATCCGAAGTCACCTATGCCGCCGGGCGCAAACTTCTGATCGACTCGATGTCGGCGTTTGGCGCGGTGGAACTCAAGCCCTCCGAAATCCGCTACGAGGCGATGGTGTCTTCGGCCAACAAATGTATCGAAGGCGTGCCCGGTTTCGGCTTCATCGTCGCCCGTAAATCCGAGCTTGAAGCCGCGAAGGGCAACAGCCATTCGTTGTCTCTGGATGTGCACGCACAGTGGGTGCACATGAACAAAACCGGCCAGTGGCGGTTCACACCGCCAACACATGTGGTTGCCGCCTTTATCGAGGCACTCAGGGCACACGCCGCCGAAGGGGGCGTACCCGGCCGTGGCGGGCGTTACACCCGAAATCGCGATGTGATGGTCGCCGGAATGCGCGAGCTGGGCTTTGAGACGTTGTTGGACAATCGTTGGCTCAGCCCGATTATCGTCACCTTTTTCTGTCCCGCGGACGAAAACTTCGTGTTTGATCAGTTCTATAACCTGATGAAGTCCAAGGGCTTCATCATCTACCCGGGCAAACTGACGGTGGTCGACAGCTTCCGCGTCGGATGCATCGGCCAAATGGACGAACACGTCATGCGAATGGTCGTGACCGCCGCAAAGGAATCATTGGAGGAGATGGGCGTGACCAACGCGGCACCTCCCCTCCGGGCACTGCAAGAACGCGCCAAACTGGCTGCCTAACTATCAAGGAACATGACAAGATGACCATCCAAACCCCCGTTGTAGCAAACGAGCGCGTCTATCCGACGCCCAAGGTCCCCGCAATCGCCATCTGCCTGGATGGGTGCGAGCCTGAATATCTGGAGGTTGCGATTGCCAAGGGCCTGATGCCCAACCTCAAGCGGATGCGCGAAGAAGGCACCGACCGGCTGGCCCATTCCGTGATCCCGTCCTTTACCAACCCCAATAACCTGTCGATCGCCACCGGACGCCCGCCCATCGTGCATGGCATCTGTGGCAACTACTTGATTGACCCGGACAGCGGCGAAGAAGTCATGATGAATGACGTGCGTTTCCTGCGTGCACCGACCATCTTCTCGCAATTCTACGATGCCGGGTTCCGCGTCGCCATGGTAACCGCCAAGGACAAGCTGCGCGCGCTTCTTGGTGCAGGGCTGAAGTTCGACGAAGGCCGTGCAGTCGCCTTTTCTTCGGAACGTTCGGGCGAGACGACTATGGCTGAGCACGGCATCGACAATGCCAGCAAATGGTTGGGCATGGACGTCCCCGAGGT
The DNA here is from genome assembly GCF_056538465.1 of Ruegeria sp. BG6. Lineage (NCBI taxonomy): Bacteria > Pseudomonadati > Pseudomonadota > Alphaproteobacteria > Rhodobacterales > Roseobacteraceae > Ruegeria > Ruegeria sp. BG6. The sequence goes on along the minus strand of NZ_JBQFTB010000007.1, from coordinate 104,276 downwards.
TTACTCGGCCGAACTGTCCGAGTTTGTCTTTGCTGCCGGCGTCAAGCTGTTGAAAGAGTTCAAGCCCGACGTGATGTATCTGTCGACCACAGACTATATTCAGCACAAGTTTGCGCCCGAACAGCAAGGCGCGCTGGATTTCTACGCGATGTTCGATCGCTATCTGGGCAAACTGGACGCGTTGGGTGCCGCCATCGTGGTGACCGCCGACCACGGCATGAAGCCAAAGCACTTGCCTGATGGCTCGCCCGCCGTTGTCTATGCGCAGGATCTGATGGACGAATGGCTGGGCAAGGACGCCGCGCGGGTCATCCTGCCGATTACCGATCCTTATGTCGTGCATCACGGCGCATTGGGGTCTTTCGCCACCGCCTATCTGCCCGAAGGCGCGGATCAGGATGACATCATTGCAAAACTCAGAGCGACCGAGGGAATAACCCACGTGCTGACCAAGGCCGAAGCCATCGAGCAGTTCGAGTTGCCGGGCGACCGGATTGGCGACATCGTGATGGTCTCGGGCGAGAACATCTGCATTGGCACGTCCGAGCACCGTCACGATCTGGCGGCCCTGAAGGAACCCCTGCGCAGCCATGGCGGTTTGACCGAGCAAGAGGTTCCGTTCATCGTGAACCGCGTCATCGACCTGCCCAACCAACCGGTTTTGCGTAATTTCGACGCCTTCTTCTACGCAACCACAGCAGCGGCACAGTAAGTCATGAAAGATCAGACCATGTCGAACATCGGAATACGAAACGAAGGAATGCGGATCGGCGGTGAAATTGTCTTCACCGACGAAACCGTTCCGGTGCACTACCCCTACACCAACGAAGTTGTGGGGTACGTTCCGGCCGGAACCGCCGAGCATGCGCGCAAGGCTTTCGAGATTGCGGCGAACTACAAACCAAAGCTCACCCGGTATGAACGCAGCCAGATCCTGCAGCGCGCGGGTGAACTGATCGGAGAAAAGCGCGAATATCTGGCCAAGTGGCTGACGCTTGAACTGGGCATCTGCCACCAGCACGCGATCTACGAAACCAAGCGCGCGCAGGATGTCTATCAGTTCGCTGCCGCTGAGGCGCTGAAGGATGATGGCGAGATTTTCTCGTGCGATCTGACCCATAACGGCAAGGCCCGCAAGATCTTTACAATGCGTGAGCCGGTAAAGGCGATCAGCGCGATCACGCCGTTCAACCACCCTCTGAACATGGTCAGCCACAAGATCGCGCCGTCGATTGCCACCAACAACTGCATGGTCTGCAAACCGACGGAATTGACCCCGCTGACCGCATTGACCTTGGCGGATATTCTGTACGAGGCGGGGCTGCCGCCCGAGATGTTCCAGGTTGTCACCGGTTGGCCCGCTGACATCGGCGACGAGATGATCACCAACGAGCATATCGACATCATCACCTTCACCGGCGGCGTGCCTGTGGGCAAGATGATTGCCGAAAAGGGCGTCTACAAACGTCAGGCACTGGAACTTGGCGGTAATGATCCTCTGATCGTCCTCAACGACCTCAGCGATGCTGATCTGGACAAGGCTGCCACGATTGCGGTTGCAGGTGCCACCGGCAATTCCGGCCAGCGCTGTACGGCAGTCAAACGGATCCTCGTGCAGGAAAGCGTGGCCGACAGATTTGTGCCGCTGGTTCTGGAGAAGGCCAAAAAGATCAAGTTCGGCGATCCGCAGGATCCTGAAACCGAACTGGGCTGCGTGATCCACGACAAGGCGGCGGAAGTCTTTGAGAACCGCGTTCATCAGGCCGAAAAAGAGGGCGCGGAAATCCTTTATCATCCGGGCCGTCAGGGCGCGCTTCTGCCGCCGATCGTGGTCGACAAGGTGCCCCATGGCAGCGAACTGGTGATGGAGGAAACCTTTGGCCCGATCGTCCCCATTGTACGTGTGCCCGACAACGACGAAGAGGTGATGGCAATCTCGAACTCGACCGAGTTCGGCCTGTCCTCAGGCGTATGCACCAACGATCTGAACCGCGCCATAGCCTATATAAACGGGCTGAACGTGGGCACATGCAACATCTGGGAACAGCCGGGTTACCGGATCGAAATGTCGCCCTTCGGCGGAATCAAGGACAGCGGAAACGGCGTGAAGGAAGGCGTTATCGAAGCTATGAAGTTCTTTACCAACGTGAAGACTTATTCGCTGCCCTGGCCTGGCTGACGTCCCTGCCCCTTCTGCAAACAGGAGGGGTCCAGGAAATTTCTCCCCGGAACTGGCGGACCCTTCGGGGCCCGCCCCTTTTCCAAAACGACAGTGAGAAACGGATATGCCACAGATTGTCCATACAGAAGGGGAATCGAATACCTCGGAAGCCCGCAAAGCCTGGCTGAAGAAGTCCATCGGGCCCAAATCATCGCCGCTGCTGAAACGCGACTCGGATGTGTTCCTGCATCAGTCCCTGTCCAGCCCCTGCGTCAGCACGATTGCCAAAGCCGAAGGTATCTGGATCGAGGATCTCGACGGCCGCCGCTACATGGATTTCCATGGCAATTCGGTACATCACATTGGCTATGGCCATCCCCGTCTGGTGCAGGCGATCAAGGATCAGCTGGACGACCTGCCCTTTGCCCCACGCCGTTTCACCAATGACCCGGCGGTGGAACTGGCCGAAAAGCTGGTGGCCATCACCCCGGGCGATCTGGGCAAGGTACTGTTCACCACCGGCGGTTCGGACGCCAATGAAGTCGCGCTTAAGATCGCCCGCGCCGCGACGGGCCGTTTCAAGACGCTGAGCTTCTGGGACGCCTTCCACGGAGCGGGCTTTGGCGCGGCAAGCGTTGGCGGCGAGGCCACTTTCCGCAGCCACATCGCCGGGCCGCTTTTGCCGGGAACCGAGCATGTAGCACCCTTTCACCCCACCCGATGCCCCTATGGGCACACAACGCTTGAAGCCAGCGCCGAAGCCTGCGCCAACATGATCGACTATGTGCTGGAACGCGAAGGCGACATCTGCGCCGTCGTGGCCGAGGCGATGCGTGCCGTGCCCATCGTGCCGCCACCGGGTTTCTGGAAGCGTGTGCGCGAAATTTGCGACAGGCACGGCGCATTGCTGATCCTGGATGAAATTCCGACCGGGCTGGGCAAGACCGGGCAGATGTTCTCGTTCCAGCATGATGAAATCATCCCCGACATTGTCACCATCGGCAAATCGCTGGGCGGGGGTATCCTGCCAATTGCCGCCTGCATCGCACGGAAAAATCTGGATGTTTGCGGGGACTTTGCCATTGGGCATTACACGCACGAAAAGAACCCCGTAACCTCTCGCGCCGCTTTGACGACACTGCAAATCATAGAAGACGAGGGCTTGGTCCAGCGCGCGGCTGAGTTGGGCGAATACGCGATGGGGCGCCTGGTCGACGCCCTTCAGAATGTTCCCATCGTCGGTGACATCAGGGGCCGCGGCCTTATGTTCGGTATCGAGATTGTCGCGGACCGTTCCAGCAAGACGCCCGGAAATGCGCGCGCGGAACAGATCTACTATGCCTGTCTCGAAGCGGGGTTGAGCTATAAGATCAGCCAGGGTTGCGTTCTGACCCTGTCGCCGCCGCTGACGATTTCGCAAACTGAACTGGATCGTGCCATCGACATCGTTGTTGCCGCAATCACAGAGGCAAACTGAGCCGACTGGCCATAGCGGCGGGCAAGATCGCCAATTAGTTCGGTAACGGGCGCACTTGGCGCAACCCAATAAGATGCTGCAAAATAGACCGGATTTCCCGTCCTTGTTTGCCGTCGCCTAAGGCTCAAAAGCCATCTGCAGCGGATCGCAAACAAACTGCGGTGCAAAAACCTGTTTTGAAGCCGGAGTGAAGCATGGCAATTATCGCCTTCGTTATCAGTTTGGCCGGGGCAACCATGCTTCTGCTTTACGCAGTACGCATGGTACGCACTGGAATCGAACGCAGCTACGGCGCGTTTTTCCAACGGGTGATGACGCGACAGCGCAGCTACCTGCAGGCCTCGGTGGTTGGGTTGATGATGGCGGTCGTGTTGCAAAGCTCGGCCGCCGTGGCTTTGCTCACGTCCGGGTTTGCCGCCAGTGGGATGCTGAACTTTCCAGCCGGTCTGGCGATTGTACTGGGTGGCGATCTGGGCTCGGCGTTGATCATTCAGATCCTGTCCTTCCGGCTGGACTGGCTTGTGCCGCTGCTTCTGGCCATTGGCGGCTATCTGTTCGTCAAGACCGAAGCCAAGAAAGCACGGCAGCTTGGGCGCATTCTGATGGGCGTGGCATTTATCCTGATCTCGCTGAGGTTCCTGCGCGAGGCGATGGACCCCATCCGGGACAGTGCATTTCTGCCCGCCGCCGCCGATTATCTGGCGCGCGATTACATCACGGCCTTCCTTGTCGGGGGTGCCCTGGCTTTTGTCATGCACTCGTCGGTCGCGGCCATCCTTATGTGCGTGACGCTTGCACAGATCGGCGCAATCCCTTTTGCCGCCGGTATGTCATTGGTTCTTGGCGCGAATTTTGGCTCGGCCTTCATTCCGGTCTGGCTGACCCGGGGAATGCCTGTGACGGCCCGACGTATCCCATATGCAAACCTGGCGCTGCGGGGCAGTTGGGCTTTGGTGACCCTGTTTGTGGCGAACCTGGCCCTGCGAACCGGGCTATTGGGAGAACCGCAGGGGGGACAGATGCTCGTCAATGTGCATCTTGCATTCAACCTGTCACTGCTGGTTATGGCGCTTCCGTTTTGCGGGCGCTTGCAGGCACTGTTCGAAACGCTTTTGCCAGACCCCCAAAAAGAACAGAAGCCGCAACCCGCAAGGCCGGTCAGTGCGTTGGACATCAGATGCGTTTCGAACCCAAACCAAGCGCTGCCGAGCCTGAAGCGGGAACTTCTGCGGATGAGCGATCTTCTCGAGACCATGTTCCGCCCGGTGCTGGAACTGTACCGACACGGTGATAAGGAACAGATCCGGTCTGTTCAGGCGATTGACGAGGAAGTGAACCAGTGCCTCTCGGGTATTCGAACCTTTGTTGCAGCGATACCGGCTGAATTATACGAAAAACAGGATGCCAAAACCGCGCGCGATCTGATGGAGTTCGCTATTCGGCTTGAAACGGCCGGGGATGTTGTTGCCAAACGCCTGACTGTTTTGGCGGGCGAAATGCGCGCCAAGGGTTCAAGTTTCTCGCAAGAGGGCTGGTCGGAACTCGTCCACATGCACGAGAGCATTCTGTCGAATATGAAACTGGCTTCGAATGTGCTTATTTCAGACGATCTGGAAAGCGCGCGGCTGCTGAGCCTTGAAAAAACCGAAATAAAACGGGTGGAACGTGACAGCCGCAAGCGGCACCTGCGCCGATTGCAACATGGGACAACGGAAAGCTTCGAGACCAGCGATATGCATCTGGAGACTTTGCGTGCGTTTCGAGAGTTCAACAGTCACATCGCCTCTGTCGCCTACCCGGTCCTGTACCGCTATGGGCAATTGTTGGAGACGCGATTGATCAAGGAAATTGCCGACGAGCCAAGCGGTCCGTGAGATCGTCTCAACTCGTTTGCCTTTTTGATAGCGGTGTTCGCAAAGTCTGACGGTGGCCTTGCGCTGGTTCCGACCCCGGATACAGATGCGCACCCTTGTCGGTCAGAGCTTGCCTGAACCAATCAACATCCTAGGCTCGAACTCCACCTAGCCAATCGACATTGGCGGGTCCCTCAAAAGGGCCCTTGTCGCGCCACCGCTTTCAGCAGTTTCACAGGGCTATCCTTTATCCATGGGCAGTACCTTCAGCCATTTCGAGCGCCTGGTCGAGGCTGTTTGCCACCTGGTCCACATCTTCCAAGGACAAACAAAGTGGCGGCACCATCCGTAGGCATTGCTGGAAAGGACCGGACTTTGACAGGATGATCCCCTGCGCGCGGCAGGCTTCGAAGACCTCTGCTGTCATCTCCTTGTCAGGCGCTTTGCTGTCCCGGTCTTTCACGAATTCCAGCGCCAGCATAAGTCCCTTGCCGCGAACATCACCGATGGCCTTGTACTTGTCTTTCAAGTCATTAAGCCTTTCCAACAGCGCCGCGCCCACAATACGGGCGTTTTCCTGAAGCCCTTCGTCTCGCATAACGGCCAGAACGGCACGGGCTGCGGCGGCCGAGGTCGGGTTGGCGCCGTAGGTGTGGAACATGAACCTTTCGGCCATCGGCGCCGCAACTTGTTTTTTGGCCACAACCGCTCCGATCGGAAAGCCGTTTCCAAGGCCCTTGGCCATGACAATGATGTCGGGGACAACGCTGTCTGCCTCGAACCCCCAGAAGTGTTCGCCGGTGCGGCCAAAGCCTGACTGAACCTCATCGGCAATGTAAAGACCCCCTGCCGCGCGCACGCGATCTGCTGCGCCGGACATATAGCCCGGCGGCATTTCGATGATGCCGCCATAGCCCTGCACGCTTTCCACAAAGATGCCCGCCACCTGACCGGATGTCGCTGTGGCGATGGTGCGGTCGATCTCTTCCAGATACGGCTGGGTACCTGGCCCGAAGATGCCGCGATACTGGTTGGGTTCGGGAACGAAGGCGACGTTGCCGGGCATACCCGGGTGGCGCCACCCGGCAATACCTGTGATCGACTGCGCTGCGGCAGTGGGCCCATGATAAGCAGTGCGCAACGCCAGCAGGTCCAGATTGCCGGTATAGGTACGCGCCATGGTCATCGCCAGATCAATCGCCTCGGACCCGGAGTTGGTCAGATGCACCACCCATTCATGGCCCTTGGGCATGGTCGCGGCCAGTTCCTCGGCCAGATGTGCGGGTGTCGGGTGGTAGAACATTGTCGTGCAGTGGGTCAGTTCCTGCGCCTGCGCACTTGCTGCTGCCACCACGCGTGGGTGCGAGTGCCCGACCGAGATACAGACATTCATCCCCAACAAGTCCGTATATTTCCGCCCGTCCGTGTCCCACAGGTATTGGCCCTGGCCTTTTTTGAACACAATGGGCTCGCGGAAGGGCGTAAACCGCGTCAGCGAAGCGGCATAGTACCGGTCCCGTCGCGCGGCGGTATTCGAGAAGTCCCAGTCGGTGTGAAGGGGGTGGTCAGTCATTTGGAACCTCCGGTTTTCAGTCGATGGTTATTGGGGTCAAAGGGGGCTTCCGCCAGGATGGTCGCGGCACGGTGCTGACCCAGGATCGAGATGGTCAGCCCCTCGCGCTCGGTCGGGTCACGCAGGTAGGCCAAGGCAAGGACCTTGCCGGTGCGATGACCATAGGCCCCCGAGGTGGCGATCCCTACCGGCACCCCGTCTTTCCATATCGTGTGCGCGTAGAACGGATCGACCTGACCGGCTTCGACATCCAGCAGCACCATGTCCCACGCGTCGTCGCGGGCCAGCTTGGTGCGCAGGTCGTTGCGGACAAACGGGGTCAGCCCAGCCTCAAGAGGGCTGCGCTCGGTCGTCAGGTCACTGCCCCAGCCACGATAACCCTTTTCGAGACGCATGGAATTTGCGGCATAGGCCCCATAAAACCCAAGGTCATGAGGTTTCGCGGTCTCCTCAAGCATTACGAAGAGCCTTGCCGCATGCTTATTGGCGACATGCAACTCCCAACCGCATTCGCCCAGATAGGACACACGCAGAGCACGCAGGGGGATGCCCGCCACGTGGGTCTCGCGCGCGGTCAGCCAGGGCATATCGACCAATTCGGGTAGAGCGTCAGTAGACTTGGGTCCCATGACGCCGATGACCGCCAGATCCTCGGAGACGTTTCGAACCATGACGTCAAAACCTTCGGCGACATCTGTCAACAGATCATAATCGATCTGCTCCGCCGCTGCGGCACTAGTGAGGTAGGCATGGTCTTCGGTCAGACGCGTGACGGTGAACTCCGACAGTACACCACCCGCAGGTGTCAACGCGTGGGTCAGCCCAATGCGGCCAGGCGCGGGTGCGCGGTTTGCGCCCAGCGCTTCCAGAAACGGGACGACATCCGGGCCGGTGACGTCGAATTTCGAGAAAACCGACAAATCTGCCATCGCAACGCGGTTATGCGCGGCGTCGACCTCTCGCGCCACATGTTCGAACCAATTGGCGCGGCGGAAGGTTTCATCGGCCACAGCCCCGGGCATGTCCGAAAACCAGTTCGGACGCTCCCACCCATAGGCCGCCCCCATCACCGCTCCGCGCTCGACCATCAGGTCGTGCAGCGGAGACAGGCGCAGGCCGCGCCCGGCGGGACGTTCCTCGTGCGGGTAGTGCACACCGAATTGCAGACCGAAACATTCGATGGCCTTGGCCACGCGATAGTCACGATCCGCCCAGACGCCAAAGCGTCGGCTGTCCACTGCCAGCGCATCCATTGGCGGCGCGCCATGGGTCATCCAGTGGGCGAGGAACCAGCCTGCGCCGCCGCCCTCCATCACGCCCATGGACGAGCCGGTCAGCAGCCAGGCGTTCTCCAAGCCATGCGCAGGCCCGATCAGGGGGTTGGCGTCCGGCGTGAATGTAATGGGGCCGTTGATCACCGATTTCACGCCACCCGTTTCCAGCGCCGGAATACGCTGCATCGCGGCCATGATGATGTGTTCGACACTGTCCAGATCCGGCGGCATCAGGTCCGCGCCGAAATCCGGCGGTACACCGTCCACCGACCAGACCTTGGCGTTCTTTTCATAGGGCCCAAGGATTAACCCGTCGCGTTCCTGTCTGACGTACCAGCTTTCCTCGGGGTCTCGGATGATCGGCAACTCGGGCAGGCCCTCCTGTATCCGGGACGACACGGCGTCGACCGTGTCTGTCACCAGATATTGGTGCAGCACAGGAACCGAGGGGATGTTGAGCCCCATCATGCGGCCAACCTCCCAGCCCCAAGTGCCTGCGGCGTTGACCACGTGGACAGTCTCGATCGTCTCTTTCTCGGTTTCGATCCACCAATGATCCTGCTGGCGCTTAACCGCGATGACCGCGCAATTGCGCAGGATCCGGGCACCGCCACGCCGGGCGACCTCGGCCATCGCGTGGGTTGCAAGCGTTGGGTCTACGTGGCCGTCATCGGGTTCATAAATCCCGCCGATCAACCCATCCAGTTTTACCAAAGGGAACAGTTCGGCGATCCGTTCCGGTGTCAGCACCTCCAGCGGATAGGCGGTGAACTCGGACAGGCCGGCCACGTGGCGAAACTCGTCCATCCGGTCGGGGTTGCGCGTTATCCGCATCGCACCCGAGCGATGAAACCCACAATCGCGCTCGGTTTCCTGCGGTAAAATATCCCGGTAAAGCCGGACAGAAGTTGCACGCAGTTCCTGAATCGTGGGATTGTGCGCGAAATGGGTGCAAAGCCCGGCCGCATGCCAGGTCGACCCATGGGTCAGGTCGTTCTTCTCGACCAGCAAAACGTCGGACCAACCTGCCTTGACCAGATGATACATCAGCGAGACGCCCATGGCCCCACCGCCGATGATCGTTACCTGCGCCTTGTTCATGCGCGCATCCTTTCGCCCGACGGATCAAAGGGCGGGCGGCGCAGGGGCTGCGCGGGATAGTCCTGCCCTGCGACCCGAATTGTGAAAATTCGGCCGCATGTCTCGTCCAATGTCTCGCCCAGCCGGACCGATACCATGGCAAAACACAGGTTCAGCCCCGTTCGTAGCCCGCGTCCACCCGAAGTTGTCAACCCGACATAGGTGCCGTCCTCGAACACCGGTTCGTCATGCAGCAGCAGGGCCGCGCCCTGAACCTGCAGCAGGACAAGACGTCGATGCAGCCCCTGGTGTTTTTGCTGTTCCAACACCGCTTTACCCACAAACTCTTTGGACCAATCGATGGTGAACCCCAGACCGGCTTCAAGCGGAGTGATCTCGGGGCCAAGCTCATGCCCCCAATGTTTGAAACCCTTTTCCAATCGGCATGCATCCACGGCGTAATGACCCAATGGGGTTGCACCTGCGTTTCGCAACGCATCGAACAGCTTGGGGGCATACGCATTGGACACTGTCAGTTCCCAGCCTAGCTCTCCAACAAAGCTGACACGGGTCGCACGGCATGAAGTGCCCGCCAATTCGGCGGTGGCGGCGTGGCCAAAGGGTATCTCGGGAAGGTCTCCCAGGCTTTGCAGAACAGACCGGCTGCCTGCCCCCATCACACCGATGGTGCAGAGCGCCTCGGTCAAGTCCTGAACCATGACGTCGCCCTTCAGGTGGCGGCGCAGAAACGTCAGGTCGCGTCTGCGTGTGGCCGCGCCCGAGGTCAGGTGAAACGCATCCCCGCGCAGCCGCGTGATGGTCACGTCCATCTCGATGCCGCCGCGCGCATTGAGTATCTGGGTGTAGACAGCCCGACCGAAAGGCACGTCCATCTGCGCGGTGGTGAGGCGATTCAGCGCCACCAGAGCCTCCGGGCCGGTGATGTCCAGTTTGGTAAACGGGCTCAACTCGATTAGGGCGGTGCCATGACTCATGACAGCCGCTTCCGCCTCGGCCAGAGGCCACCACCCCTGATCGGCTATGGAATAATCCTGTGCCGGGCCGTAATAGAGCCCACGCTCCCAACCTGCTGTCAGCCCGAAATGTGCCCCGGCCCCAGCCCAGCGGTCGTGCAAGGGGGTGGTCCGCAAACCCCGCCCAGCTTGGGGCTGCTTATACGGCCAGTGCAAGGCAAAGAGATCCGCAACAGCCTCTTCCATGCGTTGCGCCATGTGCCCGGCAGTCGCCGTATCGGGGTCGACCCGGGCCACATCGACCTCCCACATATCCATGGAGGGGTGGCCGTCGATCACCCAATCCGCCAGTGCCCGTCCAATTCCTGCGGAAGACATCACCCCGACCGAATTCATGCCAGCGGCCACAAACAGGCCATCAACCGAGGTCTCACCTACAATTGGCCGGGTGTCCGCCGTAAAGCTTTCGGGGCCATTCATGAAATGCTGGATGCCCACGGTTTCAAGGCTGGGGCACAGCTCCAACGCGGCCTCCATGAAGGGGGTGAACTGGTCCCAATCTTCGGTCATCTCAAGAAAAGGGCGGTCGCCTTCGGGGCCATAGGCGTCCCAGCATTTGGCGTTGGGTTCAAAGCCGCCGATCACCAGCTTGCCCGCGTCGCCCTTAATGTAGATGCCCCGGTCCAGATCCCTGATCACCGGAAATGGGTTTGGCAGGCCGGCCATGGGTTCAGTGACCACATACATGTGTTCGACCGCCTGTAACGGCAGCGCCACGCCCACGCTGGCCGCCAACTCGCGTGACCAGGCACCGGTGGCGATGACCACCTGATCTGCGTCCAGTTCGGTCCCATCGGTCAGGGTTACGCCAATGATTCGAGTGCCCGACTTGCGGAGGGCCTGAACACCGGTGTGCTCATGGATCTTTACACCACTGTCGCGCGCACCTTTGGCATAAGCCATGCACAAATCGACCGGGTTCACATTGGCATCTTCAGGCACAAACAGGGCGCCGACGTGACCACTCAGATCAAGCTGCGTCAGGGGTACGTCCGAGGCCGAGACCATCTGCGGGCTCAATCCCAGCGTCTGACCCAGATCCGCAATCCGGTGCAACTCGTCCAGACGTGCGGGATCGCGTGCCAGCCAGTAGCCTGAGGTCTGGCGGTAGCCGGTCGACATTCCGGTTTCGGCCTCAAGGGCTGGAAATACCTCGAGTGCGGCCATCGCCAACCGCGTCATGTTTGGAGTTGCCCGCAAGGGACCAACGATCCCGGCCGCGTGCCACGACGTGCCCGAGGTCAGTTGGTTTCGCTCCAGGACGGTGACATCTTCAGCACCGCGCTTGGCCAGATGGTAGGCCAGGCTGAGACCAATCGCGCCGCCCCCGATGATCAGGATACGGGTCATGCTGCCCTCCATTGACGCGACAAAGGCACCGAACTTAGGGTCGGCGCATGACGATACATGCTTTGTGGTGCCATCCCCGCTCGGTTTCGACCGCTTTTGAACGTGTCATGCGCGAGCGCGGTGATCTGACCGTGCTGCACGAGCCGTTCATGTACCATCACTATCTGACCACCAAAGACCGGCTGTTTCCGGGTTTCACGCCCGAACCCGGGCACCCTGCGACATACGACGATATTCGGGCCATGATCCGCGCAAAGGCTGCAATCAACCCCTTGTTTTTCAAGGATATGGCTTACTATGTCACCGAAGCCTTGCCGCTGGATCCCGAATTTTCTCATCAGATTAGCCACGCATTTTTGCTGCGCGACCCGGCCGAAGCGGCGCTGTCTTATGCTAAACGGGATCCCGAATTCACCCGATTGGAATTGGGACATGAAGCCCAGTACCGACTGTACACTGCACTGAAAGAGCTGGGACTTGACCCTTTGGTCATCACCGCTGATCAACTGCGCCGCGATCCGCAAGCGACGCTGCGCCGTTATTGGGCGCATGTCGGGCTGCCCTATCTCGCGCATGCGTTTTCCTGGGACAGCAGTGTACCGGACGGCTGGCAATCGGTGCAAAGCTGGCATACCGAAGTACTGCAAAGCGGCGCGATCCAGGCGCCCGTGGTCACGGACGTGCGGGCGGAACTGGATGCGCTTGGCGGGCCATACACCGACCACGTGGCGCGTCACCTGCCGTACTACACTCAGATGCGTGAAATCGCTGAAACCCAGGCTCATCAGAAATAGTCCCGATCGGGTTTCTCGGCCTTTCGCCGCGCGATATAGTCCTGCAATTCCGTGTCAATGTCCGGGTCCAGACCAGGATCTTCATATGCGTCAAGCTGCTCTTTCCAAATTGCATTGGCGCGGGTTGCGGCATCCATCTCTCCCGCCGCGTGCCATTGTTCGAACGAATTGTCATCCGGGGTCCAGGGCCGGAACAGAGCTGACATGAAATTGGCCTGCGTGTGTTCGGACCCGAGGAAATGCCGACCCGGGCCTGTCGCCGCGATCGCCTCCATCGCCTGGGCATTCTCGCTCATGTCGATGCCTTCGAAGAAACGCCCGATCTTTCCGCACAGATCGTGATCCAGGATCGTTTTTTCGAACGAGGTCACCAACCCGCCCTCCAGCCAACCGGTGGCGTGGTTGATCAGGTTTGCGCCCGCGAACATCGACATCATCAGACCCCAGGTAGCCTCTTGCTGGCTTTGGGCGTCCGGAACTTTTGAGGCGCTGAGCGTACCAACCGTGTGCAAGGGTACATTCAGCCTGCGGGCAAGCTGTCCGGCCGCCAATACCATCAACCCGGCCTCGGGTGTGCCAAAAGTTGGCGCGCCGGACTTCATCGACATGGTCGAGGCAAAGCTGCCCATCATGCAGGGCGCGCCGGGGTTCACCAATTGGGTCAAAGTCATTGCAGCCATGGTTTCCGCCAGCACCTGCGCCAGCGTTCCGGCAACGGTCGAAGGCGACATGGCCCCCGTCAGAACCCAAGGCGTGCAGGCAACCGGCTGCCCGGCGCGCGCATAGGTTTTCAATGCACCCGACATATGGCTGTCCATCACAAGGGGCGCGTTGGTGTTTGACACGCAATAGAGGACGGCATTTTCGGCCACAAAATCCTCACCGAAAACGATCCGCGCCATGTCGATCGCGTGGGCTGCCCGCTCGGCCCCGATAAAGGCCCCCATGAAGGCCCGATCAGAATAGCGAATGTGTCCATATAGCATATCGAGGTGGCGTTTGTTGGCAGGCAGGTCCACCGGCTCGCACACCACGCCACCCGAGTGGTGAAGCCACGGCAGGCTATGATGCAGCTTGATCAGATCGATGAAATCCTGATGCGAGGCATAGCGACGACCGCGATCCAGATCGTGCACAAAAGGCGGCCCCCAAGCCGGACAAAGCACACTGGCTTCTCCGCCAAGCTGAACGCTGTTAGCCGGATTGCGGGCATGTTGCGTGAATTGCGCGGGCGCGGTTGCAGTGATTGTTTTTCGACAAAAGCCGGGTGCGAACCGCACGCGCGTTCCGTTTACGTCACAGCCTGCATCTGCAAAAATCTTCAGGATTTCCGGGTCATCCTGAAACTCCATCCCGGTTTCGGCAAGGATGGTGTCCGCATTGGCCTCGATCTGCTCCAGCCCCGCCTCGCTGAGCACATTGAAGGTCGAGAGCTTTCGCAGAATAAACGGCGCACGCATCTCGGCGGAGGTGCGGAGTTCCGTCGCCCTGCGACGGCGGGATGGGCGCGAACGTGTCATGGCAAAACTGTTGACCCGGCGCTTGACGGAAACCAAGAAAATCCCAACAGTATAATCATTATTTATACTAAGGATGAGCTATGCTGGATCGTCGCAAACTGTCGCCAAGCCTGATGCGCTCACTCGAAATCTTCGTTGCCGTTGCGGAAACAGGTCAAATGCGGGCGGGCGCGAAACTGCTCAATCTCTCGCAGCCGGCGGCATCCCAGCACATCACCGCGTTGGAAAAGGCCTTTGGCACCTTGCTTCTGGATCGCAGCACACGTCCGGCCCGGCTGACCTACGCGGGCGTGCGCCTGCACAGCAAAGCGCAGAAGATTCTGGATGCGTTTTCCGACATGGAAACCGAATTGCGCCACGTCGGCCAGAAATCCCTGACCCTGCTTCGGGTCGGTATTCAAGCCTCTATCGCCACGACCCTGACGCCTTCATTGATTGACCTGGCCCAACGTGTGTTCAACGTCGAAGATATCACCTTGCATGCCGGGCAAAGCGGCAACCACGAGCATTTGCTGAGGACCAAGCAAGCGGATCTGGCGATCACCTCAAATCCTTTTCTGGACATGGATGGCCTTGAGCGGCACCACGTTCTGACCGAAAGATACCTTCTGGTTCTGCCCGAAATATATGATGGCCCGACAGATAGTCTTGAGGCGATCCAGACGCGGCTGCCCTTGGTTCGGTTCGGAGATACAACAAACGCCGGCCGCCAAATTGCACAACACCTGCGCCGTTTGCGTTTTGAACCCGACAAGGTCATTCAGGCGGACCGCTCAAGCATGGTTACGTCCTGTGTTTCTGCCGGTCAGGGATTCAGCCTTTTGACACCAACTTTGCTGATTGACGGATTGGTGGAGAACATGAGCTTGCGATTGAATGAGCTTCCGGTCTCCGGCCTCTCGCGCACCTTGACGGTTGTCGCCAGAAAAGAAGAGCTTCAGAGTTTTCCAAAAGCGCTTGCTGAGATGTCCAAACAGAAGCTGACACAGCAAATTGCCAAGCATATGGGAGATGTCGGAACAACAAACGTGGAATATGACCCTGGATCCTCCCTCACTGAAGTGGTCCGGCCGGATTGTTAGAAAACCGAGGATCAAATATGGAATTCAAACGCCTCAGTCGAAATCCAATGCGCGAATAACACTAACTGATATAGTAAGTTTTGCTAACGAACCACAATAGTAAGGAGAAATAGTATGACACACATATTGGTCAAAGATAATAATAATGATGTCAAAAACGGAATGATTGATGCCGGTGACTACATCAATGAGTGGATGAAAGACCATGGTGGTCCCGGCAATGATATCAACGATTTTTTTGAAAATGTATTTGACGAAATGGAGGGCAAAGGCAACATAGTTGCTATTAAAGACGGCATTGACAAAAAATTAACAAAACAAGATAGGGTACACTACACATTTTCCGACGGTGAGCTTACGGTAAACTTGGAAGACGATAGAAAGATCGGAAACCGGTGCAAAAAGACAATTCCCGTCCCTGAAAAGAATCAGAATATGTTTGATGGTTATATGGGGACGATTGCAGATCATGTTGTCCAGTTGTCGGGCGGAGATTCAGCCTCTGATGAAGCCAAAAAATACCTACTTGCCGTGGTTTTCCTGAACCGCTGTCAATAAGCCGCCAATCGTGCCGCCTGAATTGC
The DNA here is from genome assembly GCF_056538465.1 of Ruegeria sp. BG6. Taxonomy (NCBI): domain Bacteria; kingdom Pseudomonadati; phylum Pseudomonadota; class Alphaproteobacteria; order Rhodobacterales; family Roseobacteraceae; genus Ruegeria; species Ruegeria sp. BG6. The sequence continues at coordinate 88,494 of NZ_JBQFTB010000007.1, read as the reverse complement.
ATCGCCAAGCTTTTGCTGGTCGGATAGCTCTTTGATCGGGAAGGCCTGGGCGAACCACGTGGCGACCCGTTTTGGCGTCGCCTCATCTTGTGCCGTCCAATGTTCCGAAACCTTTTGCCAAAAGGCCTGGAATGCACGTCCAGCTTTATCCATGTCACCCCTTCTGGCATGGACAGCAGCCAGCCAGCCTTGAGTGTCCGGGATACTGTCGCCCCCCAACTCGGCGGCCCGCAGGGCGTCTTCCAGTCTGTCGAGGAAGAAATACGTTGAGGCGTGGTAGGCCCAACACCAGGACGGCAATAATTCGGACAAGGCTTCGCATTGCGTCAGGGTCGACTTGGCTTTGTCATAGTCGCCGAACCAGGCGAAGCCCATGGCACAACTGGCCAACGTGGCTGGACTTGAAGGGTTGAGTTTGGCCGCCAGTTCCAGGTGCATCGATGCCCGTGTAAAAGCGCCGTTCATTGCGGCCGTCCAGGCGACCGTTCGCTGGACCCTGGCATCGAGCGGGTCGATGGCAACGGCACGTGCGGCAAAACTGTCCGCCTCTTCTATTTCACTTTGATCGCGCACCCGGCCGGGCCAGATCACATGCTGAATGTTCGAAATCGAGGCTATGCGATACAAAGACGGTGCGTGGTCAGGGTGGTTTCTGAGTATTTCACGAAAAATCGCATCTGCGCTTTCCGCCCCGTTTGCAGTCCACTCCATCAGCGCACGATCGGCGCGCAGCCACATGTCCGTGACGTCTTTGCCTCCGGCAGACGTACCGAGTGTCGAAGAAATTCGGTCGAGTGAAATGTAACTTCTTACTTTGGCAGCAATTGATCGGAGAATTTCGTGCTGTACATCGTGCCAGTTCTCTGAGGACAAGCAAAACTCCTCGGACCATATCACCCTGCTGTTTTCGGCCTCTTTCAGGACAAGAGCCATCATGGGCTGGTCTCCGGACATGTGGCGCCGTCCCTCGACATCGTAAATCATGTTTGTCGACGCTCTCGTTGAGTCCGATGAACTTGCCGACCCATCCAAAACCGACCAGTCGCGGAAACGGGAGAGGTTGGCAATTAGCTCGTCTCGAAATGAAGAGACTTCCCAAGCAGTTGAATCCACGCATTCGTCTTGGAATGTGTGTACGACTATCTTAAGTCCGATATTTGACGGAATGTCGCTTGTGCGTGGCTGTTGCGGTGCCGGTGCTTTCCCTCGTATCGCCTGTATCAACTGCTGAATGCGCTTACCCGGCGAGATCCCGTAATGCTCGAACAGGAACCTCTTGAGCCTTCTGAATTCCTCGAGCGCTCCACCCCGGTCTTCGTGTTCCAGGCGGCATTCGATCTTCGCAAGTGACGCACTTTCGTGCCCAGGCTCCTGTAATAGGATGATCTGGGCAACTTGCTCTCGCTGCTCGTTTCCGGGATAGGTGCGCTCAAGAAAACGCTCCATTTCACTCAGCAGCAACCATTTCCAGCGCTCGCGTGTAATCCTGAGCCAGCTGTCGAGGAGTGGGGTAATATCGTCCAGACCTGCAAGGATTTCCTGCGGCCAGTTGGCCTCCAGGATCAATCTTTCCGGAACCTTGTTTTGCCGAAGATCGCCAAGCATTCCCCCAAGGTCCGTGCGATCCAGTTCCACATCAAGATGGATCAACGCGCTATCGGGAAAAACCTGAACATCAAGACCAGTTTCGCTTTCCGCCAGCTCAGCAAGCGCGGCACTGACGACTTCCTTACCGCCAAACAGCGTTTCGATGCGTTCGATCGTCTCGTAGCCGCCCGAATTCAACGCAAGATATGCCAGAATACCGCGCGCCCTGGTCCCTAGCGGTTTCGATGTCGCGGCGGGGTCGGCACCGTCCGTTCCGATGAGATTGAGGCCGGCGAACCGGTGCAAATCAGCCAAACGATTGCGTTGCAACGGGTCCAGAACACGATACGCCGGGATGCGGGCTGTGATGTTCTTGAGCTTCGGAACGCCAATGGATTCAAACTGAAGGCTGCTCTTGTCCGATAGTGTGGAAAAAACGTCCTTCGATATTATGCACTCGCCGGGTTCTGCGATACTTTGAAGACGGGACGCAATATTGACGGTCTGCCCGAAGACGTCCCCATTTTTGAACCTTACTTCGCCGATATGTATTCCGACACGGAACAAGAACGGTTCAGCTTCCTCAACCTGCTGTTTGTCAACAATCCGGTGAAGTTCCAGCCCAAAATCAACAGCACATTCCACGTCTGAGAAGTACAGCAACGCGCCGTCGCCCATTGTCTTGACCAACTCACCGCGAAATCGGCGCGCAAGAATACGGATCGCATCGAAGCAGTTTGACATGAAGTCCAGTGTCTTGGCTTCGTTTTCAGCGACGCGACGGCTGTAGGACACCATGTCCAGGAAAAGTATGGACACATCCGCAGAGGCGCTGTTCGACGGGGTCAAAACAACAGGCGTTATGCGTTCAATCTGTTCCATTATGGCAGAAACACTACGGATTCTTTACAATTAGCCTCATGAGTATAGATGAACTTTCAAAGTATTTCGATGAAGTTCGCGTTTCGCCCGATGGCTGGCCGGCCTATTGCAATCTGGTCCACCCCAACGAAACATCACTGAACGCTTTTCCGCTTTGGCCTGAATCCGCGTTACTGGGTGCCGGGCGCGTGGGCTCTGGCAGGGGATTGACGCACGGATTTTCGATAGAAAGCGGGGTCGGGTCGGCAATCGAACTGGCAAGCGCATGCCGGTGGCCCGATCTGGTAACTGTGCGTGCCAGGGAAGATCAGCTTTCCGGCGAGGTTTGGAACCCCCGCATGCTTTGCGGGTTTTCTGAAACTCAGCTGTCGCGCCCTGACAAATTCAACGCGAACTATTCCGGTGTCGATGAAATCCTTGATACCCAATCCGAGGAAATTGATTGGATACAGGGCGTGGGATTGCAAGGCCAACCAATCTGGCTTCCAGCAGACTCGGTTTTCATCAATGATGTGTCCACACAGGTGTTTACCAGAACAGACACAAACGGTTGTGCGGCAGGACAAACCGACAACCAAGCAAGAAGTGCTGCCTTGTTCGAATTGATAGAACGCGATGCCACCGGGCGATGGTGGTACGGTTGCCGGTCGCGGCCCACAATAGAAGCGCGCCTGCTGGGAAGTGAAGTTGAAGCATTTATCGAGCGCTGTAAAAGCCACGACATGGTTCCGACGCTTGTGAACATAACCACCGACTTGGAAGTTCCCAGCGTGGCCGCGACGGGTGTCAGCGCCCAAGGGCATATCGCATTTGGTTTTGCTTCGGCACCAACGTATCGACATGCTGCGCTCAGCGCGCTGTGCGAGATGGCGCAAATGTTTCTGGTGGTCAAAAACGGCGCACAGGAAGCGCACAGACGACCGGGATTGGCGCGCTGGTTATCCGAGGTTTCTATCGACACGCCCCCAATATCATCTGCATCGCCGACCCCGTCGCCCTTGCCTACCGAACCACGAAGCATTGGAAACAGGCTGTCTGCCGCAGGGATCCGCCTTGCGTTTGTCGACCTGACCAGGCCGGAATTCAACCTGCCTGTCTGGCGAGCCGTTTCGCCCGACTTGTGCCACTGGAAGCCCCGCTTTGGAATTCCGCGCCTGATGCAAGCCGACGCATTGGACCTCTCCCCGGTCGCCAAGACCCCGAACAAGGTCGTCCTGCGGCTGTGAGCGGTACAGCCCTGTCTTGCCGGAAAGCCCTACCCCTTTGGCACGGCTGTGTGACGTCACGGACCCGTCAGGAAGGACCATCCTTGTGTACGGTTTGTCTTGACGTGCTGGCCTCGTAGATTGAAAAGTAACGTTATTTCATCGTCATACAATTTATGACAGTCGACAGAACTGGCGTGAACAGGGGGTTTGAGAATGTCATTGAAACTGGAAGAAGTATGCAGCGGACTGGGGTTTCCGGAAGGTCCCGTGGCAATGAACGACGGGTCGGTTCTGTTCGTCGACATCAAGGAACAGACGTTGGTTCGACTGGGCACGGATGGCAAAGTTGCCAAGGTTGCCGAAATTCCAGGCGGACCAAACGGCGTCGCGATCGGACCTGATGGGGCCGCTTATGTCTGCAATAACGGAGGCGTTTACAGTTTCGTTCCATTTGGTCCTGACCAGATCACGGTTCCCGCTCCCATTCGTCCGCACTATCAGGGCGGGTCGGTTCACCGCGTTGATCTGGAAACCGGTGCCGTCACGCAATTGTTCGATTCCTACGAAGGAGAGCGGCTGATCGCCCCGGACGACATCGTCTTTGATGAATCTGGCGGCTTCTGGTTCACCGATACCGGTATCGAGGATGAAGAGTCGACGCGTTATGGCGGACTGTACTATGCCTCAATCGACGGAAAAACCCTGATCAAAGCGGCGACAATCCCAATGCCAAACGGGGTCGGACTGTCGCCAGACGGCAAGACGGTCTATGTCTCGGACACCGTATTCGGCAGGCTTTGGGCGATGGAAATCACTGGACCGGGGCAAGTCAAAGCGGGACCGATTCCCGGCATGCCCGGCAATGTCGTGCAAACCTTGCCCGGATATCAGTGGCTGGACAGTCTGAGGGTGGAAGAAGACGGGCGCGTTTGCGTCGGCACGATTTTCAATGGTGGCATTACGGTGTTCAACCTTGACGGGACAACCGAGCATGTCCCGGTGCCGGATCTGTTTACAACCAACATGTGCTTTGGGGGGTCGGATATGCGTGATCTGTGGATCACGGCGTCCAGCACCGGCAAGATCTACAAAACCAGATGGCCGCGCCCAGGGCTGAAACTGGCCTTCACTGCCTGAAGGTTTCGCACGAAATCTGACCTACGCGCGCCGGACACAACCCACGGTAGCATTTCCCGTGACATTTTGGCTGTCAGCCACGCTTGCCTTAACGGCAAGGTGATGCCTAGTGCTGGCGAGAGATGCCAAGGTGTTGTAAACATTCTGTCAAAATGGGGGATGTCAGCAACATAAGAACGCGTCGACCGGTTGATCTGGGGGAACGACGCCAGGTCTGCGTACTGTTCGCGGACATGGTCGGCTATACCCAAATCGTTGCTGAGTTGGGCGAAGAAAAAGCGCTGGAGTTCGTTCGGCTGGTTTACGACATGCTGGTGAAAGGCGTCGAAGAGCATGGCGGAACAGCGCGCGAATTCGCGGGCGACAGCATCATGGCCCTGTTCGGAATCCCTGACGCGCTGGAAGATCCAGCGCTGCGGGCCTGTCGGGCGGCCAAAACGATCCATGCCTCGTTTCATGCCGAGGCTGACAGTATCGAGGCCCGGTTCGGCGTTCGCCCCCACATGCGCGTTGGTATCAGTTCCGGCAACGTCCTGATGGCGGCCGTTCAGGGCGACGATGGGCCAACAACCGCAGTGGGCAGTACGGTAAATCTGGCGGCACGGCTGGAAAACCTCGCCCCGCCCGGCGGCACCTTGCTGTGTGATACAACGCGGGGACTGGTCGAGTGGGTGACAGAGCTCAGCTTTTTCGGCGAACAAGAGGTCAAGGGGTTCTCGGCTCCGCAAAAGCTCTGGGAACTGCAGGGCATTCACGATGATGCCACCCGGTTCGACGCCTCAATGGCCAAGGGTCTCAGTAGCTATGTCGGTCGCACCAACGAGTTGAATGTGATGTCAGCGGCGCTGGCCCGGACGGAAGGCAAGCTTCAGGCGATCGATCTGGTTGCCGAGCCGGGGCTTGGCAAAACCCGCCTTGTGTTCGAGTTCCTGCAACGGATCGGCAGCGAGGGTGTGACGGTTCTGACGGGATACTGCTTTGCCGACGGCCAACATGTTCCGTTTCTGCCAATTCTGGAAATTGTCCGAAAGGCTTTCCTGATCAGCGACGGCGATGATCCCGTCAAAGTTGCCAACAAAGTGGAGTCGGGTCTCAGGATCTGGGATCAGTATAGCGATGAAAGCCTGGGACTTCTTCTGAACCTGTTGGGCCTCACGCCGCCTGCCGGATCGCTGGATGGACTGGACGGCGTTCTGATCGGATTGCGCACGCGAGAACTGCTGCCACTGTTGTTGAAGGCACGCTGCGAAAAGGAGCAGGTGATCCTTCTGATCGAAGACACCCATTGGATGGACAGCGCGACCGAGGATCTGCTGCGTGCTCTGATCCTGCGGGACGACCTGAAGAATCTACTGCTCATCCAGACCCGAAGACCGGAATACACGCCGCCATGGCTGGACGAAGTGTCCGTTACGACGGTTGCCCTGAAACCTCTGGATACCGAGGATTTCGCTCAACTGGCGCGACACCGGCTAGGTGTCGATGTTCTGCCGGACGGCTTTGCCGCGCAACTGGTGGAACGGGCCGGAGGAAACCCGTTGTTTGGCGAAGAGATCCTGGGCTTTCTGCTGGATCAGGGTTCGTTGCGTGTCGAGGGGCGCAAAGCCAGTTTTGATGCTGACATCAGCAAAAGCGGATTGCCCGTCACAATGCGCAGCCTGTTGACCGCCAGAATGGAGCGGGTGTTGGCTGAGGACCGACCGGTATTGCAGGCCGCAGCCGTCATTGGACGGCGGTTTGATCCGGGGCTGTTGTCGCAACTTGTCGAGAACTCGGAAGAAACGGGGGCGGCACTGAAGCGTTTGCAGGCACAGGATGTGCTGTATCGCGAACCTAATTCGTCGGACTACATTTTCAAACATGTGATGTTGCGGGATTCGGTTTACCAGAGCCTTGTCTCTTCGCGCCGGTCTGAACTGCATCTTGCGATTGCCGATAATCTGGCGTTACGAAACGCGAACAGGTTGCAGGAAGCGGCGGACACGCTGGCCTTTCACTACGGGCAGACCGATCGGACAGATCAGGCCTTCCGCTACAACGTGATGGCAGGTGACAAGAGCCTTGGCGTTTATTCACTGGACGAAGCCAATCGGTATTTCGATTCCGCGCTGGAGCTGTATCAGCGCGACCCCGATATAGCCTCGAAAGAGCATTTTGCCCGCTTTCTGTCCAGTTTCGCGCTTTGTTCGAACATCTCGTTGCGGGTCAAGACGATTATCGAACTGGCCGGGACAGTGCGGCCCATTCTTGCGCAGGTTGGTGACAACCCTCATCACGCGCTGTTCCTGCACCACTATGTGTCCTGCCTGGTGTGCAACGGCAAATACCGCGAAGCGCATTGGGTTCAGCAGGAACTGACCGCCATGGCGAAACGACTGGGAGACCCGGCCTCGCAGGCATATGCCATGGTGAACGAGCTTTCGGTTTCCATTTATTTTGCCCCCATCGAAAACACGGAATTCGACGCCCGCTCGCGCGAGGTGGAGGAGATTCTCAGCAAGATCGATGACGCGTATATTCAGAACTTCTTTCTGGCAACGATGGGCTGGAACGAACTGACCCGGGGCCGTGTTGCGCGTGCACATGCGGCATCGGACCGGATGATTGCGATCGGGACATCCAAGAATGACCCACGTTCGCTGGGTTACGGAACCGCGATGAAGGCGCTGATTGCGATGGTCACGGACGACCACGAACTGGCGCTTCGAATGGCCGAAGAGGCGCGCAAGGCTTCACAGGTGGAATTTGAACTCGCCATTGCCGAGGCGGCCCGGGTCGCAGCCATGGTGCCGCTGCAAAAGCCCGGGGCCATCGAGATTGTTCAGAAACACATAGACAACTGCGCCGAAAAGGGATGGACCCTGTTCACGATGGGCCCGGCGACGATGCTGGGCGTGGCCTACGCATTGAACGGCCAGGTGGCTGCCGGGCTGCAACAGGTCGAGAATGCGATCCGGAAGCGCACGGATGAAGGAACGCAGGTGTCTGCCGACTGGGCCCGGCTATTCCTGTGCGAATTGTATCTGGCCATACTCACTGGTGAAGGCGAAAGCTCGCTTGGCGTGTTCTTGAAGAACTTCCGCTCGGTTGTCTGGGTCATGATTTTTGGCGAGAAGAAGCTGATCCAGATGATCGCGGAAATTCGCAAAAACCCGCAGTTTGACGACAAGGGCCACTACATCGCCCGTTGCGACATGATCATGGGGCTTCTGTACAAGGCCCGAAAAAAGCGTCAACTGGCCTTCGAACACCTGACCAAAGCCCGCGTCATTGTTGAAACGGCCGGGCAGACGCCAATGCTGGCCCGAATAGACGCGGCATTGGCGGATCTTGGTTAAGACGGTTCAGGTGTTCAACTCGGACAGGTACTTGATCGCCGCGAGGCTTGGCAGGAACGTGTAGGCACCGCCCCGTGCAAAAATCAGGCGCGGAAAACCGCGCAGGCGGATCGTGTCACCATCCGGCAGGGTCATATCGAACCAGCTGGTTTCGGGCGTATTCGCACCCAGCAGCGGATCGTTTGCGCCGGTAATGTTCGGGTCCTGCAGGCCGAGATTGATCCAGTCGCACATGACGGCCTCGAATTGCGCGCCAATATTGGCACCAATGAAGCTGCCCAACAGACCGCGTTCCGCGGCATCGGGATTTTGGGGGTCAAAGTCCGGGCCATAAGACATGCCGCGTCGGACCAGTCGCCGCGTGTAGTTCGCAATGCGCTGAACGATCGGCCCGCCCCGCGGGTTGCCGCGCCGCAAATGCGATCCGGCCGGGCAGCGTGAGCCGTGCGAATAGTCGAAATTGGTTAGCGAGACTTCTTCCTCGGGAAATTGGGCGTTTGGCGACAATTCGTATGGGGTCCCGTTGCGCCAGCGCCCGCACATCTGCGCCGCGACCACTTCGCGAAGGGCGCCATGCATATCCGGGTCTTTGACGATGAGATGCAGTTTCTTCGGGTCCGCCAAAAGGTCCCTTTTGGGATGGCTCATCAGTTCCGTAGCGGCCCTGTCCAGATAGGCCTCGAATCCGGCGGCGTCCTGTTGCAGCACCCGGAAGGCATTGAAAGACCCGTTGAATCCCAGCTCGTGCGGGGACGGAACGCGGAACAGCACGCCTTCTTGTTTGGTGGGATATCCCAGCAGCGCCGTGCCAAGCGGATCCATAGGTTCATCCACACCCACCTGATCTGGATCGGTGACATGCCTGAAGCGCGGCTGCGAGATACCGTCGACATACCCGAAGAACACTTTCCCTTCGGGCAGATTCCGCCCATTGCGCACACCGAGAATGGTGAAGGCCTTGGCAACTTGCGCCTCGACCTGATCAAGATGGTCTTCGGTGTCGGAATGAACCGATGCAATCAGGTGTACCCGCTCGGGCTTGTCAAACGGAGCAGGCCAGTTTTCGGGCGCGCTTTTGCCGAAGTCCCCGATCTTGATCGCCCGTTTGGTCATCCCTTGAACGAATTCCGTCGGGAAGGTCTTAAGATGCTCAGCCGGCGTGCCCAGAGCGCGCAGCCCTTCAAAGGTAATTCCGATGTTGAAGCAGAACGGCGGCCTGACGGTCCAGGTAACATCACGGGTAATCGCCGGAACGTCGCCGTGGCTGTCATCCACTGCTGCTGCCAGAAACTGCCGGGCCGCTGCGCGGTCGCTGACCTCAAGAACCAGATGACGTACAAGATTGCGGCGATATCCACGCAGGATATTGCCCTGAATGTCTGCGAGGTTGAATTTTGTGTTCACCAGCCCTGTCCAAATTTCTGGCGCACCTGCGCGGCGGAAACTCCGGGATAGGCGCGATAGCCTCCTCCCAACGAAAGATTGCGGTTCGCGTGCAATTGCAGAACGAACTCACGCGGCAACGTCGCCAGTTTGTGCGGCGGCTGGTTCGGCGGCACCCCTTTTGCGGCGTCCTGCAGCCCGAACAGATCAGTCGGGAAATCGGCGGCCTGGAACAGGTCATGTTCCTGCACCCAGTCGATGAACTCCTCGACGTTGTGTTCCGTCGGAATCAGGTGTTCGGCACCGTCCACCAGCGAAATAACATCGTTGAAAACACTGCCGATGGTGGTGATGAAATCGCGGATGTAGTTGCTGAAATCACCGTCATAGACCGAGATCATGCAAATCTTGTCTTCGATCAGCAGGAAACGCGCGAAATGAACGGTTCCGACATTGTCCAGGCCGGCAAAGATCTCGTCCACATTCTGTGCAATCGCCAGCGTCGCATGCGCTCGTCCGGCCGGCGAAGGATCCTTGAGCGGCATGATCAGGTTCATCATGCGCTGGACGTTTTCACTGGGCTGTGGCGAAGGTCTGGGCCCGCCCGGAAGCTTGGGCTTGGGTTCTTTCCAGATCCAGAACGGCACCACGACGTAGCGCGACAGGAACTTGAACCATCCCCGCTCGGGCAGGCTGTTGACGTAGCGATTGAACCAGCTGTCCTTACGTGTCATCGGATGGCCTCTTGGGGAATGGGCAAGGAGTCGCGCCCCGCAGCTGGCTGGAGAATTCGTAGGATTCGATGCGGATCTTGAGAACCGGATCCTCTGAAACCTCGATCCCGGGCGTCAATAGGCCCGGATTGAAGCTGAGCTTTTCCGCATTCTCGATCTGATCCTCGGGCACCGCGTCCAGCGTCAGTGTGCCCATCATGATGCGTTTGCGGTGCGGCGGCCATGGCCGGGCCGAATTTTCGAAATCGTCGCCCACCTCACCAATGGCCATCATCAGTGAAAACCGTGCGGGTTCGACGGCCAGCCGGTCTTTCAGCTCCTGCCGCAAATAGTCATCGTCCGGGGTTTCCGCGGGATCGGTTTTGAGAACACCGGCGATCGGTTGCCATGAAAAACGGACCCAGCGCTTTACGTCATCCTCGCCGGTGACAATAAATGTATGAACCGCATGATAAGCCGCGCGAACATAGCTGACGGGCGCGCCGATGGCTGCCGCCTGCAGAACGCCCAATTGTGCCTCGGCATTCTCGTCCGCAAACTTGATAGCACCGTCATCCGGGCTGATGGTTTCGTTCGGGTAGGGATCCCGTTTTGGCAGGATCAATTGCAGCAGGTTGATGATCTTCCGCCACGGCGACTCGCCATAGTACATTTTGGGTTTCGCCGCCTCGGCGAAATCCAGAAAGTTCTCGGGCGTCGACGAAAAGAACTCGGGCAGCGTCATGGCGATCAAGTCGGTGTCGGTGCCATCCGACAGATGAAACCGGACCGCCATACCGCGCACATCGGACCATCCGTCATGTACGGCGGCACATCCCGAGCCGTTCGAGAACCGCACGATGACATCCGACTTGTCGGAACGGAAATGGTCGGCGGCGCAGAAGTTCCGGGCAATTGGAGAGGGCTTGAAGAAACCCGTCGCGCTGATGCCTATTGTGTGAACCGGTCGCAGCTTGGGATCGCCATCTGGTCGATGCAATACATGAACCAGCTGCTCGGCAATGCCGGGAGCGCTCATATTTCCCCCCTGAGCGTTAATTAATCACTAATACCTATGTGTTAACCTTAACGGCTGCGGCCCCAAAGGCAATAAAAACGTCACATGTACACGCGCTTGGGTCGCGGTTCCCTGACGGCAGGGACGTGATGCAACCCTTACCAGCGGCGCGCCATCTCGACGGCCTTGGCCCAATCCCTGCCTTGATTGCTGGCCTCGAATGCCTGGTCCATCAGGGTGTAAGACGACGGTTTGTGCGTCGCCAATCCGACCATTTTCGGCAGAGGCGGGTTTATGCGGACCAGACGGTCTTTCAAAACCAAGTGGGCCATCCAGTACAGGTTCTCAGCCGATGTCGTCAGCAGCAATTCGATCAAGGCACCCTTGGGCGCGTTGGAAGTGACGCCAAACCACTTGAGCAGACCCCAGTCGTCGGGATCCCGGATCATCTGTTCCGAGATGTCGGTGGGCTGTTGCCCGGTGCCGATCGACAGGGCCTCGATCTGGTCCAGCCCGGGCGCCCGGCCCGCAGCGATGGCAACGTTAATTCCGTTCATCACCGGGTTGTTGGCAAAAGCGCCGCCATCGGCAAAGTAGCCGTAGTCAACCCCCTCAGCCCTGATCAGGTGCGGCGGAAAATAGGATGGCGCTGCGGAACTGGCCATCGCCACGTCCAGCAGTTTGACGGCACTCATATCCAGCCAGGCGTCGCGCTCGACGTCATGGTTTGTGATGGTGAACGGCGCCCAGCCTACCTTGTCACTGCGATGGAGGCACACAGTGTTGACCGCCAGAACCAGATCGCGTGATAGCGAAGATATGGTCCGGTCGCCGACAAGCGACAGCCCGATTTCCGCCAGACCCGAGGCGTTGTATTGCGCTGCCGTAATGCCCGGCCCGCCGCCCAGCTTGAACTTCTGCAATACCCTGTCCGCCGCCCTGTCCAGCAGGCTGCGTTCGTTTTCGCGAAAAATCGTGGCAGCGTCGTCCCTGTAGTGTGCGGCCAGCTTTTCGATCAGCGTCGCCATATCCTTGCCCTGGGTCCGGCCGTCGGCCAATGCCACCGCGATCAGTCCACCGGTCGACGTGCCCGCAAAACCATCCGCCTTGTCCAGAAGCTGAGTTTCCTCGTGCAGACTCTGCAGAATACGGCACGTCAGATATCCACGAATTCCGCCACCGTCGCAGGAAACCAGTTTGAATGGCATCCGATTTACCCCGTTATTGTTTTCAGAGAAGGGTTGCGGACCGGGTCGAAATATCACCCCTCCGCGAGCCTGTCTGACTGCTTCGTTTTCGTTCTTTCCCATATCATCAGAAAATTGTCACCGGGGTACAAGCACCTGGCAGACAATGGGCGCGTCGGGAAATCAGGCGCGGTCTTTGTGCGAGAACAGAATCTTGTCGGTAGGGAAATCAAGCCGGAAGTCTGCTGCACGCCTTGGAAGCGCGCGGTAGAAACTCAGCAATCCTGGCTCAACGGGTTTCGCAAGCGTCGCGCATTTATCGCACATTTCCATGATCCTGAGATGCGGCTGCCGGTTGCGAATGGCTTCCAGCAGGTTCGAATGCTCTGCGCTGAGTTTCTGAAATTGTTCGCTTTCAAGCAGTTTCTGATCGCCCACCAGCGCAAATACGGGTTCCGGGTGGGATTTGCCTTTCAGATCGACAAACCCGGCCCGCAGAGTGGCAAGGGTCGTTTCTGTCGCTTCCTGTACCGAGTTCGAGACCAGGATATCATAGTCGACATTGCGACAGCTCTGTTCGATGCGCGCCGCAACGTTCACCACATCGCCAATGACGGTGTAATTGAACCGGCTGCGCGACCCGATATTGCCGACACAAGCCCAACCTGTCGCACATCCGGTTGCCAGGGCAAGCGGAGGACGATCTTTCATGATGTCAGATCTGTTGAATTCAGCCAGTGCTTTGCGCATGTTCAATGTCGCCAACGCGGCGCGATGCGGGTGATCCTTGACCGGCAGGGGCGCATTCCAGAATGCCATGACGGCGTCACCGATGAATTTGTCGATCGTCCCACGCTCGAGAAGGATCTGGTCCCCGATTTCAGAGAACAGCTCATTCAGAAGGGCGACAAGGTCGGTGGCGGTCACCCCTTCGGACAGCGGCGTGAACCCGCGGATATCCGAGAACATAACGGTTATTTCCTGAATTTCACCGCCCAGATGCAACTGATGGCCGGTTGCTTCCATCTCATCCAGAATTTCGGGCGCTACATAATGCGAAAACACTTTTCGAATGGCGCGTTTTTCCCGCTCAGTCGAAATGAACATGTAGCCCGCCAACAACCCGAAATTGGCCATTCCGCCAATCATCGGGAACGTCACATCGAAAAGGATCTGCTGGTTCTGGAAGACCAGCCAGCCAACCGCCATCACAACCGCTGCCGCAATACCGCCGGCGACAAAAGATGCAACGGCTCCAAAGCTCGACATGACTGCCGTGACCACCAGCCCAAGAATGACAAAGGCGATCAATTCCAGCGCCGCGATGACATCTGACCGGTTCAACATATCGCCCGTCAGGATCTGTTCCAGAATCTGCGCATGAATGGAGACCCCGGGCACCGATTCCCCAAGAGACGTCTGGTGAATGTCGAACAGACCAGCCGCCGAGGTGCCGACAAGAATGATGCGGCCTTGGATTTTTTCCTGCAGATCCGGATCGTCGGCCGAACGCATGACGCGGTCTGCCGACAGATAAAGATCTGGATTGTCGCGCCGGTATTTCACCCAGATCTCACCGTGTTCCGTTGTAGGCACCGCGTAACCCCCAACATCGATGCCCAGCATTATTCCGGGTTCGTCCTGAGACCCCTCTGCCAGAATGATGGGTTCATCCAGTGCAATCCTCAGCGCCTCGATTCCCAGCCCCGGCATCACTCCATCAGGTCCGCGCCAAAGTGCCGGAACGCGCCGGACCACCCCGGTTCCGCCCAATGGCGAGACATTGACCCCTCCGATGCCAGCCGCGGCGCGATCCAGCGGCTCGGCGGGGGGCGCCCAGTGTGGAACCGAGATCAAACCGGTCGTCGGCGAGTCGCCAATTTCGACAATGCCCGTTTTGGGTGGCACCTCGCGGTCGCCACCTGTCAGGCGCGCCGCGACGCCCAGCACGACTGGCCAATGGGCCATTTCGAACCCGAACAAGACATCGTTATCAAGTGCCTTTGCACCTGGTTCGATATCAACCAACCCTTCAAGCGCCGGGTCATTGAGAAGACGGGAAGGCGAAAACCGATCCGGCTCGACAAAGAGCATGTCGAAGGCGATGACCGCCGCGCCATATTCACCCAGGTTTTCCACCATTTGCGCCAATAACGTGCGTGGCCAGGGCCATTGCCCCCAATTGGCCAGGGAAGTTTCATCGATATCGACCACGCGCACCGGCAAGTCGGGATTGTATTCGCGTGGAGACAGTCTTTGCAGGATGTCGAAGTAGATCAGACGGGACATCTGAACCGGATAGGGGTCCATCGAACGAACCAAGCAACCGAACAGGATCAAAACAATTCCGAATAGACGGAATGCCCATTTTCGGCTGTTTTTCTCCCTTGTTCTTGCTGTCACCTCTGCCTCCGGGCGCAAGGGGGTCACGTTGTTCCGACAATACGGTCCGAGTCGTTTTCCCAGGAGACCCTATTCGACTTCAGGATCACGCTCGGGTTCTGGTTCAGGCTCAGGATCGTACTCAGGTTCAGGATCGTACTCAGGTTCAGGATCGTACTCGGGTTCAGGCTCCGGCTCGGGTTCAGGCTCCGGGTCACGGTCCGGTTGGGATGGCGGATCCGGGCGGTTGTCTGGCGGGGTGGGATCTGACACAGCACGCGCCTCATTGGTACTCGTTTCACCGGGCGGCGCAGGGCGGGGTTCAGACCGACCGGGTGATGCAAAGAAGCGAACCGGCCTGGCGTTTTCGGAACAGCCGCCGAATTCGACCTGAAGCGGCGGAAGCAGCCCTTCCTGCGACCGCGCGAACGGGAAACCGCTTTCCAGCGCCTTCCTGTATTGCTCGCGATCCACCGGCCGTCCGACGCCGCCACCCTTACTGTTCGCAAAAAGGCTGCATTGTCTCCCGGTGGATCGGCACGACCCGCTTAGGCTGCACATTCGAACAGTGCCTTCCAGAACCAGCATCGCGCTTTGGTCGCCGGAGGCAATCCAGAGATCGAAAGTCGTTCCGCGCACCGCCATGGTCGCTGATGGCGTCGAAATGGAGTAAGCCCGCTTTCTGCTTTTTCCGGAAATGAACCGGAAGCTGCCACCCAGTGCCTGTACCGCAAAGGACTTGGCCTTGCGGTTGTTCCGCAGCATTTTGACATCAATGACCATACGCGCATTTGGGCCGATGGCTATTTTCGTGTCATCGACAAACACAAGCTGAACCACGCCTGATCCGTCAGTCGCGATCGCATCACCCGAGTCGACCTCCATCCCCGTCCGCAACGCTTGTGTTTCTCCGGCACGCGTCACCTGAGCGCCTTGCTTGGCGCTGACGACTTTTCCGATATTTGCGACGACCTGCGACGGCAGAATCACAATAAGGCAAACTGCCAAACACACTTTTAACCAAGCCAATCCAAGCCCCTTTCCCCCAAAGGTTCCTGCCGGGTACACACCACCCCAAGCCCGATTGATGCCTCACAACAAACAGAATAAATCTGCAGACTAAATATAGGCAAATATGCAGTAATGCTTATGTTTTTGGCAAGTTTAATATCACAGCCCCAAAAAACGACTGTGGTCAGATGACGGCGGCCTCGTGTTGAACCGTCGTTTTTGTCCGGCACTCCCTGCCAGGAAAACAGCTGCTATTCGACGAAGACTGTCACATGTACGGCCCCCCGGAATTCTGATTTGCAGCGGTTTACAGAATTTTGCCATTTAGCAGGAAAATCGCCTTGTATCTTGGTGACAGGCACGGATATACCCGTCGGCGGAGACGTGGCCGAGTGGTCGAAGGCGCTCCCCTGCTAAGGGAGTAGGCGGGAAACCGTCTCGAGGGTTCGAATCCCTTCGTCTCCGCCACTTAATCTGTTTAATGATATTTTTTTCAATGGCTTGAGTCATCCGTTCGCATCGACACCCACCAAAAAACCCACCAATACCGATCCCTAAGTACTTGTATCTGAATTCTCGATCGGATTAGGCGACTTGGACATCCTAAGATGCCGATAGTTCTGGGCCCACGTTGATCTCGATTGCGATTCTCAAGTATCGAAGTCAACTAATCAACTGGCAGGCAGTGATCGCTCCTTGCACGATTGCAACGCGGCATGAATCGCTGCACCTTCGGACCGGGTGTTTTCGATGCGATCGCACGGACCTCCAACATTGACGTAGAACTCTAGAATGTGGAACGAGCAGTCACGCTGTTTCATCGTAGTTTCTGGTATGTCCTTGCTGAACTTCCGTGCTTAATGGTCACTCGACGACGCGAACGCGCTATGCAACGTTTCAGGCGCATGCGGAGTTTGCAGAAATTCGCCTCCGTCTATTCCTCCGTCTACAACCACTTCAACCAGGAAACATCGCTGGCCAGCCGAGGCGCCTTTAAGCTGACGCGCACCGCCGATTTTGCCGAGTGGCGCGAACTTGGCGGAAAAAAAGACAGTGTCACTAGCCTACCAGAGACGAGTTCGAATTCGTGTGACAGCATCGCACAGCGTATCAGTTACTGCCGCCCCGGTAAGAACCTGCGCTCCATCACTAATCTTCCGTAACCAAAAGTTCACGAGGGTAGTTCGTGATGTATTCAAACCCAGATTCCGTCACCACGATTGAATCCCCGATGCGCCCTGCCGCGACCCCGTCGATGGAAATCCCCCCATCGACCGCAAAAGTCATACCTGGTTGTAGAATTGTCGTATCACCGGCTTTCAGTTCTGGCGCTTCCAGATAGGCCAGGCCGATGGATCGACCTGTCCGATATCCGGTCTCATAACCTCTTGAAGCGTACACTTCGTTTGCAGCTGCGGCGACTTCTTGTGCCTCGATGCCCGGGCGGATTGCAGCGATTGCGGCTTGTTGGGCATCGATCGCCGCTTGCTGCACTTGCGCGGCTTCATCACTGACCTCGCCGATGTGAAACATGCGATCAAATCCAAGCTTGTACTGCTTGAATTGCGCCATATTGCAAAAGCAAACATACACCGGGTCGCCGCGGCGATAGTGACGCACCGAGGCACGTCGATGCACCATGGAGGTGTCTTGACCGCTTTGCAAAATTTGGAGGTTGTGAATCATGGGTGAAACAAACCGATCCCAGCCCTCATCCGTCAGAAATGAGACTGCGCGCCGAGTACCCGCGTCAATCACGGCCAGTGCGCTTTCATATTCTCGGGCACCTTCTCGCAGGCTTCGATGCGCCGCAGCCATCATCGCTCCGGCGATTTGACCGGCCTCTTTCATTACTTCGATTTCAAATGGAGACTTGATCATTCGCATTTCACCGAGAACCGGTGATATGTCTTTGGTAGGCACGTCCGAATAGGTTTCGTCCAAATGGTTAAGCACGATTGCTGGAACGCTGCCACGCTCGATCCAAATCTCCGTCGGCGTTTCTCCGATAGCCTTCGCAAGAGCTCGCCCCCATGTTCTCTGACCCATGTCTTCCCAAGTACGCACATCTTCGACCCATGTCATGGCTCCGACCATTTCGCTTTCCATAAGTGGCGTTATGACTATGGGAGCTTCATCGGCTTTCACCACCAGCATGGTTGGGCGGCCAAATTCAATGCCCAGATAACCCCAAAAGCCGGCAAGATAGGCGATTGAACTCTCGTCTGTGAAAACGGCGCAGCGGATGCCCAGTTCTTTCATTCGAGCCTGAAGGGTCAGCGTGCGGGTTTTGGCTTCTTCAAGCATGATGACTGTCCTCGGCCGTTACTCAGCGTGTTTGAAATGCTTTTTGACGATGAAAGGATTTGGCCACTTAATCAATTGTCGACCGTGACACGCCAACCGAAAGCGGACATGCGTAGAAGCTGCAGAAAAATGCTCCTTGGGCTTAAAATGGTCATCTGAGTCTTTTGCTCATATGACAGCTTGCCGGTATTGAGCCACCATTCACTGCTTGTGGCTCGATGTTACGGCAGGGAGCGGCCGCTTTAGCCAAGAACGGACACTCGTAAAAGTTTTGGTTATGGCCGGCTTGCGGACAAAACGGTCATAACTCTAGAAACCGGAAAGGCGCTTGTCGCGGGTTGCGAGCGCGATAGGAAGAAACCGGGACTTTCGGTTTGTGACTTTCGCACTTCTGCCGCTAAGTGAAGGCAGTTCGCGTCCAACCAAACCAGTGTTGCTCGCCCGACGGGAACAATCATGCAGTTGTGATGCGCTGCATCAGGCTGCCAGAGGTATTGACCCGGATCCTGCGTCCATTTGGCTGAAAAGTCGAATTGACGCAAAATCAAATCTTTTGCCATTCTCAAATCAGCCTATACGAAGGGAACCCTTGAGAATGAAAGCTGCATACAGTGCATTGGCGTTAGCCATCGGCGTGACCGGGTCGCCGTTACTTGCTCAGCAAGCCGACATCGTTTTTCTGAGTGAAAACATCATCACGTCCAACACGGAGATGCCACTGGCAAGATCGGTTGCGGTTGCGGGCGACAAGATCGTTTGTGTGCGCGTCGATGACAGTTGCCGCGAGCTTGCCGGCGATGGCACCGAGATCGTCGACGCGGGCACAAATACCGTCATGGCTGGTATCATCGACACGCATTTGCACACACGCATCTTTGGACAGACACATTTCGTCATGCTCAACCTTTTTGGTTACAACGATGCGTCGCGTGAAGAGGTTGTCGAAGTCATCCGGGAATACGCGGCAACCTTGGGGCCGGATGAATGGGTGATTGGCGGCGGTTGGTCAGACGCGCATTTCCAGAACCCAACCAAGGAAGAATTGGACGAAATCGTTGGTGGGCGCCCCGCATTGATCTCCGACAACACCCAACATAACGGGTGGTATTCGACAAAAGCCCTCGAGTACCTTGGGATCACTGCCGATTGGGAGCCACCGAAAGGCGGGTACATGCCACTTAACGAAGCTGGCGATGAACCCTCCGGACTTTTGCAGGAGAAAGCGCATCTTTCGACAGGGTTTGTTGAACAGCACAAACTCTACTCTTTTGAGAAACAGGAAGAAGCGATCGTTGGAGCCGCCCGTGTTCTCAACGCCGTTGGAGTCACCGGTGCAACTGAGGCAGCCGCCGGTTCCAAGGAAGGTGCAGACGACGTTTACGTCCGTCTGGCGCAAAAAGGTGAATTAACGCTCAGGCACGAGTTGGCCATGGTGTTCTGGGGCACCGGCACGCCTGAAGGTGATACCGCAATGATCGAACAGTTAGAGATGCGACGGGCCGCAGTCGAGGATGCGGGCGTTGATCCCAGCATTCTGCATGCGAACACTGTGAAGTTCGCGATCGATGGCACGCCGGGGCGCTTTGCCTACATGGAGGGTCCGTATCTGGACGGCACACGGCCGGATATGAATTTCCGCCCAGACAACCTTGCAGAGATTTTCGATGCGCTTACAGAGCGTGATTTTTCCCTGATGCTGCACGTTGAAGGGAACGCTGGGATCCGGCGCTCGCTCGACGCGCTGGAGTATGCCCATGAAACTGGCGAACCCGTGCGTGACGACATCCCGCAGATTTTCACGCATGTCGACCATTTGTCTATCGACAACGCGCGGCGCATGGCCCGGCTCGGGGTTTCGGGGCAGCTTCAACTTCACTGGGCTGATCCCACCGAGGAGTACTTTCGCAATGTGACCAGTCAGAACCTTCCAAAAGAGGTGCTGGAGCGGATGTACCAGTTCAAGCTCGTGACCGAGTTTATGGAATATGGATTTGGGCCCGACGCGCCGACGTCCCCGGTGTTCTCGCCGTGGGAAGGTATGGAGATCGGCATGACACGGCAGGCCATGGGGACACCCGGTGGTCTTGTCATGCCCGGTGTGCCATTAACCTTTGACGAGGTTATCCATGGCTCAACGCTGGGCAGTGCGCGCCTTCAGGATCGAGGCGACATTTTGGGCAGCCTTGAAGAGGGCAAGCTCGCAGACATCATCGTACTCGACCGCGACATCCGCAAGCAGGCCAAAGAGAACATCTTCGATTTTCACAAGACTGAAGTGCTGCAAACCTATTTGGGCGGCGAACTCGTCTACGATATAGATCGCGACGGCGAACCGGACAAGCTGCTGACCGAGCCGGTGTGGGAAGAAGGCGACGACGAGAAACTGCGCCGTGGCGTGGCGGTCACAAGCGTGAAGGTGCCCGAGGGATGAACAAGCCACTTTCTGTTTTTACAATTGCCACTTTGTTCGGCCTGATATCTCTTCCGGCAGCAGCGCAAAGTGTCGAACAAGCGTGGCCGAGTGCGATTGCAGGTCAGCAACACGGTGGCGTGCCGATAGACCCGCTTGCAAACCCGCTGGATTTATCGCGCACGCCTGTGAGCGCCGCGCCGCAAAACATGTCGACGGGCGCCCGTGTGATCGGCTGGCAGGACTTGCGACCGGCGCATGTCCCGAGCGAAACGCCTTTCGCCGACCTGCGACCCTTTCTGCGCGACGCCATGCGCACACATGTTGAATGGCGCACATCCACACCACGCGAGCGAGAAGATACGGCATTTATCGAACGACATGACGCTGCCCTGACGCTGCTTTCGATGCATCAGGTCGATGTTGATGGCCTGATGAAGGAGCGGCGGAAGATCATTGCTCAGAACGGCAAAGCCGGACGCGGTCCCAATCCGGAGGTTCTGGGACAGTCTGTTCGACTGCCCGGCTATGTCGTTCCGCTAGCCTTTGATGAGACAAAAGTGACGGAATTCCTGTTCGTGCCTGTCGCAGGAGCCTGCGTTCACACGCCGACCCCACCCGCAAACCAGATTGTCCATGTGAACTACCCGCAAGGCCTCGCCTTCAGCTCGATCTTTGACGCGTTCTGGATTGAAGGCGAGTTGGTTGCCGAAGACACCAGAAGCGATGTCGTTTTCTATGATGGCGCCTCGAACGTCGAGGCGCAGTACCGTTTGACCGCAAAAGCTGTAGAGGTCTACAAAACTTGGTGAAGGAGATCGCTCGCCACGATCAATTCCTGCGCAATTTGATAAAGAGGAAGCCCAAATGAAACTCATGAAACTATCGCCTCTGGTTTGTGCGACGCTGATCTCGTCTGCTGCTATCGCTCAAACAGCGGACCGCGTCCTTTTGAACGGGATCGTCGAGACGATGAACGCCGCGCAGCCGAACGCGGAAGCCCTTGCCATCAAGGATGGACGCATCTTGTTCGTAGGCGCCAGCAATGACGCGCAGGCATTCGTAGGTGACGAGACGGATGTGATCGATCTAGAAGGGCGCTACGTGACGCCCGGCATGATTGAATCCCACAATCATGTTGTCTCCAGCAAGTGGATCACGACGGGTGTCGACGTCAGTGGAGCGCGCTCTGTCGATGATGTCGGTCGCTTGATGAAAGAGCATGTTGACGCCAATCCGGATGAGGCGGGTCCGCTGATCGGCTTTGGCTGGATGCCTGCCAATCTGGGCAATCAGCAACCGCGCGCGGCGGATCTGGACAAATGGGATTTGGGCCGCCCGACAATGGTTTTTGGCAATGCCTCTCACGACGCAGTGCTCAACACCCTCGCGCTTGAAGCGGCAGGTATCACAGCGGACACGCCTGACATTCAGCCCGGTGTGATCTACTGGGAGAGGGATGGAGACGGAAATCCGACGGGCCTTGGGATCGAGACCATCTTCTTCGAGGCTTACGTCGATATGGGCGCTTGGGATCCGGATGTCGTGGTCCCACAGTCTGCAGACTTCCTGCAGGATTTCCTCGCCGGCAAGGGTGTCACCACAGCCATGGTTCCCGGACTGGTCACGCCGGGCTTTTCGATCAGCGCCGAACACGTAAGACGATATGCGCAGTATTATGGCTGTGATGAAGAAGCGCGAAGAGAACGGCCAGTTGAAAATGCGATTCAACATCATGCCGTGGTTCAAACTGCCTGATGCAGATGCGCAGGATGTCGTCGATTTCGCGCTTGAGATGCAGACGCTTTATGACACAGACATGTTGCGCACGGACCGGATCAAGATCCACCCCGAAAACGCTTGGTTGTCGCGCGGTGCAACACAACTCGTGCCGTACATACCAGAGAATGAAGGCGACCCGCTGACGTGGGGTGCCTACGGCGTCAATCCCGAACGATTGTTTGAACTGGTCAATCGGGCGAATGCTGCCGGTCTAGACACTGTGACACATGCGGATGGATCGCGTCTCATCAAACGCATGGTGGATATCATTGTCGAGGCGCTGGAGTACTATCCGGACGCGCGCAACAGGCTAGATCACCTCACGTCGATGGACAATGCGACACGGGACAAGATGGTGCTCTACAATGTGGCGTCGAACGCCAGCCCGCTGTTTTACAACGAATTGGATAGCGGACGTGGCGGCGTCGAACTCTTCAAGGTCATGCAGGAAGCTTTTGCGCGCGAAGCTCATGGGCAATACACCGAACTCGCCCAAATGTACGACAATCTGTCCTTGTCAGGCGACGCGCCGGGAGCGCCCATCGAACGCGCCTACCCAGCCTATTTGTTCCAACAGGCGATGACTCTGGTGGAGCCTTCCATCCTTGATGCCGAGCCGTTCCCGGATTGGCGTCCGAAGATGACAATTGACCAGGTTCTGCATGCGTACACGGTGGCCCCGGCGTGGCAGATGCGCATGGAAGATGTGATCGGTACGCTTGAGATCGGGAAGTACGCGGACATCGCAATCTGGGAAAAGAACCTGCGCGAGATTGCGCCGGAAAACATGATCGAAGAAGCGAATGTGATTGGAACGTTGCTCAACGGCGAGTTTACCCATCGCGAGGGGATGTAAGCTAAAGATCAGGATGCGGCCCGTGCACCTCTGGCCCAGGCTTTGAGGCAAAGCAGCTCGGCGGCGATCATTGCCGCCGCGTTGGAGGTCATCTCCGCGTGATCAAATGGCGGAGAGACTTCAACCACGTCCATGCCAACAGGATCGAGCCCCTTAAGGGCCCGGATTATGGCGAGCGCCTCGTAGCTGGTAAGTCCACCCGGGACCGGTGTGCCCGTCCCCGGTGCCGTGGATGGATCGAGACAATCTATGTCGAAGGTTAGATAGGTCGGACCATCCCCGACGGTGGACAAGATGGTTGCTGCGATCTCTTCGGCAGGAGCCGCATGAACTGCGTCTGCATACATGATCGTCATGCCGTAGGTCTCTTCGCCGTCGAAACAGGTTCGGATGCCCACCTGAACAGTCCGTTGCGGATCAATGATACCCTCGCGCACTGCAAGATTGAACATGGTGCCGTGATCCATCCGCCCGCCCTCGTCAGGCTCGACATCCCGATGGGCATCAAACTGGACAAGACCGATCGGGCCGAACTTCGCAGCATAGGCCTTAAGCACCGGATAGGTGATGAAATGATCGCCGCCCAGAACCAGGCTGGCGGTTCCTGTTGAGATTACCTCGGATATGTGACGCTCGATCGCCAACGGGGCATCCTGCGGCGCACCCCAGTCAAAAACACAGTCACCATAGTCAATAGCTGCGAGCGTATCGAAGGGATCAAACCGCCAGGGCCAGACGGGACCCCAGGCATGTTGGGCGCTTGCCTTGCGAATGGCTTCTGGGCCAAAGCGGGTGCCGGGACGGTTGCTCACAGACAGATCGAAAGGAACTCCGGTAATCGCGATATCAGCACCCACAAGATCCTTAGTGTATTTGCGGCGCATGAAACTCAGAGCACCGGAATAACTGGGTTCAATCTGCGAACCTTTGAGAACGCTGCGGGTAAAAGCGGCGTCGATGCCGTGAGATTTGGGTTTTGTAGCCATGATTTTGTTCGGTTTCCTGCGACAATATTCGCGTGTCTTTTTATTCCTGTTTCTGGCTGGATACCATCGGGCGGTGACCCTTTTGCTTATGTGATGAAAAATGGAGATCCCGATGCGTGAAAACACTAAAGACAAGGTGCGGCGCTGTGCCCGAAGCGCGCCCGCGCTTCTTCTTGTTTTGGGTGGTTCGCTTCTCGGCGCGCCTGCCATAGCTCAGAGCCAGCAGCAAACTGAGGTGCAACAGGCTATTGATGCGTTGTGGGTGCAGGCGGGCAAACTTGACGTCGACCAGTCTTTTGGCGTCTCCGTGCCCAATGAAGCAGGATTTTATGTGCTGGACGGTCAGGTCGTTTGGCGGCGTGAGGACACGCTTGCGCTTTATCGCGAGACCTTTGGTGCGGCGTCAAAAAACGATATCAACATGACGGATGAGCGCATAACCGTCCTCGCAGAAGACCTTGCACTCTATGTCGCCGCCGGCAGTTATAACATGGAAGATGCGTCCGGCGCCTCTATGGGAAGCGGGCCTATGGCACTCACGATTATTATGAAAAAAGACCACGATGTGTGGAAGATACTCCACTTGCATCAGTCTTTTCCAGCTATGAACTGACGGCCCTTCGGGTGCCATCAGTCGTCTTTGTGATAGACGAGGAAGGGTGTTTTTGTGGCGACCTTATCGTAGAGCATGCGGCCTTTGTAATTGAATTCCTGAGTCATCCAATAAGTGGTGGGCACGCCGTCCGCTTTAGCTCTAGCATGAACTCCCTCTATCAGTGCGCGAGCCACGCCCCGGCCTCTGACGTCCACGTCGCAGAAGAGATCCATCAGGTAACAGGTATCCTCAACAGACCACATTGAACGATGATACAGAAAATGAGCAAGACCCACGGGACGGCCAGACATCTCTGCGATCAAGCCACGGTATTCCCCTGTGTTCCCGGACAACAGGCGTGCAAAGGACGTGTCATAGACCTCTTCGCTGACGCTGGTGTCATAGAAATCTAGATAGGCAGTCCACAACCGGCGCCACTCCGACGCATCTGTTTCTCTCAGGGGGCGAACGATCAGGTCATGGGTCATTGCGCGTGTCCTTGTCTGTGACGTGTCTCACTCAGCGAACAACACGGGCGTCTATGGTGTCAACGTGCAGGTCTGCTGGGCGCTCGACGATAGAAACATGTTTTCGTGCACATCTATAAGACATTAACAATAACGTAGGTTGCTACGCGATTTACTGTTCCGCGCCATTCGATCGCATTCGTTCAACACCTAATTTCGACACTTTGTGCGTCTCCCCTCAGCGTGGATGTGTTTGATGTTTTTCGACTGTGTCTCTTTTTCATTGTGGCTCCTTTGGGCTCAAGGCGGTCATCTGAGTCTTTCAGTCAGATGACGGTTTAGGAACTGATAGCGGTCATCGTTGGTGGTCATTCCGAAGAATTTCGTCTGAAGGTCTGCATTGAACGGCAGCGGTTGTTCGCTGAAATCTTGTGAACGGCAGAGTTACGGACAAAACGGCCATTCGCGTTCATCGTCGTGAGGTCCGGTGGCTGCCCGAAGCGGACCTTACGATGACGCCTACTTTATCAAGCCGAGTTCCAATAGTCTCTGCAGATTGCAACTGAAATCTCATTTACATTGAGTACATTGAATGATGTTCCATCCTGGAACCACTTTTCGGAAGATTTGCTTGTCACTTTTTGGAGCACAATATCACCTGCTTAAAGTCAGGTTCTTCAACATATAGGAAGGGTGTAAACCACGCTTGAGATACCGCGAGCAATTTGAGTTGCTTCGTTAGCACATTTTTTAATCCATTCTCTACACGAGCTGGCTGCAACGTATAAGATATGCAAGCAAACCTGAACAAATGCGAGCGCTCTTGAATCGATCAGAGCCGGTAACCGCAAGTCGTTATCGAGTGTCGGCCAGCGATTTGGCCTTTTCGTACTCGTCCAGCAAAGGTTGCATCATTATTGGATCATGTATTACCTTTTCGAGCCACCGTCGGAGCGGGAAGGTTTCGCCTTCGGCGATCATGGCCGCGAGGCTTTCGAGAATTTCCGTTTCTTGGTCGATTTTCCCGATCGCAGCATTTCCAGCGGCTTGGTAGACCATCATATGGGGACCGAACGGCCCTTCGAGATCCAGGTTTTCCTTCAGTGTGGCCAGACTCTCTGGATAGTTTCCAGCGTGGAATTGAGAAACGCCCAGAATGTTCCTATAGGGTCGTCGAATACTGAGGGGATCAAGGCTTAACGCTCGCTGCAACGGTGTTATTGCCTGCTCTGGCATGCCTGCGTACAGAAGGAACATGCCCAAATAACCATGAGCCAAACTTGAGCTCGGCTCTTGCT
This sequence comes from Ruegeria sp. BG6, assembly GCF_056538465.1. Taxonomy (NCBI): domain Bacteria; kingdom Pseudomonadati; phylum Pseudomonadota; class Alphaproteobacteria; order Rhodobacterales; family Roseobacteraceae; genus Ruegeria; species Ruegeria sp. BG6. The sequence continues at coordinate 61,947 of NZ_JBQFTB010000007.1, read as the reverse complement.
CGACTGCGCGTTCACCGAAATCAATTGCGGGTTGCGGCTTGCCCATCAAGATTTCGAGAATACCCAAGGTCAAAAGTGCGCGAACATTTGCCTGATCCTTTTCCAACGCGCTTTCAGCATATTGTTTGATCAGACCCCGCGTTTCATCCGTGTTTGCAGCAAGTCCAAACCAAGTTCTGTGCGCTTCCGCAAAGGCCAGACCGGCATAACCGTGCGGGGCGTCCGGTTCCAACCGCACTACACGCTGCAACAAGGTGTGTGCGGCGTCAAAACGCGATGGGTCGCTTGGCGGGTGAATGATGTCCAACGCTTGCTGGTACAGGATACGGGCATCCCGGCGGGTCCACCGCGCATCCTCCATTCTCGAAGTCAGTTCGGGGAACAATTCGATAGAAAAGGTCGAACTGATCTCGCGCGAAATCTCGGTCTGAGTTTCGAACCGTTCTGTCGTTTTATAGTCGAACCGTTTGGCCCAAATTTCGCCCCGGCTGTCTACGTCAACGAGGCCGATGTTTAGCCGATAGCCATCCGTCATGGTCTGCAGGCTGCCCCTTAGAACATGGGTCGCACCCAGCTTGCGCCCCTCGTCGATCAGATCGATGGCTCCGTCGGACAGTTCGGCTGTCGATGCGTACGAGATCACGCGCAAGCCCTGCACCCGCGCCAGATCTGTTGTAATATCCTCGGCGATACCACGGGCCGCTACGGATGTAACAGCGCTGTTTCCCAATGGATTGAACGGCATCACGGCAACGACAGGTAAATCCCCCCAAAGGTCATTGTCCGTGGTCGTCTGATCGGTAGACAGGCTTTCAGTTTCGAAACTTTGGAACAGCATGAAAGCTGTCACGGCCATCAACAGCGTCAACAAAAGCAATACGACCCAGTTCGGAGCCCGCCAGCCGCTTCTGCCGCGCTGGCCTGTCCGATCTGGCTTTTCGGAAGGCGCCGAAATTACATCCCGAAATTCGAACGACGGCACATAGGACCCTTTGGGAATGGTAATCACCAAGGGATCGTTGCTTCCATCTGTCAGGTAATAGTGTTCCAGCTCGCGCCGCAAGCGCCGCGCTTCAAGGCGTACAACCGGATCTGAGGTCGCGTCGAAATCCTCGGATCGGCCCAGAACGGAAACGCCAATCGAATAGCCCTTCAGCCGGTCAGCATGTCCGGCCAGTGTTTCATCAATGATGTATTTGAGGAACGCGCGTCGGCGATCATTTGCACCAAACTGAGAACTCTCAAACATACGGTCGAGCTGTTCGTCTATGGCCGCCTGTTCCGGAGGCGGCGCTGACTTCCGCTCGGATAACTGACTTTCCATCGCAGTATCTGCCGGCTGTGTTCGTTCCATCCAAACTAACCTAACGATACCCGGGTTATTCGGATCACGTCCAGTATTACATTCATACAAAAGAATTTTTAAGGTTCAGAACACGTTCAGAACATGTTCGTTACCCCAGTCCACAGACCTCGGATGTTAATTTGGTGTCTCCAGGGAGTGTCTGGGCAGACAGACCGTGGAAACAGATTCTCACTGACGGCCAATGGCCTTTGACGGGAGGGGAGCAAGTGGAAAACTTTCTTGCTGCCGGATGTTTCGAATTGGTGAAAAAATCGCCCAGCGATGAATTCACAATCGTTTTTTTGTCGCGGAGCGATCCAAAGTTTCAGGCGATTTGCCGTGACTTCGGCGAGGCAGTGACCGCCTTTCACAGCTTTCAAGCTGAAGGAGAAAACGGGCGAGCCCGCGCGACCGAATACAATCAGATCTGCGAAGATCTGAGGCTCGAACTGATGGAATACGTAAGCTTGGCCAAGGTCAGACCCAAGGCACAAGATCACCACTGAAGCGGCACGATGGTCGCCCGAACAGGCAGCTTGTCCGACGCCGTGACCTGAATTCCAACAAGCAAGGAGACGGGAATGATTAAACGAACCTGCCAGACGCTATTCTTCGTATTTCCCATGGTTCTCGGCTTCATGTCCATCGCACAGGCGCAAGACGATGATGGCCAGGATTGCAAGGCATTGTTCGTGCACAATGCCCGTTCAGTGTCGATGACCGCTGACACGATAACGATGACAGATGTCAACCCGATCGTCACATTCTTCTGTGACAGGCCGGTGCGGTATGCGGGCGTGCAAAGCATACAGGGCTTTCTGGACATGGTGTCCGAAGGCGACGACAGCTTTGCTGTGGACCCGCCCAACGCCTTACTGACCATCGTTGCGGATGGTGAACCGCCTGTTGATGTGGTCGTGGAGTTGTCGCAACGGCCACTGAACGATCAGGGAACGATGACCTATCCCGGCGTCAAGGTCATCAAGGGTGACATACCACAAGCAACAGGCCCGGGCACGTTGTTCATCGACCACTTCGGTCGACCAATGTCGCCGGGATCGGTGGCAGGCGTGCATCGCCGGCACGAGCGCCGCGAAGTTCGTCATTGCGCCGCCGACAATCCCGATAATCCGAACGATCTTTGCAACTGCGGGCCCGGCCTCGTCTGCAACTGAAACGCGAAGGACAAATCAAGAATTCTGAGAGGAGGCTTACATCAGTGGATCCGAATCCTCTGGTCATAAGCAAAACATCAAAAAATAGGGAGGAAGTTATGTTTTCAATTCTTGGCAACTACCCGCGAAAACTGGTCCGGGGAACCGCTGTCGCATTCGCTGCCAGCGCCGCGTTGTGTACCGCTGCCTGGTCTCAGTCCTATGAGGAAAATCTTGCTGCGGGCGCCACCGAAACGGAACAAAATTATCTGAACGTTCCCTTCGTAAAACCCGAAGATTTCAAAACTCCCTATACGAGTCCGGCCTACTGGCCGACTAATTACCCACGTGGTCCGATTGACCGGTCGCCAGCGGATTCCTCAACCAAAGTGATAACCCTTGGAACGGGCGACCCGCCACCCAATCCCTACCGTTTTGGTCCAGCTCACGCGGTGATCATAAACGGATTTCCATATTTTGTTGATGCCGGCGAAGGCTGGTTCAGGTCACTTGGGAAGGCCGTCCTTTCTCAGGGCGCAATGGATCTGGCAACCGTTTTTGATCTACAGAACATCAAGTATATGTTTCTGACCCATCTGCACGAAGATCACACGGTGGGATTGCCATCCTTCATATCGGGCCCGTTCAAGTTTGGCCCCGGCCCCGACAAGAAGATATATGGACCCGAGGGCGTTGACGAGATGATTGCCAATATCAACGCCGCTTGGCGGCTCGACAGGAACGAAATGTTCCAGGGCTCGACAACCCAAAAGGCCGACGGAGCAACCGCAATCGGCGTGCCGGTCTGGCCATCGACCGATCCCAAAGGGCGGCTAATTTACGAGGACGACAACGTAACGGTCGAAGCATTCCCAACAGAGCACGGTTTTCTTCATCATACCTATGCTTATCGGTTTACCGCCAAGCCGGACGGGCGCGTTATCGCGTTTGGCGGCGACGGGCACTACTCTGAAGGCCTTGTCAACGCGGCAAAAGACGCTGACGTTCTGGTCATTGAAAGCATAACGAGAAAGAACATCATGTTTGTGGTCTGGGGTGGCGACACGGAAGACGAAAAAGTGAAGATTATTGGTGCCTACCACATGTTTCCAGAAGACATGAAAAAGGTTCAGGACGACAGTGGCGTCAAACAGATCGTCATGACGCACGTCCAAAACTATAACGACCCCGAGCATTTCGACCGTCTGAGTGTACTGAAGGAAATGCAGGATGCTGGCGTCACGAACATCCTCATGGCCGAAGACGGCGACATTTACTGAACGGACGGCCAGCACAAAGGGAAAGCCCTGTCGGGCTTTTCCGTCAAAAGTACCAAAATGAAACCTTTTATCACAGACGTGATCTTTGCATCCGTCAGTGTTCCAAGCCTACGCCGATCCAGACCTCTGTAATCTTAGGCCGATACACCAAATTTCGCAAATTCCGTTTTATGCGCATTGCGGCCATTCAAGCATTTTGCAGCATCGATCAAAGTGGGCTCGAAGCAGACGATCGCTGCGCTAGTACGAATGTCCGCTTTGCGGAAGAAGCTGACGTTCAGTTCGAACCAGCAGGTCCGTGAATTTGGCTCCGAACCGACGTCCATAAGTGGACTCAAATGCTGCGGACGCAGCCGACATTGCCGTCATGCGTTGCGATGGCGAAAATGCTTCTTCTGCGAGCGACCACAAATGAGACGAACTGCCCCGAGTGTCGCACAGGAGCTCATTTCTACCTTAGGATTTGGTACAATGGTTCCATCTGCTTATGGTTGGCTTAAGCTGTTGAATTCGGAGGCCCGTATGTTTCGGCTGATTGCTGTAGCTCTGTCGCTGTTCATCTTTCCGCTTGAGAAGGCATTGGCGGAAATCATCCATCTCCACGCTAAACGTGGAAATATTGAGGGCGTTCTCGCGGAACTAGATAAGGGTGTACCGCTCGAACTTCGCAGTACGAACATGACAAGCGCACCGGGCGTTACACCGCTTTTTGTAGCCGCAAAATTCGGCCATACCGAGTTGGTTAAACTTCTTCTTGCGCGGGGTGCCGATCCAACAATTTTTTTCTATCAGGGAAATGATACTTATACGGTTGGAACCGCTCTCCACCATGCGGCCGGGTATGGCCACATCGAAGTGGTAAAAGTACTCATTGAGGCTGGGGCGGACCCAGCCAGCTATGAACCATATATCTCAACTCCTTTGCATCAGGCGCTGAGAGCGGGGCACATCGAAATCGCCGAGGTGCTCATCGAAGCGGGAGCGCCTCAGCGAGTAGAGCGCCAACCGATTTCCGATAAGTTGCAGGGTGCCGATATTTCAAATGGTGAGTTTCTAGCCAAGGGGTGCGAAATCTGCCACGGTAAACCTTCGTCGATGGGAATTGCCGGCGATAATGGGCCCAATTTTTGGGGAGTATTCGAACGACCCTCTGCGTCCGATCCCGAGTTTCCTTACTCAAGTTACTTGCGCGAATTAGGTTTGGTTTGGGATGCGGATACACTGAATAGCTATCTCGCTAGCCCGTATCAGTTTGTACCCGGGACGACCAAAGTGATGCTCGGAATTGAAAATGAAAATGATCGCGCGGATCTCATTGCATATCTAGCAACTTTGAAAGATTGAGGGCCGAGCTGAAATCGCTTGGGCGACCAGTTTGTCCCGCTTTGCTGTGAAGTGACAACAAGCAGCGAATGTCTTCATAAATGTCCGCGTAATTCACCTGTTCCGGCAATTACTAAAGCGTCAGCTATGGGCTCGATACGGTCATCTGAGTCTTTCTGTCAGATGACCGCTTTGGCATGCAAAGCGGACCTTGGCTCCACCGGTCTCAAAGCTTGCCTTAGTCAGTTTCTGGCCGATCCGTGGAATTAGCTGACTTCGAATTTCTACCAAGCGAAAATCTGTCTATCCCACGCGGTTGTTTTCTCTTGCTGCTGATCTTTAGACCCGCCCCTCACGGAAAGAGCACTCAGTGCAGCTAGAGTCCGACCCTTCAAACGCTTCGTACATCATACGAACCCTTGCCCAGATCCGTATTGCATCCAGTGTTGCAAATGCTCCCGATCCTCGAAGAGCTCCCAATCACCAGATCCACGGGAGGGAGTGCCCTCGAGATCGACCATCGGATAAATAGCCATTGAGGAGTCTTCACCGATTACCCAGTCGAAGAATTGCACTAGTACGCGATCACCGGGGATGTAAGCCCTTATTATACCTTGTTGCTTGATCTTGGGTCTTCCTTGCTCAGTTGTTTCGTTGCCGAAGATTACAAAGCACAGGCCTACGAGGCCGTAGCCCTGTTCACTTGAAGTCGTTGTATGCATCTAACTTACCTTTCGTATTGATGCTGCATATGTGTTGCTCTTGCTCCCTCCGCCCCCGTTCTAAAGAACGGGGGGACGGAGTAGGGAATGTACATTGCTCCGTTAAGCGCTCCGTCGCACATTCCTCAAGTACATGAATTTACGTGATTTTATCAGACATTGCTCCATTGCTCCGTTTTTTTGCTCCTCGAGGAGCGAGCGATACGCGCGGAGCAATCACGGAGCATATTTCACGTTGCAATGACTTTTGCTCCGTCCGTTGTTAGCACTAGATCGCGTCCTTCGGCTTTGATCCATTTCCGCTCGAATAAACGAGACTTGATGCGGTTGGCGGTCGACGGGCTGATCCCGAGCTCTTGTGCGAGAGCGCGCTCAGAGACTTTGGGGTTGGTAGCTATGATCTCCAGTACGCGGTTTTCTCGCTGCACTGTTTCGTTTGCCAAAGCCATTCCGCGCTGCATCGTTAATGGTCGAGCGTGCACAGTCGGCATATGGCGACCCTTAGAATCAATTAGCTGGTCGCATGTACAGCTAACTAATTCGAAGTGCATGGGCTCAAATGGAGCACCTCTAAACTTGCCCTGCCAATGCACCGTGATGGTCGTGTCAGTTCGCCATGCGGTCAGGTTTCCATCAACTTGGTTGAGCAGTGCGGAGCCGCCCATTGGTACGAGATTCGATTTGCTCGCATTCTTCACCGGATGCGAGGGAACGATGACTGTTGGATTGCCTGGAAGGCGCGTTAGGCTGCGCAACACCGTTGTGGCGAAATGCTGCTGTTGTGCGTTATTGTTTAAATCGTCTCCGTCGAAGTAAGCAGCCAGCGTGTCTACGACAACGAGTGCGAGCTCAATCCCTCCAGCCTCGAGGTCAGCCGCCAGCTGCGAAAGGTTTTCACGGATTGAGAAAACTCCATCGACGAAAAAAATCGGTGTATCGTTTGGGTCAATGCCCCTTTCAGCGAGGCTGGCGATGAAGCGTGATCTCACATCGTCGGGGTTTTCGCCCGCCAGATACAATACGGCACCTTGTGCTATGTCGATGTCGAGTAACGATTCACCTAGACCGACCGCTTCAGAAATACGCATTGTTACGGCCGTTTTTCCGCTGCCTGTCGGCGCGGTTAAAGTATAAAGCCAACCTCGGCGCAGGATACCATCAAGCGTGTAATCGGGCGACGTGAAACCCTCAATGAATGACTTAGAGTTCAGCAGGCGATACCTTTTGCTACTGAACGGATCGGATGCGGAGCTCCCACTGGGGAGGAGTGTCGAGATGGTTGAAGGAGACGATGCCGCTGTTGACTGGCACCCGTTGTCACGGAGCAGCTGGAACGCAGTGCCTAAACCAACAGAGCCGTCTGGTTGAGCAGTATCCCAAAGCCGCGCAGCGGCACTCGGATTGATGTCACCGTTCCAACGAGCCGAGAAATCTAAAAAGGCGGTACGCGTTGCGCCATCGTTAATGGCCCCTTTGATTGCAAGACAAAGACGCACCCATTCGTCGCGATCGAGATCGTTCGACGCGCGGCTAAGCGCAGTTAGAATGCGTACGCGCTCATTCTCGCCACCAATTAGTTGAGGGCCCAGACTCAGTGCTGTGCAGAGCGAGCTTGATACAGGTGCGAGGTTATGCCGTCGTGGCAACCATTCCGGGGCTGGCGCCGGCTCTGCGTCGGATACGATGCGGTAGGATCCGCCATCGAAAGTCGACGGCTCAAGCAGAATGTAGCCACGATGCTTTATGTCTACACCGAGGCATGGCGAGGCGATGAAGCGCTCCTCCGGTCGTGCCTTGAATATCCAGTGTGTACCGCCTCGAGCGCTAGTTTGCTTAAATGTATGAGGGATCTCCTTAGTCTTAATCCACTCATCAAACTGGCAGTCTTCTTTGTAGATGTCGGCATCGAGAGCGACGAGCCCAGAGGCCTCCAGTGACAGCGCTATGTTCGCGTCTGGATAGGCGGTCCACCACGCACGTATTTGATCGAGGTTGGTCGTCGCTGCTTTGTATCCGCTCTGAGGAATTGGTTCCTTTCGTCCCGGGCGGCACGGGAATACATGCAAGTTTTTGCGCGCGTAGTTTACCGCCGCTGTCCCGTTAGGAGAGAGCGGCGCATTCTGTAGCACCGTTTTCATCGTCTTACTCAAACCCTGTTTAGGCGATCTCGGACCAAGCATTATGCTTCAGGAGATCTTTCCGGTCGCGAGGCGTGTCTGGGAGATTGTTGATTAGATTTTATTGGGCGAGCAGTTGCTCGCCCCCTCGAATTTTGGGGCTACGTGAGTCAGAAAGCCTCATGCATTCAGCCAGAACAAATCTGATCTCGATCATTGCGGGTTCTCCGGGGCACCTAGCAGTGAACCCGAACTCGTTGCATGAGCCCAATCGTAAAGACCCTTCCGGAAGGTCAGGCTGATTAGCGGGATCTCTTCCTCGACTGCGAGTTCCCCTGGCGTCCAAATGACCTTCCACTTTAGCGCGCCGCTTTCGCATAAGAAAAAGGAAATATAGCAACGCCGATAGCAAGATGAACGATAATCCCAAGTTGGAAGTCCTTGAGCAGATTTGCCGTCAAGGAGATACGTTCTTCTTCGGCAGTCCCCCTCAAAGAAATCGATCATCAATTCACGAATTGAAGAGAGAGTCCTGGGGCTATTGATTTGCTGATGCGACCCTAGGAACGGATCATGCTCAAAAATTCCGGCGTCTATGAAACTATCCGAAAATTGAGCGGCGTTTTCCCGCAAGAAAGCACGAAAGGATTGTGCCGTCGGCGCATACGTCATTGCTCGTTCCTTTCATCCGATAGGTGATCCACAAGTGCTTCGATTTCATCGAGCCGCCACCGAACCATTCGACCAACCCTGATTGGCTCGGGCAGCCGTCCGTCGCGAAGCCAACGCCACCACGTCGGACGCGATATACTGAGGAGTTCGCATCCTCGATTTGTGTCAATAAGTATTGGTGTGTCCTGCATGAACTGATGCCTTTCGATGTTTCTGGGCGCTTCTTGGCTCCCCCTAAAACACCTAGAGATGTCAGTTCCTGCGGTCTAAGGCGCTAAATCCGGAGGTCAGGGTCTTTTTCTGACAGAGCCATTTCTGCCAGCACCCGAAACCCGACGGGAAGGTCAAACGCATCTGTTAACCCGTTGAGAAACATTGTAAAGCGGCAGTTCGGGCGGCCGTCGGGATCTCGGCTGGCTGTTACAGGGATATTATAGCCAATTGCTGTATCGACTGCGCGCTGTACCAAAAGCTGATAATGTCGGCTGCTCTTAGGACGGCCCCTCCCGGCTTGTTGTGGACCAGGCCAAAGCACGCCCTGCAGTTTTCGTTCGATTGGTTCTAGGAGACTGAGAGTATCCTGCAATACGCTAACCTCTGAGCGCAGTTCCAATTTTTCTCCAAACTCGCGGCTGTGAGCATCAATATTTGAAGAAAGGTTTTCGAGTTCCTCAATCAGCTCCTTGTACTCAGAAATTGCTTTCGACAGCTTTTCGGCACCGGCCTCCTTAGCGCGTCTACCATCGGCGTGCTCTAAAGCCGTTGCCGCTACTCGTGCGTCAAAATCGCCTAACGGAATATCACTGATATGACCGCCGTGCGCTGCCAAGACGTAGGAAGCCAGCCGCGCAACAAACTGATCTTCGGAGCTGCCCTTAGGGAATGGTGGAGTAGCTGCTCGCAGAGCTTCGAGATCGAAGCCGATAAATGCTGCAATCTCATCAGCAACGGGGTGCGCAATTAAAAATTCCTCTTGAGATTTGGTAAGCCCAACAACCATCTACTGTTTATCTCCTAAAAGGTATCGATCCCACTCCAGCATCATCTCTCGTCGCTTCTCGAAAAGATCAGTTCTCCGATACGCTGCTTCGACCCTGTTTCGAACGGAATGCGCCAACGCGGCTTCCTTGACCTCATGTGGAAAGCTGACAGCTTCTTCAGCCCAGTCGCGAAAGCTACTACGGAACCCATGAACGGTCGCGTTTACCTTCAATCGCCGGAGCACTGCCGATAGGGTCATATCTGACAGCGGGCGTCCTTTTCTTTGGCTTGCGAAAATAAAGTCGTCCACTCGTGGCATCGCTTCAACTAATGCCAACGCTGCTGGCGCCAGAGGTACACGATGAACTCGCCCAGCTTTCATGCGCGCTTCGGGAACTGTCCAGATCCCTGCCTCTAAGTCGATCTCCGACCAAGTTGCTCCGCGCACCTCGCCGGAGCGAGAGCATGTCAGTATGAGAAATCTTAGTGCAATTGCGCCGGCTCCTTCGACATCCTCGATGCGCCTCATTAGTTCGGGAAGCTCCCGCCAAGGAACCGCAGGAAAGTGTCTTACACGATCGCGCTGCTTTGGCAGCGCTTTCTCTATACCTTCTAGAGGATTTACGCCTTCAAAAAGACCTGAAGCGCGTGCCCAATCCATCACGGTTTTCATTCGTTGTTTCAACCGCCGAGCTGTCTCAGGCTTCTGTGTCCAGATTTTGGCGATGACACCAAGAAAATCGGCCTGCGTAACGGTAGCAATTGGTTGGCTGCCGAGCGAGGGAAACGCGTAGGTTTCCAACGAGCTGATCCACTGTTTTCGGTGCTTGTCGTTTCGGGCTACACCGTCCACTTGATCCGCCCAAACTTGTCGGCAGGCTTCCTCAAAGGTAGTGGACGATCCGTGTTGGCGATCACGATGTTGAGCTGGATCGCCACCTGTGCGTGCGATCTGGTGCCATTCAGCAGCTTTTTCTCGAGCATCAGCAAGAGACAATGTAAAGACTGATCCCATACCAATCTCACGCCGGCGGCCGTTAACCGTACCGCGCCATTGCCACCACCGGGAGCCATGCTGTGAAACGACCAAATAGAGACCGCGACCATCTGCATGGCGGCCTGGTTTCTTCTCTCGCATTACGCGTTGAAATGTGAGTTGGTTGCGAACTACTTTGGGCAATTTAGATGTTCCTGTGCAAGTGACACCCACCTAACAGACCCACCGAACATTTGAAAAGTGGGGAAGCAACAAGAAACATTCAGAAACTCAATTTGTCGAGAAAATTCAGGTTTTCAGTGTGTTATGACACTCGCAGATACCCTGTGAAATCTAAGTACGTCGGACTTCGTCTCCGCCATCAACCTGTTTTTATGGCGGTAATCAGTGCAACGCTGATAAAACGCTTGGCTAGAATATCGGTCCAACTTGGAAGGGTGATAGGAGCGGCCTGTACCCAGTTGTAAACTCACCCGCGCGCGACGTTGGACCGCTGGCGCATCGGTCAAGGGATGGAAGAATTGCAATGGTGTTCCATTGCCAAGGGTTTCGTTTGAGTTGGTCAGATGAGGCCATTCCGAACAGTGTCCGTGAAAGAGCGCTTGACGACAGGCGAGCAGTGAGATTCCAACCAGACTTAAAGATCAACCCATAGCGTGAAATACCTATCTTTGAACGACGTACCCGCCGTGATTGCAACGGCGGCCTGCCGAACTTGAAGTGCGACAATCACGATCAGAATAGGCGCAACTCCTTGCATGTTCATCGGCGTGTCTTTCGGCAAGGCAATTTGGCAAAGACCCCACGAACCGTGACTCTCTGAAGGCCGAAATCACCGAGGGCATGCTTAAGAAGCGGGCGACGCCTCGATTTCCGGCGTTGGACAAATTGTATCGAGCGGAAAGACTCTCAAACCTGATTGGGCAAATCTGAGGTCATCACCGCAAAGACAGGCCATTGTGAAATAGATGCACCTTGCCCGGATCAGCGTTCAGTTTGACATTTTGTCCACGCAGACTTCGTTCGACACCCGGAAACTTGGCGACGATGCCTTCGGCCCCTGCCCTGCTGGCCAAATACAGCAGGGTGACTTCTCCCAAGGCTTCGATGAAATCGACATTGCCGTCGAGAAACCCAGAGGCTTCGTCGGCGAAAAAGTCCTCGGGGCGTACGCCAACGTTTACCGGCAGACCCAATTGATCGGGATTGGTTGGAATGGATGAAACTGCCGTGCCGCCCGCGTCAAGTTTGACCGATGTCTGTGCCCCGGTCCCGGATATTTTGCCGGGCATCAAGTTCATGGACGGCGAGCCGATAAACTGCGCCACGAATTCGTTGTCCGGTGTTTCGTACAGTTCCAGCGGTGTGCCCACCTGCGCAATGCCCTTGTTGGCCAGAACCACGATCCGACTGGCCAGGGTCATCGCTTCGACCTGATCATGGGTCACGTAGATCATGGTGCTGTCGGGCATTGCCTCTTTCAGTCGCGCGATCTCGATACGGGTTGCAACGCGCAACGCAGCGTCAAGATTTGAGAGCGGCTCGTCGAACAGATAGACCTTCGGGTCCCGTACAATGGCCCGCCCGATGGCGACACGCTGGCGCTGACCTCCGGACAGGGCCTTGGGCAGTCGATCCAGAAGCGGGTCCAGCTGAAGGGTCTGAGCGGCGCGTTCAACGGCAGCATCGATCTCGGCGGCGGGCATCTTGGCGATCTTGAGCGCAAACGCCATGTTCTCGCGCACGGTCAGATGTGGATAGAGCGCGTAGGACTGAAACACCATCGCGATGCCTCGCTGGGCGGGCGGCACATCGTTCATGATCTGCCCTTCGATTTCCAGCGTTCCTCCAGTAATCTTTTCCAACCCGGCAATCATACGCAACAAGGTAGATTTGCCGCACCCCGAAGGGCCGACGAAGACGATCAACTCGCCTTTCTCGATGTCCAGATCGATATGCTTCAGTACATCGACGGGACCATAGGACTTCGCCACATCTGTAAGCTTGAGTTCCGACATGGTTTACCCCTTGTCCTTAACCATCAGGCAGAATTGCGAAGGTTGCAGCGTCACGACGCGTTCGCCATCAACACCCCCCAGGTCTTTCCCGATGACCCGCCAGTTGCCCTCAGGCAGGTCGATCTGTCTTGCTTCTGTTCCAAGGTTGAATGCGCAATACACCGTTTCAGAAGCGTCTTCGCGGTAGAACGTCAGGGCCGGACCGACCTGTTTCATATCGGATTGCGTACCCGAGGCGAGCGCAGGATGAGCATGGCGCAACGCAATTGCGCGGCGATAATGGTGGAGCATCGATTGGTCGTCCACCTCCAGCCGATCCACGGCCAGTTCGGATTGCAAGGTACTGACCGGTAGCCACGGCTCACCCGTACTGAAGCCCGACTGTTCGTCTTGCGCCGTCCAGACCATCGGCGTACGGCAGCCATCCCGGCCCTTGAATTCGGGCCAGAACTCGATGCCGTAAGGGTCTTGCAGTTTTTCAAACGGAACATCGGCCTCTTGCAGGCCCAGCTCCTCACCCTGATACAGACAAGCGGAACCGCGCAGGCACATCATCAAGACTGCGTGCTGTCGAATGGCCGCATCGTCCAGGCCCCAGCGCGAGGCGTGGCGAGGCACGTCGTGGTTCGAGAACGCCCAGCACGGCCACGCATTCCCGGCTTTGGCCTGTAGCTGATCAAAAACCTGTTTCGCATAATCAGCCGACAGTGCGCGTTTTTCGAGAAACTCAAAGGCGTAGCACATGTGCATCCGCTTGTCGCCGGACGTGTACTCACCCATGATTTCCAACCCACGCTGCGCGTCGCCGACCTCGCCCAGGCAGGCGCGACCATCATATTCGTCTGTCAGCGCCCGCAAGCGTTCAAGGAAGGCAATGTTTTCAGGCCGACTTTTGGAATACAGGTGGTTTTGGTGGTTATAGGGGTTCACCGCTGGCGCGATTGACGCGTTGCGCTCTTCGATCGGAAGCGCCGGGTTGTCGCGCAACTGTTTGTCGTGGAAGTAGAAATTGATCGTGTCCAGACGGAAGCCGTCCACGCCCATCTCAAGCCAGAACCGGGCAACATCCAGCAAGGCGTTCTGCACGTCCGCATTGTGGAAGTTCAGGTCCGGCTGCGACGTCAGGAAATTGTGCAAATAATATTGCAAGCGGCGCGGGTCCCACTGCCACGCTGAACCACCAAAGATCGACAACCAGTTGTTGGGCGGTGTGCCGTCCGGCTTCGGATCGGCCCAAACATACCACTCGGATTTCGGGCTTTCCCGGCTGGCACGGCTTTCGATGAACCACGGGTGCTGATCTGATGTGTGTGAAAGCACCAGATCGATCATCACTTTCAGCCCCTTGGCATGGGCCTGATCGAGCAGTTCGCGAAAATCCTGCAATGACCCGAACATCGGATCAACGTCGCGGTAATCGCTGACGTCATAGCCGAAATCCTTCATCGGAGATTTGAAGAAGGGCGAAATCCAGATCGCGTCAACACCTAGCGAAGCGATGTAATCCAGACGCCGGGTGATACCTTTCAGGTCTCCGATGCCGTCGCCATTGCTGTCCTGAAAACTGCGCGGATAGATCTGATAGATCACTCCGCCGCGCCACCAGTCTGACGTGGCCTTTGTTGATTTGGAAAGTTCCACAGTGTTCTGCACGTTCATCAGACGCCTCTATTTAACGGACCCGGCCAGCAGGCCCCGGACCAGGTATTTTTGCATTGCGAAGAAAACGACCAATGGCACAAAGATCGACACAAAGGCTGCGGTCGCCAGAATTTCCCAGTTGCCGCCACGGGTGCCCAAAAGCTCTACAATGCGGTTGGTCATCACCGTGGTCTGGCCGGTTGCGTCGATCAGGAAGACCTTGGCCACCAGAAGATCGTTCCACGTCCACAAGAACTGGAAGATTGCGAAGGACGCGAGCGCCGGGAAGCTGAGCGGCAGGATCAGCTTGGTGAAGATCTGGAACTCGGTCGCCCCGTCGACCCGCGCATTCTCGATCAGATCACGCGGCAATCCAGCCATGTAGTTGCGCAGAAGGTAGATCGCCAGCGGCATGCCAAAGCCCGTATGCGCCAACCAAACGCCCAGATAACCTTTCCCAACCCCGATACTCAGGTGGAATTTCAACAGCGGAATCAACGCCAGTTGCAACGGAACCACCAACAGGCCAACCACAGCGGCGATCAGCAAGGCCCGGCCCGGAAACTCCATCCACGCCAGGGCATAAGCTGCAAAGGCTGCAACAAGGATTGGAATGATCGTCGCTGGGATTGTGACCGTCAGCGTGTTGAAGAACGCCTTGGCCATACTGTCCGTACTGCTTTGGTCCAACAGAACTTTTTTGTAGTTATCCAACGTGAACTCGGGCGGCAATTCAGCCGTCACAAATACACGCGCGCCGCGCTTGCCGCTGAATTCTTCGGTATTCTCCATCCGATAGTTGCCGTCTGCATCGACTGTGATTGTGCCGCCTCCGCGCAGCTCGGCGGTTTCACCGGGGGCAAAGGCGTCAATTTCGCGCGCGCTGATGCCCCAGCCTGAAATCCTGATTTGCTCTTCATCGCCAAACAGCTGCCCCTGGATTACGTAAAGCTCATTCTCAAGCACCTGCGTTTCGGGTGCCGCGCTGCGCAGGGTCAGATTCTGCTCGGACGGGAAGAGTGACCGCCACCAGCCGCTGCTGGAAATCTGGTCCGCCGTCCGGAAGGATGAGATCAAAAGACCAAGCGTCGGAATGATCCACAGGACCACCAGAAAGACGACCGAGGCATGAACGACCCAGCGCAGCGCTGGTCTGGTTCCTGCAATATCGTTCATGGCCTACTCCAACTCCTTGCGCGCATTGCGCACGTTCCAGATCAGGATCGGTGTGACCAGCAACATGATCACCATGGCCGAGGCCGAACCCACCCCCCAGTCGTTGGCGCGAAACAGCTTGTCATACATGTAGTTGGCCAGAACCTGTGTCTCCCACTGGCCGTTGGTCATGGCAAAGACGATGTCGAAGACTTTCAGCACGGTAATGGTGATCGTCGTCCAGACGACCAGAATCGTGGTTTTGATCTGCGGCACCTTGATCTTGAAAAAAATCTGAAACGGGTTCGCGCCATCCAGGATGGCGGCCTCGACAGTTTCTTCGGGGATGCCGCGAAGGGCGGCCGACAGGATCACCATGGCAAACCCGGTCTGAATCCAAACCAGAACAATCATCAGGAAGAAACTGTTCCAGAACGGAACCGTCAGCCATGTCTGCGGTTCGGTGCCGCCAAAGAAGATATAAAGCGCGTTCAGGATGCCGATCTGGTCCTGTTCCGCCGGGCGCGCGTCATAGACGAGTTTCCAGATCACCGAAGCGCCGACGAATGAAATCGCCATTGGCATAAAGATCAGCGATTTGGCAAAATTGCCCCATCGGATGCGGTCGGTCAGTTGTGCAACCAGCAGGCCGAAAGCGGTGGACATGGCCGGCACAACGATCAGCCAGAACATGTTGTTGCGCATGGCCTCCCAGAATTTCGGCTCTTTGGCCATCTGGATGTAATTATCAAGGCCTACCCATCTGTACCCACCGCCGGGCACGCGTTCAGTGAGCGACAGGCGCAGCGTCTCGACCACCGGGTATGCCAGGTACAAGCCCAGCGCAGCAAGTGCCGGGAACAGGAACAACCAGGGCCGGATCATGTTCGCCCGGTTGATGTTGCGCCCTGCGTTGGGCCCGCGCGGCGGGAACAGGACTTTGTCCAGAAACTGGTTGGAGAGGTAGAAGTAGCCCACGCAACCCGACACACCGATGGCGATGGTCAGCAGGCCCTGAAGTGCCGGTGTCATGATGCCCTCGTCGGTTTGGAAATTGGGGCGGCGTCAGGGCCGCCCCAGCCGTCACTTACTTCGCAGCATCCCACGAAGACTGGATTTCTCCGGCAATTGTGGCTGCGTCCTTCGCACCCGAGGAATAGTCGACCATACCCGTCCAGAACGTTCCCGCGCCGACGGCGCCCGGCATCAGGTCCGACCCGTCAAAGCGGAACGTGGTTGCATTGGTCAGGATTTCACCCTGTCCCCGCTGGGTGTCATTGGCGTAGTTCTCGGGATTTGCCCCCAGATGCGGCGTCAGGAATCCGTCCTGAGACATCATGATCTCATGCGCGAAGGGCGTTTTGAGGAACTCCATGAACACCTCGGCCGCCGGGTTCGGGTTTGTGATCGTGAACAACGTGCCCGCACCCAGAACCGGAGTTCCCAGATCTTTCTCGGCATAGGCCGGGAAGTAGAAGAAATCGGCATCTACACCCAATTCGGTCCCTTCCGGAAAATAGGCGGGAATGAACGACGCCTGACGGTGCATCATGCAGGCAGGCGGGCTGTCGAACAGACCCTTAGGGCTGTCGCGGAAGTCAATCGCGGCGGTGTCGTCGGCGTTGCCCACGACATAGTCGTCGTTGCGGGTAAAGCTGCCGTACTCCTCAATCGCCGCGATCACACGCGGATCATCGAACTTCATCTCATTCGAGACCCACTGGTCGTAGACTTCGGGCGGCTGTGTACGCAACATCAGGTCCTCGACCCAGTCGGTCGCGGGCCACCCTGTCGCACCGCCGGATGCAAGCCCCACGCAAAGCGGCGTCTCGCCATCCTCGACCATCTGATCCATCAGCGCCTTGAACTCTTCCATGGTCTGCGGGACGTCGTAACCGAAGTCTTCGAAGTTTTCCGGTATGTACCAGACCAGCGACTTGACATTGACGTTGAAGAAAAAGCCGTAGAAATCTTTGGCGCCATCGGCGTTTTCAAAGGTTCCCAAATCGACCCAGGACTGGCCGGCAGCGAAATTGTCCTTGATCCAGTCCGCCGACCCTTCGGCAAGCGGCGTCAGGTATCCGTTCTTGGCCATGTTCGCGGCGAGACCCGGCTGAGGGAAAACCGTCAAGTTCGGAGCGGAGCCAGCGGCCGCATCAATCAGGATCTGCTGCTCCAGCGAGTCCGATCCGACATAGCTGGAATTCGCTCCGGTGGCTTCATCAAAATAGGCGACCAGATTTTCGAATGACTTCCCTTCGCCCGCAAGCCACGGCCCGAAAATGGTAAGGTCCTGACCGGCCAGGTCATGGGCGTCCGCAAAGGCCTGAAAGCCGTCCCAGTCAAAGCCGCCCTCGCCCACGGCGTGGATCATCTCGCCCTGCGCCTGGACGCCTCCGGACAGCAAAGCAAATGTGGCCACACCTGCATAAAGCGCGTTTCTCATGAATTTTCCTCCCAACAGTTCCTTGCGCCACAGAGACTCAGTATCCAAAGCGCTTTGGATAAGCAGTTTATCCGCTAACATTTCTCGCCTGTCAACATTCACGTTGCAGATCATCAATTTTTAAAAGGCCGATTGAAACGGGTTGACGGAACGAGCATTTGACCACACAACAGGTAGCAGCCAAAACTTGAAGGCGCTTTGAAGCAATCATGAACCTGAAGCAGCTCTCGGAAATTCTTGCCCTTTCGCAAACAACGGTCAGCCGCGCTCTGAACGGCTACCCCGAAGTGAGCGAGGAAACCCGGATGCGCGTTCAGGCTGCTGCTGCCAAACATGGCTATCGCCCGAACATCCGCGCCAAGGGGTTGGCGACCGGCAAATCCATGGTGATCGGGCATGTCATCCCCAGTTCGTCCCAGCACGAGATGGTGAACCCGATCTTCGGTGACTTTGTTGCTGGTGCCGCTCGGACATACGCGGCGCATGGGTATGACATGATGTTCACCACCGCTGATGATACGTCGATCGAAGGGGCTTATCGCAGTTTGTTTCAGCGCGGTGCCGTGGATGGCGTCGTTTTGCAGGGCCCCAAAGTCAAAGAACACCGAATTGATCTGCTGTCGCGGATGGCGGTGCCGTTCATCGTGCATGGGCGTTCGACGGGGGCGGATGTGGAATATGACTGGATTGACGTAAACAACAAAAGCTCGTTCCTGCGCGCCACACAGTTCCTGATCGATTTAGGGCATCGCCGGATCGCCCTGATCAACGGGCTTGAAGATATGGATTTCGCGCAACGACGCCGTACAGGGTACCAGCAGGCCTTGGAACAGGCAGGCTTGACCTCGGACCCGCAACTGATGCGAAGCGCCGAGATGACCGAAGTCTACGGCCACCGCGAAACCCACGACATGCTGCAATTGGATGAACCGCCGACTGCCATTCTGGCGTCATCGATGATTTCAGCGATCGGAGTACGGCGGGCGCTGGACGAGGCGGGCCTCCGCATCGGTCGGGATGTCTCGGTCATCGCTCATGACGATGACCTTTCTTACTTAAAGAATGGGCAGGACGTCCCCATTTTCACAGCCACGCGCTCTTCAGTGCGACACGCAGGAGAGCTGGCCGCCGAGATGCTTATCGAGCGGATCAAATCGCCTGAGGACCCGGTCAAAACCAGATTGCTTGAGGCGGAGCTGGTTGTCGGCAAGTCAACCGGCCCTGCACCCGACAGGTTCCGACGATGAACTTTACGCGAAACGATTTTCCGTCTGACTTCCTGTTTGGGGTCGCCACGTCGGCCTATCAAATCGAAGGTCACGCCCAAGGCGGAGCAGGGTCCACCCATTGGGATACCTTTTCAGCGACGCCCGGCAACGTCGTGCGGGGGGAAAATGGGGATCGGGCCTGCGATCACCTGAACCGGTTTGAACAGGATTTCGATCTTGTGCGCAACGCAGGTTTTGATTGCTATCGCTTCTCGACCAGCTGGGCACGCGTGATGCCCGAGGGGCGCGGACTGATCAATCAAGAGGGTTTGGACTATTACGACCGGCTGACTGATGCGCTGCTGGAGCGTGGCATCCGCCCTTGCGCGACGCTTTATCACTGGGAACTGCCGTCAGCTCTGGCTGACCTGGGCGGTTGGCGCAACCGAGATATCGCCAGCTGGTTTGCCGATTTCACCGAGGTCATCATGGGACGGATCGGCGACCGAATGTACAGCGTTGCCCCCATCAATGAACCTTGGTGCGTCAGTTGGCTGAGCCATTTCGAAGGACATCACGCCCCGGGATTGCGGGACATTCGGGCCACGGCTCGAGCCATGCATCACGTCCTGCTGGCCCATGGCCACGCGATTCAGGCAATGCGCGGACTGGGTATGTCCAATCTGGGCGGTGTGTTCAACCTTGAATGGGCCGAACCCGCCGATGACAGTCCGCAAGCGCGGCAGGCCGCTGATCTCTATGATGGAATCTATAACCGGTTCTTCCTGAGTGGCGTGTTCAACAAGGCCTATCCTCAAAATGTGCTGGAAGGGCTGACACCCCACCTTCCGCCCGGCTGGCAGGATGATTTCGACATCATCGGCGCTCCTGTCGACTGGTGTGGGTTGAACTACTACACCCGCAAACTGATCGCCCCTGCGGACACCGCCTGGCCCGGTCTGACCGAAATCCCCGGGCCCTTGCCCAAGACCCAAATGGGATGGGAAATCGACCCAGCCGCGCTGAGCCGGTTCCTGATCCGAACAGCGCAAGAATACACTGGCGACCTTCCGATCTATGTGACCGAAAACGGCATGGCCAGCCCCGAGCGCCAACAAGACGATGATCGTATCAGCTATCTGGATCAGCACTTTGCCGCCGTTCAGGAGGCCCTAAATCAGGATGTTCCGGTCAAGGGGTACTTTGTTTGGTCTCTGCTAGACAATTACGAATGGGCCTTGGGGTACGAAAAACGCTTTGGTCTGGTTGATGTGGATTTCGATACGATGAAGCGTACACCAAAGGCTTCCTACTTCGCCCTGCAGGAGATGCTGGCGTCATAAAGGCCCATTTTCGGACCCAAATCCAACAGCATCTCCCGCCAAATGCGACCCTGTGCCAAAATTCGCGCGATGTCCGGATCGCGGACAAAGCAGTCATCTGATGCCAGCTTTTCTATTCCGGTAAGTATCGGTTCAAAAGAGCGTCAACCAGCCCTTCTTGAAGGCGGTAACCTGTTCTTTGGTCAACACGCAGGATGTCTTCAAGGATGATGAATTGCTCCATGCCGGTCGTCATAGACAATCGCCGTGCAAGGTCTTCGAGTTCTTCTGGCTTCATCAATGACCGTGCTGGACCAAGCGCCTCGGCAAAGGCAGCAACCCTTCTTGCGCCGCGCATTTTCGTTGTACCTTTTTCCAGCGATGCTTTCAGAGACTCCGCAAGAAACTGCCGGAAATAGGCTTCATGTTCGCGCGAGAAATCCAGATAGTACCGGGCCACCGCGTGCACACGAACCCGGACATCATGAACCCCCTGAAGCAGCTCAGACGTTGGTTTGACTTCAATGTCCAGAGTCGCATCCAAAGCCAATACGCCCGGATCGGAAAAGTACCGGTAGACCGTCGCACGACTGATTTTGGCATGTTCAGCCACTTTTGCCAGCGTCACTTCCTGTCCCTCCGACATCAGTTCACGGGCGGCCGACAGAAGCGCATCACGAGTTCGTTTGATTTGGTTTGTTCGGCGCGCCACGTTAACTCCTTTTATAATACACTTGTCTCATAAGTGG
Organism: Ruegeria sp. BG6; assembly: GCF_056538465.1. NCBI lineage: Bacteria > Pseudomonadati > Pseudomonadota > Alphaproteobacteria > Rhodobacterales > Roseobacteraceae > Ruegeria > Ruegeria sp. BG6. The sequence goes on along the minus strand of NZ_JBQFTB010000007.1, from coordinate 40,817 downwards.
ATTTATGTATCATAATGGTATTGGATTTCGAGTAAAGGGAGTAGCTGCAATGACTGAACCTCGCCCTCGGGTTTATCATCTTCTTGGAAATCTTTTGACATTCCATGCTTTTCCCAGCGAAACAGGAAATCGATGTACTATTGTCGAGATCAAAACGGCGCCGGGGGCCGGCGCACCGCCCAACCACCATGCCGGTGAAGATGAGAGCTTCTATGTGCTTGATGGTGAATTCGAGTTTCTTGTGAACGGCGAAACCCACAACGTAGGGAGTGGTGATTTTGTAAAAGTGCCGGACGGTGCCGTTCACGCCTTTACATGTACCGGAGCGAGGCCCGGTCGATTGCTCTGCATTAATGCCCCTGGCGCTATGCATGACACGTTCTTCACTGAAGCTGGTGAAGCCATGCCCGACGGAACAATAGATATCCCTGCCCCGGATGGGCCACCGGATATTCCGGCAATTATGGCAGTAGCCGATAGGGCTGGAATGACAATATTGGTGCCCACCGAAGTCCCCAGCTAACGGGTGCGCAGTGCGGAATGCGAGGCAGACTTTCATCTGCCTCCGTTTCAAATCGGTCAGATGAATTGGACTCCGAGCAGCCTGAAAGATCGGAAGGTCAATTGTCTCTCTTCGCAGAGGTCACCTGCACTATGTGCACGCTGAACGTGATCCGGAATGCTCGGTCCTAATCAACTTTGACGGCTCGACACGCCCACCGCCAACGGACCAACTGCCTCATTTAGGAAAACCACGGCTGGCCGGAACCGTTGTCCATATGGACCAAAGGTTAAACGATCACTGGAATGCAATTGGATCCGGTCAAATTTGGCTGACTACCAAAACCTGACGAACACCCATTCCGAGCCCATTGCGGAAATTGCCTTCGCGGCATGTTTGGGAAGAACCTGAACGCATGTTTTGAACTGTCACAGGCCAATACCCATCAAAATTTTGTATTTCATTCCAATACTGTTATGTATGAATTTATTTTGCGGGCGGGGGCGTAATGAACTCACTAACCAGAATAACACGCGGGATAGGCGTCGCCTTGAAGGACGGCAGGGTAAAGAGTCTTTTGGCCTTCACCATAGGCATGATCCTTTGGGCGTCTGTTTTTTATCACTATGTAGAAGGCTGGAGTTGGCTGGATTCCATCTACTTTTCCGTAGTGACGATTTCGACTGTGGGGTTCGGTGATTTCTCACCCGAGACCGCGTTAGGTAAGATTTTCACCATGGTCTATATCATTGTCGGACTGGGTGTCTTTGTGACTGCGGCAACCACGATTGCGGACACGATCCTGTCTCAGGATGACAAAAAAGCAGACGAGTGAAACGACCGTAGCCCTGACGCTGCGCTCAAAAAACAACTGCAGTGCTAAAGCCGCAGTTCGTTTTTTTGACGCTTCATCAAACCCATACCAAGCGGCAAAATTTGAAAAAATGTACATATCACGTTTTTTGAGTGTAAGGTTTGGAAAACGGATAATGGAGGGACGGTATGGAAAAGACACAAGACGCAAGAATTGTGGATCTGGCAATTCGCTTGCTTTTTCTTGGGTTATTCCTTTACAGCGCATTGGTCATGATCGCGCCGCTGGCAAGCGTGGTGATCTGGGCGACGATACTCTGCGTCGCGCTTTATCCGGTTTTTGATTGGCTTCAGTCCAAGTTGGGCGGGCGCAAGTCGCTGGCCGCAACCATTCTGGTTTTGCTGGGTCTGGTTCTGACATTGGGGCCCGTCGCAACTGCAGTATCGGGCGCAGCAGAGCTTGGAGGCGAGTTTGCGGAACAGGCGGACAGCGGTGAATTGAAAGTCCCACCGGCGCCTGAAGGCCTCAAAGAGCTGCCCCTGGTCGGGAACAAGATCGCCGAAGTCTGGGGGATGTTCGAAAGGAACCTGGACGGTGCGCTGGCCAAATATGGCACACAAATCCTGGAAGTGACCAAATCCCTCTTTGGTAAGGTTCTGGGTATCGGGATTGGGCTTTTGGGACTGGCCCTTTCGGTTTTGATCATGGGAGCCCTGTTCAGCCCCGGCCCGAACCTGGTTCAGGGTCTGCAGCGATTTGCCAACCGCGTGTTTGCGCCACGCGGGGGTGAGTTCGTGACTTTGGCGGGCGCAACAATCCGAAATGTCACAAAGGGCGTCATCGGAGTGGCGGCGATTCAAGCTGTCGTCGTGTGGTTGCTGTTGGTTCTGTTTGGCATTGGTTCCGCAGCGACGCTGGCGTTTATCTGCCTGATCCTGTCCATCATTCAGATCGGGCCCGGTCTGGTGCTATTGCCTGTGGTTATCTACGCATGGAGCTCGATGTCCGGTGGTGCGGCTTTGGTGTTCACCATATTGGCCATCCCTGTCGCCATCATGGACAGCTTCCTGCGTCCGGTATTCATTTCAAAAGGTCTTGAGACACCAATGCTGGTGATCCTGATTGGGGTTCTCGGTGGCATGATGGCCTACGGCTTGATCGGTATTTTCATGGGACCGGTTCTGTTCGCTGTCTTCTACGAGCTGTTCAAGGTCTGGATCGACGCCTCACCCGAAACGGAAGACGCTGCTGAAGGAGCAGCAAAATGAGAAAAACAATATGGACGACACTTGCCGTCATTCTTGTTTTTCTTGTGTGGTATCTGGTTGCCGACCGGAAAACTCCGTTTACGGGAAATGCCAGAGTCAAGGCCGTGGCAACGCAGATCGTGCCGCAGGTCACTGGCACGGTGACCGAAGTTCTGGTCGAAAACGGTCAGGTCGTCTCAGCCGGCGACGTGCTGGTTCGGATTGACGCCAGACCCTATGAAATCGATCGCGCAAAGGCAGAAGCGGATCTGGAAGCTGCAACACAGGAAGTGGGCGCTTCCTCGGCCGAGGTGAGTGCGGCACAGGCCAAACTGGCTAGGGCGCAAAGTGACCTCGACACGATGCGCATACAGACAGAGCGGGTTTTTGCGCTTGAAAAGAAAGGACTGATCGCGGTTTCAAAAGCGGATGACGCGCGAGGACAACTGGCAGAGTCAGAGGCGAATTTCGAGAACGCCAAAGCGGATCTGGAGAAAGCCAAGCAGAGGCTCGGCAGCGAGGGAGTGGAAAACCCCAAGATTCAGCGCGCACTGGCGGCACTGGCAGATGCAGAGCTTAATCTTGAATGGACCGAGCTGCGCGCGCCGGCAACAGGTGTGATCTCCAACTTGCTGATCGCGCCCGGAACATATGCGCGCTCCGGGCAGGACCTGCTGACCTTTCTGGATGCGACCGACGTCTGGATCGAGGCGTATTTTACCGAAAACAACCTTGGCAGAGCGTCTGTAGGCTCACCCGTCGACGTGGTGCTGGACATGCATCCCGGCAAGATTGTCCCGGGAGTCATCGAAAGCTTCAGCGCGGCTGTTTCCCTGAGCGGTGGTGATGAGCCCGGCCAATTGGCAAGCCCGCCAAGCACCAAGGGTTTTCTGCGCGAGCCGGAACGGTTCCCGGTTCGGATCGTTTTGCCCGGGTATGAGGCTGGAAGCGCCGAGGACGACCTGCGTTTTCAACTCAACGGGCAGGCGGACGTGATCATGTATCTCAGCGAAAACTCGATACTGAACGTGGTTGGCCGCACCTACATTCGTTTGGTTTCGATCCTGTCTTATGCGTACTGAGGACATAAACTCGGTCATCCGGCTTGCATTGGGGGTAACAGGCGTCTTCTCGTTGGGCCTGTTCCTGGGTTGGCCCCTTGCGGTTGTTGGTGCCGTGTTCACGGCCTTGTTTCTTCAAGCACCGGCCGCGTTGCCTTTGGCGGCGTTTGCAAAGCTGTTTGTCTTCTCGATCGGGTTGATGTTTCTTTCGTTTCTGCTGTCATCGGTATTCGCGCCATATCCCGTCGTATTTCTGATCCTCGTTGCGATCGGAATAATCCTGTCGTTCATGTGGTCGGTGTCAGGCGCGGGAGTATTGCCCGGGGTCATTGCCCTTATGGGGGCATTGATGATCCCGAACCTTGTACTGCAATCGCAGGATTTGGCCTTGGTGCTGGTGTTCTGGATCCCACTGAACCTTCTGTTTGCGGGGTTCGTATCCACACTGATGTTTGTTCTGATCCCCGCTGAACCCCCAACGCCTGCTGAAAAAAAAGCAGCGTCATCGCCTGAATTTGACCCGCATCGTCGGATCGTCAGGATGTCGCTTGTCACGGTTCCGTTTGCTTTGGCGTTTTTCGTGTCCGGCGCGTCGGCGTTGTTGGTGTTGTTCTTTGTGGCGCTTCTCAGTCAGCAACTGGCTGCGATGCCCGCGGCGGGGAAGACCGTTGCCAAGGCTATGCTGACAGCAAACCTGCTTGGAGCGGCGGTGTCGATCATCTGCTATGAAATCAACGTGATCGCCCCGGTCATTCTGACGCCAATACTGCTCTGTCTGTTCTTTTGTCTGACGCTTGGGGCGCTCGGCAAATCTCAGGTTCCACTGGCTGCCGCTGCCGGGTCTGCAATAACAACAGCATTGATCGTGTATGGCGGGTCGATTGCACCGTTTTCAGACGAGGCCGACGTCAAAAGCATCACGCGTGTTCTGCAGGTCGCCAGCGCTGCGTTTTTTGTGATCATGGCCTACGTCGTGGTGGATGAGTTCTGGCCGGAAAAGCAACGCCAGACCAGTCAAAACAACGCGGCCTGACGGGAACATGCGTCACGGCCGACAACAAGCCCGCGCAGGGTCACATATGTGGTCTGCCCAAAACTCTGGATGTCGGTAATGCCCGCAAAACACCCAGATAGCAATTCAGCGGATACCGAAACTCGGCCTATGTCGAACGCACCCCAATCCGCTTAACCGACACTGTTTTCTTACCTCCGCACCGCGCTAAACGCGGTACAGGGCAAGCCAAATCAAAAAGCCGATATAGGCGAAAACTGTTACATTCAGCACCGTATCGACGATTGATCCCGTCATTTCGTGACCTCCTTCATCAGCGACTTGAGAAGGCAAATAACAAGGACAGGCACAATAAAGACAAACGCGATGGCTGACAGCGCGATAATGGATCGAACGAGCGCCACGTCGTTCACAAAGATCATCGCCAGCCCCAGGCCGCCAAGCACCACGCCCCAGATGGTACGCACGCCAGGGGAAGGGTTTTCATCTCCGCCTGTTCCAATCATTGCAAGCGTGAATCCGGCGCTGACAACACTGGTGACCACAAACAGGAACGCGGCCGCGATGGTTGCGATCTGTGTCACGTATTGCAGAGGAAACTCTTGCAACAAAGCAAATGTCGTCGCATCGAGGCTTTCGGCGTTCACCTCCAGAAGATGGCCGCTTCCATCCAGAACGTCAAAGATACCAATCCCGCCGAAAACGCCAAACCAGAAGATCGAGAACAAAGTCGGCGCGATGATGACGCCGGTCAGAAACTCGCGGATCGTGCGGCCGCGCGAAATTCTTGCAATGAAAATCCCGACGAACGGGGACCATGCAAGCCACCAGATCATGTAGTTCAGCGTCCAGTCCTGAAACCATGTGGAAACGGTTTCGTCGAAAAACTCGGTTGTCGAAAACCCGGCGGGTATGACGTGGAAAACGTACCGGCCAAAACCGGAAACGATGGAATTCATCGCGAAGGACGTGGGACCAACAAGCAGCAAATAAACCAGCAGGGCAATTGCGATACTCATGGCCAGATTTGACAGCCTGGACATCCCCTCACCCAGATCGCGCCGAAGTGGGATAAGAAATGCAATGCACATGACGACAAAGATAATCGCGGTCAGCGAATACGAGTTTGGTATTCCCAGGACCCCTGCCAATCCCGTTTGAATCTGGAAAACCCCCATCGCCAATGAGCCTGCCAGCCCGACGGCGATGGCAACAACCGACAAGAAATCGAAAACCCACGCCAACGCCCGGGTCCAGGCTTTGTCCCCGTAAACGTCCAGCAACGGTGCACTCAACAGCAAGGAGCGCTCTCTCCGAAATGCAAAATACGCAATAATCAGCCCGACGACGCCATAGATCGCCCAGGCATGAAAACCCCAGTTCAAATAGGTGACAAATATGGCCAGGCTGGCCGCTTCCGGGTCGGCGCTGAAGTTGCGAATAACCGAAAAGTGCGTGAGAGGCTCTGACGCGCCAAAGAACAGCAGTCCAACGCCCATACCCGCCGCAAACAGCATTGCTATCCAGGCGATAGTGGAAAACTCGGGCTCCGATCCTTCGGGACCAATTCGTATCGAACCGAACCTGGACAGCGCGAGATAGATCGACAGCAACAAAAGTGCACTGGCTTCCAGCATAATGAACCAGCCCCGGCTTTCGAATTGAATCGAAACAACTGTGGAAGAAACGGATCCCAGGCCCTGTGGGTCGACAATGCCCCAAATGGCAATGCCGCTGCTGACCAGAAGGGCCGATACCAATAGCGCGTTAACTTTCATCGCTCGCCAATCTGAAGAAGTGCGTCTGCCTTGGCACCGTAATCACAAAATACCGTCACACAAAGTCGCAAACGTGGATTGCCACGAGAAGCCGATGCTTATCCTGCCCTCGCAGTGGCCATTTTCGTCCGCTCCCTGCCGCATGGTGACCGACTTCGTCTTGGTCCGCACAAAAAAACGATCAAAAACCGATGGGTGGCTGTGTCGCGCTCGAATTGTGCAAACAATGCTTTTCAAAAAATTACTATAAGTGAATATAATGCCCTAAAATAGCATTGAACGGCATGTACAGGGGAAGTCGGTGGCGTTTGATATATTGGCGCATACTGTCAATGAGACAGGCCAAGGTGATCTGATTGTTCAAAACACCACGATGCCTGCGATAATCAGCGGCTCGACCATTTCTTTCGACGGTGGGCAGACGTTCCAAGCCTACACGTATCTCGGTCAGGGCAACTATCGCGGCACCGGTGAGTCCGGCGAATTCATCAGAGTTGGCGGACAGGTCTATGCCTATAACACCACGGATCCCACTGGCCCGATGCAGACGGGCAACTGGAAAATTACAGAAGGCGACCTCGATCCCAGCAATCCTCCCTGCTTTGTTGGCGGCACGTTGATCCGGACACCGCAAGGCGAAGTCCTGGTTGAACACCTGCAAGCGGGAGACTTGGTTACAACGGCATCAGGCGGACACATGCCAATTCTTTGGATCGGCGGCCGACAGGTCGTGCCCTCGATGCTGCTTCGCAATCCGTCATTGCAACCGTTGAGAATAGACACCGGCGTCCTTGGGAACGACCGGCCCCTGGTGATTTCCCAGCAACACAGATTGTTGGTATCTGGCTACAAAGCGGAACTGCTTTTTGGTGAGCGAGAGGTCCTGATGCCCGCCAAGGCGCTTGTTGGATTTCCGGGTGTCACATTGGATTACTCCCGTACAACGTTCACCTACTACCATCTGTTGCTGGAAACACACGAGGTGGTCTTCGCAAATGGAGTTCCATCGGAAAGTCTGTTTCTTGGTGACCAGCTTGGGCGCAGTGAAACCGATGAAATCAAACTCCTGTTTCCGGATTTGTTCTGCGAGTTAAGAACTGTCAGAGCAGCAAAGCCCATGGTTTCTCGTCGCGAAGCAATGGTGATGTTTGCCTGACCCGTTTTGCGCTAGCAGGAAAGACTGGCTTCATTCTATCCTTGGTCCTGCTGACTTCGTATTGTTGTTGAAGCAGTTTTCGCTGCGACTGAATGAAGGACTACGATGAGCCCAAATCAGGCTTCATTTCCAAAGGTGGATGCAACGCGCGTGATAGCCTGCCCACACACCGCAGCCAACATATTCAGAAGCCACTTACGCGTTCTATGAGCCAGTACATCGAAACTGAGCCAATGCCATAAGCGGTAACAGTTGTCGCCGTTTGACCAATCGGAACCGCTATGAAGCGCCCGGCGGCTATGAGAAGAGCCAAAGCGCCAATGAAACTGAGCTGGCCTGCCTCGACGCCGACATTGAAGGCAAGCAACGCCGCCGGAATATCGCTTGAGGGCAGTCCGATCTCAGCCAATGCTCCCGCAAAGCCAAGGCCGTGCAAAAGCCCAAATCCGAAACATACGATCCAGGGCTTCTGTTTTGACAACCGGAACCGACCTTCGCCGCCCTTCACAATCTCCATGGCGAGGAAAACGATTGAAAGCGCGATTACAGCCTCGACCGGCGGACCGGGGACATTCAGGACACCGAAAGTTGCAAGCGCCAGAGTTATGGAGTGCGCAACTGTAAAAGCCGTTACAGCGCCAACCAGCCTCCACGGGTCACGAACCAGAATGAACAGCGCAAAGACAAACAGCAGGTGATCCCAGCCTTCCAGTATGTGTTCAAACCCCAACAGGAAATACGCGGAAAAGACTGACCACGTCGTCTGTTCGGTAGGTATTTTCTGGATGGCGGCATCAGGAGTGAAACGAAGGGTCGTCGGCTCGGCTTGCAGAGGGTGCAAACGCACCAATACGTCGTTCTTTTGAGTCTCTAGCCCCTCAATCGCAATGGGTTGGCCAGCTATACCTGCCCCGCACTCGACAACCCATGAAGATACCCAGGCTCTGCCGTCTGAAACCGGGTCCGGGCCCCGCGCCGGGGCGCAGCCCTCCGGTAGGACCGCATCAATCGCCATCGGTCGACCGTTCACATCCGGCTTTCGCCAATGAACGCTCCACGTGCCTGAAGCGATTTGGCGAATTTCCAAATAACCCGGATCAAGCGCATGTGCGGTAGCCTTACCTGCCGACAAGGCAAACAGCAGAGCAAAAACAAGACAGACAACCGCTTTCATTTGGTCGGGCCTGCAAGATCGGGAGCTACGATTTCATAGTTTCGGGCAAGAGCCTCATATTGCGCCTGCGCCAGATCTTCGCTCGCAGCGCGACGCCAATCCCGCATTACCACACCGTGGATTTCTGCCAACGGCGGCAGTTGGCTGGGTTCGATGGCGACAACCTTGACCAGATGCACCCCATATCCCGACCGGATCGGTCCGGTCCATTCACCCACATCCAGCGTTGTCAGACCTTCGGAAAACCCATTTCCAAACACCGAGTCGATGACTCTTGTCGCGGTCATGGGCATTGAAGCGGGCAGCAATGTCGAGCTTCCAAGGCCATCAGGCTCTTGCTCGGTCCTCAGCGCGGTCAGAGCCTGCTCGATTTCTGCGTCGCCTGGCTTTTCACCCAGAAAAACCTGAATGAAGGCCGCTTTGGCAGATGTTGCGTAGCGTTCAGAGTTCTCCTGCAGAAAAGCCTCTAATTCTTCGTCATCCGGAACAACCGATGTGGCGATCGCTTCAGACAGAAAATCCATCTTTTGGCTCAGCCGGGACCTGATGACGGTATCGCCGCGATCAAGGCCAAGCTTTCTCGCTTCTCTGACCAGCACCTCTTCGCGAATGGATGCATCGACCAAGGCTTGCAACTCAGCGTCGCTTGGTCTGCGTTTCCACCTAGCTTCAAACTGAGCTGACAGCAGCGCAACATCATTTTCGTCGATTGCTATCGTGTCAATGTCTTCAACAGCCTCGGCTTCCGGCGCAACCAAATGGAACCAAACGAAAATCGCCGCTCCAATCAAGAAGAAATGGAACAGAGGTTCTTTCAATAATCGCATGAAGGCTCCTGCAAGAAAAACACGATCCGGTTCTATGTATCGATGCTGGCATCACCCGGTTGGGTTTTGCAAGAAACGAACACCCTGTGTGTTTCAGAAAGTTGGTGACAGCACCGGGGCAGAGGTCCCTGCCCCGGCTTCCAATTCCGTCCCCAGATTGGATCACTCTTCCGGCGTGTACCAGATCGGAGAGGAATACGCGCGCTCCTGATGCGTCAGAACCGCGTCTTCCGGCAATTCGGCACCGAACCTCAGCTTGTCGTACAGCACCCAGCGTGGTGTGGGGATTTCGATGGCGCGCACGTAGTAAAAGGCCCGCGCATTCGGATCGAAATCAGGATCAGACCAAACCGTAACCAGTTCGGCGGTTCCGATTGTGTTGGTCCAGCTTGCGGTGTCTACATCCACGGTGTTTCCAACCGCGGGAACCTTGCCGTTTTCATCAGCAACACGATCACCCGACCACGCCACATCGTAGACCTTTTCCTGCAAAGCTCCGTCGGAATCGAGCCATCCCTTTACCACTTGCACGCGGTCCAGATTGGCACCAACCGGGTCGCGCAGAGCAGCGATCAGGAATGCGGGCGCACCATCACCTTCGCGGGGGCGCAGGTCCGAACCCATCGGGACCCCTTTGGTATAGCCGACATCTGCTAGGAAACGCGTTTCAACGTCCGCGTCATTGAAATCCCATCCGCCAAAGAACCGCAGGCCGATCCGGGGGCCGGTTGTTGCATAAGTCTCGCGCCGCTTGAACGCATCAAAGATCGCAGCGCGTGTGTTTTCGGTCGCCCAAACGGCCGTGTAGCCGGAAGCGACCAGAAGGTCGCCGGGAATTTCACCCAGATCATTGGCAATGAAAGGATGTTTGATCCGCGTGGCCGAAGGTTCAACACTGACAGATTTTCCAAAGAAGTTGTCTTCTTCGGCAGTGGCCAGTGACGTATGGCTGTCCGTCGCGCCGCCCATGCCGAACTTATAGGGGTTTACGCCAAACTTTTCTTCCAGCAACAGACCGCGCTTCAGTGCTTCTCGGGCGTATTCACCGGCCAGCATATCATCGGTCTTCAGCTCGGTGATATCCAGATTGCCTACATCCCAGTTTTCGTAGTCTGCAAATTCGTCATCCGGGCTCAGGAACGGATGCGCTTCGCCGTCACCCTTGATCTGCGTGACTTCGTAGTGGGGTTCCCATTTCGCACGGGCCGCCACGTACTCTTCGTCCACCTTACCGCCGTGATACGTATCTTCGGTCGGGAACATCCACCCGTTTGACAGGTTGCCGTTATGGGCAAAGGCAACTGCACGCCCCCCGGTTTTTTCCTGATACTCTTCAAGCCACGCGTAAAGCGCCTTTGGGTCTGTATCGCCGTAAGGCGGCTGCGTCACCGGGGGCACCATCTGAAGCGCTCTGATCGGCCCATCGCGCAGCATGACGTTCCGATGCAAATTGAAACCCTTCGGTACCGAGGTCCACTCGAACCCGATGAAAGCGGTAAAGTCGCCGGGGTCGTTATGCCGCTCGGCCGCCAAGACAATGTTCTCCCAGGTGAAGGCGAAAGCGTCGGCACCCGGGCTATAGGACTCGAGAAGAACTTCCGGCAACGTCATTTGCGAGAAGTTGGTAATAATGTCGAACGCCGTTTTCCCGGCCTCTTCACCGCCGGCTTTGTAGCCCTCGTACCATTCCAGACCTTTTGGATCGGCAAGAACACCGGGCTTGCCAGCTTGCAGATCCGGGGCAAATCCCATCAGGTCCGTATGATCCGTCAGAACCATCCAATCCAAAGGCCGGGCCAGCCGGACAGGCTGGCCGGTGGAAGAAATGACCTGCTCACCCTTGGCGAAACGCCATGCGTCGTCCGGCAGCAGGGTGTTCCCAAAGGCACCCGCATCCAACGAAAGCCCCGTGTGAAGGTGCGTGTCCCCCCAAAGCGGGCGTTCGGGAAAAGTCCGGTTGGCATATGGCGAAAACGGTCGGTCCGAGAACAAGTCTTCGGCCGCCTCTTTGCTTGGCACGGCGTCAGAAAGAACAATTGTCGGCGCAAATACCAATGAGAAAAAACACGCGGATATCCGAAACATAGTGACCTCCCAAATCAACTATACCAACAGAATGGAGGAACTTTTCGCAGCCCCTTAACATTCGATTTTGTTTATATCACAGCGTGTCGATTTCCGTGAGGAATTTTCCGGACCACGGTTCTCGTGGTGCTGGAAAGGCAACCGATCCGTTTCCAATTCGAGGTTTCCACCTGCGAACATTTTTCGGTTTCGCCCATGCTCGTGACCAGGAACCAGTGCTTGCGGAACTCAGGCGCGCAACCGCTTGTTCTCTGGGTCATAGACGTGGTGGTTGTGACGAACGGCAGATCGAAGTGCGCCAAATGCTTGAACGTGGCAGCTTTGGCCAATGTCCAGAGTTCCCGTTTCCACATAACCCAGCGCGATAAGACGACCGCTTCGGAACCCCATCGACACGGATGTTAGGTAACCGATTACTCGATCGCCCAGGACAATGGGATCAGACGGCAACGGATCTGGGCCAGGGTCTGTAATTTCAAGTCCGATGAATTGCCAGGTTGGCACCTCGCGCTTTTGCTGCATGACAGCTTCGCGCCCTGTGAACGGCCCCTTGTTCAGGTTGGCAAAGCTCGCCAGCCCCGCGTCAAAGAGTGTGTATTCCGTGCCAAAATCAGCAGCCCAGCCGTGATATCCCTTTTCAACCCGCATTGCGTTTAGCGCGTAGGAGCCGAAATTTCGAATACCTTGGTTTTGCCCGGCCTCCCAAATGGCCTGGTAAAGCTTTGTCAGATGCTCGGAAGGGACATGAAGCTCCCAACCCAATTCGCCTACGTAACTCACCCTGAGGGCGGTGACTGGTACGCCGGCGATCGTCGTCTCGGTAACGCTCATCCAGGGCCGGGTCAGGTCGCCGTCTGTCAAAGGCTCAAGAAGCGCACGGGATTTCGGCCCCATGACCAGAAGTGCGCCATCCCGTTCGTACTGCCGGGTGAGCGTGGCATCGGCGTCGCCTATCTGTCCCGCGATCCAGTCGTAGTCACGGTCCACGGCAAGTGTCGGACCGCAGAGCAGAAAGCGGTCATCGGCCAGCCGGGCGATCGTTGCCTCGGACCAGATCTTTCCGTTTGGTGTCAGCATGTAAGACAGGCGCACCCGCCCAACGTCCGGCAGGGAGCTACAGAAGACCCTGTTCAAAACCGCGGCCGCATCCGGACCTTCGAGCGTGAATTTGGTAAAGCCGCCATGATCCATGATACCGACCGCATCCCGAACGGCCTCGCATTCATTGCGGACCGGCTCATTCCATGCTTCTTCGCCAAAGCTTAGATCATGAGCCTCTGAACCAGGTGCCGGATCAAACCAGAAAGCACGTTCCCAACCGCCGATCTGCCCCATGACCGCGCCCTGTGAAACCAGATGGTCGTAAAGCGGAGACTGCCTGACGGGTCGCCCGGAGGTCAGAATGCGGTGGGGGTAAGGGATCGCATATTGCAGATCGTAATGCTCCGACGCCCGGCGCGCCGCATAATCCCCGCATGCCCAGTCGCCAAAGCGTCGCGGATCCCAAGCGCTCAGATCCCATTCGGTTTCGCCTGCGGTCAACCATTCGGCCATCGCCTTGCCGATCGCGGCTGAATGCGTGATTCCTATCTGAACACCTGTCGCGTGGAAGAAATTTCGTACGCCACTTGCCGGGCCGACAAGCGGCAGAGCATCCGGCGCATAAGTAATGGGGCCATTCACGAAACGTTGTGCTCCGGCTTGTTCCAGCAGCGGGACATGGCTGCATGCGGCCTCGAACACCGCCATCATCCCGTCGACATCGTCAGCAAAAAGCTGATGGTCAAAATCCCCGGGAACACCATCCATCCAGACCGGTCGACCTTCATGCGCGTAAGACCCCAGCAGGAACGCGTTCCGTTCCCGGCGCAGGTAGAACCTTAAATCCGGGTCCCGGATCAGCGGGAAAAGATCACTGTCCGTGTCCAGCTCAGGCAAAGCGCTCGTAACCATGTATTGGTGTTCCAGGGTCACGACAGGCAGTTTCATTCCGGCAAGCGCGGCGATCTGCGCGCCGCTCGATCCCGCCGCATTGATTACGGTTCCCGCAATCAGGCTGCCAGCCGATGTTTCGACCTCCCAGTCTCCGCTGCTGCGCTGTCTGAGGCCGGTGACTTTGGTATAGCGGCGCACCTCGGCTCCCATGTCCCGCGCGTGTTTGGCCAAGGCCTGCGTCAACTGGCTGGGATCAATATCACCTTCATAGGGGTCCAGAATGCCGCCCAGAACGTCATTCCCCGCCTTCCAGTAAGGGTGCATCTTCTCAATGTCCGACGGTTCCAGCATCGAAAGCTCGAACCCCGCGGATCGCGACACGCCACACAAATGCTGAAACAGCTGCATCCGCTCTGGCGTGTGTGCGGGCCAGATTGCCTTGGTGTGGCGGTAGGTAATCGGTGCATCCGGGTGGGTTGCGAGTTCCTTGTAAAGACGCCAGGCGTAGTTGCCCGCGCGCATCCCCAGCCACGAGTTGGCGTAAGTGGGAATGTTGCCTGCCGCATGCCAGGTCGAGCCAGCCGTCAGCTCATTTTTCTCGAGCAGCAGCGCATCGGCAATGCCCGCCTTGGCAAGATGGTAAAGGATAGCCGCCCCTACGGCGCCGCCACCGATGACGGCGACCTGCACGTGGTCCTGCATTCAGTGTTTCTCCAGCAATGTGCCGTAGCCCGGGATCGCATCCTTGATGCCGATGGCGCGAAGCGCTTGCCAATACACGGCCGCATTGCATGCGACGATCGGTTTTTCATAGCGCTCTTCAAGTTCCGCGATCAGTGAGATCACAGGCAATGCGGTGCCAACCTGAAGGATGACATCGCAGTCCGATGCAGCCACCTGAGAGAAGACGGCGCGAATATCGTCAAGCGGTGTTTCGCAAATCTCGGGGAGTGTCGGCGCCGCCGTTCCCTTGATCGCGGCAACCTCAAATCCGGCGGCCTCGGTATTGGCTTTTACAACCGCATCCACTTCTGCGCTGAACGGAGTGACAACTCCGACCCGCACCGCCCCAAGTGCGCGAAGCGCCGCGTAGTTGGCTTGCGAAGCGCCCAGCAAACGCACGCCTACCTGATCAGAGACTTCCGAGCACCGGGCCGCCAGCTTGTCCGGCCCACCCGCCCCTGCATCCGTTGTCAGCCCCACGGCAATTACCCCGGGGTTACAATCCATCAGCTTGGCCGCTTCTTCAGGCAGATCATCCGACACAGCGTCCCCACCAAGGCGAAAGCGCTGCATCTGGTTGGTCACACCGTTCGGCCGCAAAAGCTCCAGCTCCGGCTGCACGACGGTATTCATCGCCGGTGTCATCACGCCGACAATGGCGCGGGGCGCGAGCGTGTCAGTCATGCTGGTTCTCCCTGAGATATCGGTTCAAACCTTCCATGCCACCAATGTAGATTGCGTCACCCACGATACTGTCCATCTCGTTTGCGACATCAGGCGCACAGTTAAATCGGCTTTCCCAAATGCCCAGGGTCTGATCGGTATGTGATATCGGGATAAATCGATGCGTCGAAACGTATCCTTCGACGGGAAGCGGACTTTCGAGAATGTCGTAGGTATAGAAGTGGTCGATATCGGAATGCGCAAGCAGGGTCTCGCGAAACACCGTCCCGTCGCGAATTTGCAGGCTGCGAATTGACCCGGTCGCGGTCGGCGCTCCATTTTGCAAAGTGGCCTTATCCACTCCTGGGTTCCAGGCTGCTAACCCGTCAAAGTTTCGGACGGCCTGCCAGACCCGGTCGATATTTGCATCTATGATCATACTGCGAAAAACGTGCATCTTTTCCCTTTCAGTGATCCAAGCGAGTGGTAAATCGCGTGAATATCCCTTGTGTCGTTCAACGGAGATGTGAGGGCGCGATCCCATATTGATTGTGCACCAACTTCGCGCCAATCGTCCACGCTCGGGCGGTCTGCGAGGCGAAGACGACAGTCGTGGAACTGGACACTCATGGGCCTTACGCTTTCGCACCACGATCATGTGACACTTTCCTTGGTCGACAGGTTGCTGGTCCGAAAGCGCTGCGTCGAGCGCGCATCGGACCGATGTCCGTTAGATGACCCAATAGCCCACTCCGCTTGCCCGAGGTCAGTCCGACCTTTTGGGATTCTCTGCCCTTATTCGGGAAGGTATTTGTCGGACCACTGCATTGCCGCTGCCCCGGTCTTGATCATGTGATCAATTGCATCTTCGGCCAACCCGATCCGCGCCAGGATTTCGCGCGTGTGGGCCCCATATTTTGGCATGTGCGAAGGCACGGTGATACGGCCCTTTTTCGGGCGCACGGCATTTGGCGCCACCAGATCAGTCCAGCGGCACATCGGATGCCGGTCGTGGCGGATCACGCGGAATGTCGCCTGTGACAGATCAACCTCTCCACCGCTTTCCGGTTGCAGGGCGGCATCGCGGGTTTCGTGCAGCGACCCTAATGGAACAACGGCGCTGGACGAAGCGGCGAATGCTGCTTTCCAAAAGGCCACGGGACGTTCGCGGAAGCGCGATGCCAGGCCGGCCTTCACTTCACACTCCGGCAGATTTGCAAGGTCGGCAAGTTCGGGGATATTCGGCAAAGCCTTCTCTCGCTCGGTTGGGGCGGCGAAGAACATCCACCCGTCCGCCGCTTTATAGCAATGATAGAACGGCCCCCAGCCAAGCGCCTGACGCCCCGAAGGTTCGTCAAACAACGCCCGCCTGTCATAGTCATACATGAACTGGGCCTGAATCAGGTTGCCCGCAGCCGCCAGCGAGGCGCGCGCAATGCCGCCCTCTCCTGTCTGGTCCAGCCGCATCAGCGCCCCGCCAAGCGCCACGCAGGCACAGTACCCCGTCAAAACGTCGATCGTGCCAAAATGCGCGTGCTCTTCCGGCGTTTCCATGCCGCCGCCAAAACGCACCATGATACCGGTGGCCGCCTGGGCCAGATCGTCATAGCCAAGGTGGTTGGACTTCGGCCCGATCTTCGGCCCGCCAAATGCGTCTAGCTGAACCAGGATCAGCTTAGGATTGATACTTTTTAGCCGGTCCGGTGACAAGCCCAGCGTATCGCGCTGCGCATCGGTGCCGTTCATGGTGATGACGTCGGATTCAGCGATCAGGCGCGCCAGAGCCTCTTGCCCTTCGTCGCTGCGCAGGTTCAAAAGGATGCTCTTCTTGCCGCGATGCGCGTGCATGCCAAACACAACCGCATTCCAGGGGTCTACCGACGGATCGACCGGTTGTACCAAAGTGACTTCGGCACCGAACCGTGCAAGGGTCGAGCCGATGGTGGGGCCGGCGATGACATTGGTCAGGTCCAGAACCTTCAGCCCGTCCAGCCAGCCCTGTCCGGCGGGGTCAGTGACCGCCGAGGCCCGGGGCTCTTCGGCCAGAAGCGCGGCAAGGTCGGCAGGCTTGGCCGCGTGCTTGACCGGAGCCTCGGCATCTTCTGCCAGCCACGCGACATTGCCCATCTGACGCATCCTGCCGTGCACGGGATGTTCGACCTCCAACACAAGACCCGAAGCCAGCGCGTGCGGATCATTCAGCCATTCCTGTGAGGATCGCTGGGACGTTGCCGGTGCTTTCGATGCCCCGAACAGCGTCTCCCACTCATGGGCCGGACGGGTCAGAAAGGCCGCTTTCATCGCGGTGGATACGCGGGCGCGGTCCGAAACGCCGACCGGATAGTTGCGTGTAGACCATTCCGCGGGCCAGTCTTTCTGATCCAGATAGGCGTCGAAATCTGGCAGGCTTTCAACCATATCGCCAAGCCCAAGCGTTCGAAGCGCGCGTTCAGGATGACCCTTGATGCTGCATGCCACAACATAAAAACCCCGGCCATCTGCGCAGGGGTAGGTCCGGTAGAACGGGTCGAGGAATTCCGACAATTCCGAAAACTCCAGATTCAGCGGCAGACCTTCTGCCGCGCGCCGTTCCAGTTCAACTTCTCGCGGGGATTTGTAGCGATCCGGATAGTCCTCGATTTGCTGGCAATTGTAGACCAGCCCCTCCAAGAGGGCTGAGGCCAGCGGAACCTCGATATGATCCCCGCCATTTCTGCCCCGCGCGCGAAGTGCAAACAGCACCGACATGGCGCCAAACGTTGCCCCGTAGGCCGAAGCCAGCCCCAGCGGAGTGAAGGAAGGGTTGATCCCCATAAGCCGGCGGTTCAGGCCCATATCCGTGAACTGCCCTGTGCGCGCAGCGATCACTGCCTCCCACGCAGCAATATCGGCCAGTTCCGGATCGGTTGAGGCAAAGCCGGGCATCGATAGCGAAACAATGGCGGGATTTGCCTGCCGCAGGGCGTCCGGTCCCAGACCAAGACGTTTCATCACACCCGGCCGGAAATTGTCGATGACAACATCGGCGCGCTGAACAAGTTGCAGGGCTGTCTGAAGACCGCCTGGCGATTTAAGGTCCAATTCCAGGTTGGACTTTCCACGTGACAGCATATCCGATGCGGGTGATTTCAGGCGCGGTCCGCCCGGAGGATCGATGCGGATCACATCCGCCCCCATATCGGCCAACATCATCCCGACCAGCGGCCCGGCCAGATATTGGCCGAAATCAAGAACCCGAATGTTCGAAAGCGGTCGGTTTCGCATGGTGGTCAGGCCCTTTTGCCGGTGTGGTTGGTTCGACTGCAAATTGGGGAAAGCGTAGTCTTGAATTTTCTGCGGGTGTTGTCCTAATTTGCCAAAAAACATCCCAAATCAGACGAAATGCTGGCACTCAAAATCAACGTCCTGCTGTTTGACAAATTTTCCAACATGCTGCTGGCCTGCCTGTTGGAGCCGCTGCGCGTTGTTCGGGATCAGACCGGCGCCGACATCCACTGGTCTATTGTGACGCCTGACGACGATGCAGTTCGCAGCTCAAGTGGTCTGCGTCTTTCGCCGGACGTCACCCTGGTTGACGCGGGCGCCTGCGATCTGTTGATGGTGGTCGGCGGAGACGAGTTCAGGCAGAACGCCTCGAAACCGGCCAGCAGAAAATGCGTCGCGCTGACCAGACAGGCGGAGACGGTCATCGGGGCGGATACCGGGGCGTGGTTTCTTGCTTCCTGGGGATTGCTGGACGGGCGTCGGGCAACCCTGCACTGGCAAACGCTGACTGAGTTTTCGGAGGCGTTTCCAAATGTCGAAACCCTGCCGGACAGATTTGTCCGCGACGGTCCGATCTGGACCTGCGGCGGCGCCTCGACGGCCATGGATTTGATGATCGCCCTGATTTCGGAACGATACGGTGACGCGCTGGCGCATGATGCGGCCAGCATGTTCCTGCATGACGGTGCGCGGTTCGATGGGCTTGGCCACAGCGCCATGCAACCCAAAGGGTCGGAAAATCTGCGGCGCTGCATTTCCATAATGGCGGAAAATGTCGAGGCTCCGATGCAAATCGTGGACCTCGCGCGGCGGGCCAACCTTTCGGTTCGGTCCATGTCGCGCATCTTTGTCAAAGAGCTTGGGATGCCGCCCCAACGCTATTACCAGTTGATGCGCCTGTCGCGCGCCCGCGATCTGGTTGCGCACACGAACCTTGTTCTGGACGAGGTTGCGATGCGTTGTGGCTATTCCTCCGCACAGTCTTTGTCCAAGGCGTTTTCGCGGCAGTTCGGCGTCAGCATCGGATCGACGCGCAAGCACAAGCAAATGTGGTGATCGGCCCGGTACGGTGACGCTACTGCGTCTCGTTGAGAACCGGCTTGATCTCTTCCAGTGCGCGGTCGAACGCATTCAGGGTGTCCGTGACATCATCGTCACTATGCGCAGCCGATGTTACGGCGCTCATCGCGGACATCAGGTCAACTCCGTTGCGGTTCAGAGCATCCTGTAACCCCGCGACCAGCTTGTTTGTGGGTTCGCGAATGGTCGCGGCGGGTATCCCGTCCATCGTCCCTTCGTGCGGCCCGAACCAGAGGTGGAACGTCGAGCTTTCGCCATAGCACAGCCCTTCGATGCCGTGATTGGAGAACAGCTCGTTCACGCCACTCCGAATATCCGCCGCGATCCTGTCCGCATGGGCCTGGGCCGAACCATCCGCCAAAAGGTCCATCATCACCGATCCGGTTGCGGCCACGATGGGCGCTCCGTTGAAGGTTCCCTGGTGCAGCACAGCCGGGGTATGTCCCCGGGTCGTGACGGACGGGTCGAGCATCGCCATGACGTCGGCCGTGCCGCCGACGGCACCTCCCGGCATACCGCCGGTGACGATCTTGGCCATGGTCGTCAGGTCGGGCGTGGTACCGGCCAGGGCCTGACGCCCACCGGGGGACCAGCGGAAACCAGTGATGATCTCATCCAGGATCAGCAGGCTGCCATTTCGATGCGCGGCGGATTGGGCGGCTCCCAGAACCGCCTGCGCCATCGGCACTGCGCCGTAATTGGCGCCCGAGGCTTCGACAATCACCGCAGCATAGTCCTTGGTGGCGAGCATCCTGTTCAACATGTCCGCATCAGGCGGGCAGATGTCGGTCAGCGCTGCGACGGTTGCGGGAACACCCAGTGATGGCGGCACATCCGATCCCGGTTTTGACCCCTTCAGAACGTGATCATGCCAGCCATGGTAATGCCCGTCCACGCGAAGGATCTTGTCACGGCCAGTGAAGGCGCGTGCGATGCGCAGGGCCAGCATCGTTGCCTCGGTTCCGGACGCTGTGAAGCGGACCCGCTCTACCGACGGAATCAGATCGCAGATCTTGCGTGACCAGTTGACCTCGCTCGGGTTGCAGTCAGCCGCAAAGATCGCTTGCGCCGCTTGCGCCTGCAGGGCTTTGACAATTTCGGGGTGGCAATGGCCCATCATCTGGCTGGCCGCACCCATCTTGAAATCGATATATCGATTGCCGTCAGCGTCCCACTTATGCGCGCCCAGCGTGCGGGTGATATAGATCGGGTTCGGCAAGCGCCAGCGATAGCGGTGTGAGATGCCCCCGGGCATCGTTTGACGGGCTTGCTGAAACAGGTCGCTGGATTTGGTCATCTGTCCTTCTTGCCCTTCACCAAATTTGCCCGCCGCGGGCCGAGTGGCCCCGGCAGTCAGCACGTTTCTTTCCAGCAGCGTCGGCCCGCGCGGCCTCAGCCAGATGCCGCGATGTCGAACATCCGACACCACCCGCACCAACGATCGCATCGCATATGTGACCAGCCACGCCACCCTCCTGCTTTTCAGCCACTCTGGCGACAAGGAAACAATCGGGCAAGACGACTTTTCGGTAACGGGTTCTCCGGCCTTCCGGTGCTGCAGAACGGACCAGGCAGGCTTGGCTTACAAAGCTCTTGGCCACAGCCCGATGTGAGGCGCGTGCATCTACGTGGGCGCGAAACGGACGGAGCATTGCCGATCAGGTGGATGGGAAAACGGCTGTTTTCTTTACCGTTCCATAGACAAAGCTGGTATCGATGGAGGCGATACCGCCAATCGGGTGTATGCGATTGCGGATAAAGTCTTCGTAAGCATCGAGATCCGAAACAAGAACGCGCAACTGATAGTCCATGGCGCCGGTCAGCACATGGCATTCGAGAACTTCCTCGATCATCCGAATCCGACCTTCAAAATTCTGGACATCCGTTTCGTTGTGCCGCTCCAGCCGGATACGCACAAAGACGGTAATGGCCATCCCATATGCGGCGGCGTCCACATCTGCGCTGTATCCCTTGATGATCCCACTGGCCTCAAGGTTCTTGACCCGGCGCAGGCAGGGCGACGGCGAGAGGCTGACCGCATCCGCAAGATCCTGATTGGTCATGCGCCCATCCCGTTGGAGGGCACGGATGATCTGTCTGTCCTTGGCGTCCATTTTCCTTCCCACGATTGGCAGATCCTGCCAATTTGGACCTCTATGTTGGTATAATTCGCAACCCATCACCCAAAGTAAAGGCGCAAAATGGCTTCAACTGGAATCAGGAGTTTGTCATGACCCGCTCAACCGGCTTTGCTACCCGCGCCATCCACCATGCTTACAACCCGTTGGAAAATGACGGCGCGCTGACCCCGCCGCTGCATTTGACCTCGACCTTTACCTTCGAAACGGCCGAGGCCGGCGGCGAGATGTTCGCAGGTGAACGCGAAGGCCATATCTACAGCCGTATTTCGAACCCCACATGCGATCTTCTGGAACGCCGGATTGCGGTGCTCGAAGGGGCAGAGGCCGGGCTGGCCCTTTCCAGCGGCATGGGCGCAATTACCGCAGTGCTTTGGACCCTGCTCTCGCCAGGCGACGAAGTTATCGTCGACAAGACACTCTATGGCTGCACCTTTGCGTTCATGCGCCACGGGTTGGCGAAATGGGGCGTCACGATCACGCATGTCGATATGACGGACCCTGAAAACCTGCGTGCCGCTGTGTCGGACAAAACGCGTGTGGTCTATTTCGAAACGCCGGCAAACCCGAATATGCGGCTTGTGGATATTGCCGCCCATGCAAAGATCGCGCACACGGTCAGTGCAAAGGTCGTGGTCGACAATACTTATGCCAGCCCATATCTGACCCGACCGATTGAACACGGTGCCGACATCGTTCTGCATTCCGCCACCAAATACCTTGGCGGGCATGGAGACGTGGTTGCTGGCCTGGTTGTGGGCACGGCGGAACAGATTGCCGAGATCCGCCTGGTCGGGATGAAGGACATGACCGGCGCGGTGATGGCGCCCTTCAACGCGATGCTGATCCTGCGAGGGCTGAAAACCCTTAATTTGCGGATGGACCGCCACTGCGCGTCGGCTGAAGTTGTCGCTGAATATCTTGAGGCCCACCCCGCTGTCGGTGACGTATCTTTCCCTGGTCTCAAGAGTTTTGCCCAGCACGATGTTGCGCAGCGCCAGATGTCGCAGCCCGGAGCCATGATTGCGTTTGAAATCAAATCTGGTCTGTCCGGTGGGATCGAATTCATGAACCGACTGACCATGATCCAGCGCGCAGTCTCGCTGGGTGATGCGGAAACCCTGATCCAGCACCCGGCCTCGATGACCCATTCGACATACACCCCGGAAGAGCGGGCCGAGCATGGAATCAGCGATGGCCTGATCCGCCTGTCAGTCGGGCTTGAAGACGTCGAAGACATCCTTGCAGACCTGGAGCAGGCTTTGCCCTACCCTGCCCGCAGCGCCGCCTGAACCCGGAGACCTCCATGCACATTGATCCCACCCAGTTGAAAATCGTTGAACAACGCCTGCTGTGGTTGTCGCATTGGATGATCCACCATGCCAATCATGTCCGGCCCAAGGTGGATGGGATCAAGATCGGTGGTCATCAGGCTTCGTCCGCCTCGATGGCATCGATCATGACGGCGCTCTATTTCTCGGCCCTGCGGCCGGAGGACAGGGTCGCCGTCAAACCCCACGCGTCGCCGGTCTTTCACGCGATGCAGTACCTCATGGGCAACCAGACCCGCGAGAAAATGGAAAACTTC
Source organism: Ruegeria sp. BG6 (assembly GCF_056538465.1). Lineage (NCBI taxonomy): Bacteria > Pseudomonadati > Pseudomonadota > Alphaproteobacteria > Rhodobacterales > Roseobacteraceae > Ruegeria > Ruegeria sp. BG6. The sequence continues at coordinate 17,770 of NZ_JBQFTB010000007.1, read as the reverse complement.
CGCGGATTTGGCGGTGCTCAGAGCTACCCCAGCCGAACCAAGGATATCGATGACGTAGACTTCTCGACCGGGTCAGTGGGCCTGGGTGTCGCAATCACCTCGTTTGCCTCGATCATTCAGGATTACATCAAGGCCAAAAGTTGGGGCGCCGACGCCCCGTTGGGTCGCATGGTTGCACTGGTCGGCGATGCCGAGCTGGACGAAGGCAATATCTACGAGGCGTTGCAGGAAGGGTGGAAGAACGACCTGCGCAACACTTGGTGGATCATCGACTACAACCGCCAGTCACTGGATGGGATCGTACGCGAAGGGCTGTTCGAGCGGATCGAGAAGATCTTTGATGCTTTTGGCTGGGATGTCGTACGCGTGAAATACGGCGTCCTGCAACGCGCTGCATTCGAAGAGCCCGGAGGGGACCGGTTGCGGAACTGGATCGACGCCTGCGCCAATCAGGACTATTCGGCCCTGACGTTCATGGGAGGTGCGGTGTGGCGCCAGCGCCTGATGGACGATCTGGGCGATCAGGGAGACGTCACGGCGCTTATCGAACGGCGCACGGACGCGGAACTGGCGGCCTTGATGGAAAACCTCGGTGGCAACTGCGTCGAGACCATGTCCCGGACATTTGCCGCGATCGACCATGATCGCCCGACTTGCTTTCTAGCTTATACGGTAAAGGGCTGGGGCACGCCCATTGCCGGTCACAAGGACAACCACGGCGGGTTGATGAACAACAGTCAGTTTGCCGCGTGGCAGGCCCATATGGGCGTGCTTGAGGGTGAGGAATGGAATCCGCTCGCTGCAGTTGAGGATCCTGAAGCCCTGAAAGAATTCCTGTCCAAAGTGCCATTCTTTGCCAAAGGTCCTCGGCGCTATCTTGATGACAAGCTGGATGTGCCACCAATAGGGATCGCCACCAGCCGCGAGATTTCAACCCAGATGGCTTTCGGCAAGATTCTGGACGCCTTGTCCAAGGGCGACAGCCAACTGGCCGAACGCATTGTGACAACGTCGCCTGACGTAACCGGCACCACCAATCTTGGGCCATGGGTGAACCGTCGCAAGCTTTTCGCGCGTTCCGAACAGACCGACGCCTTTGTCGAACATCGTATCCCCTCGACGGCCAAATGGGAGTTCACACCGGAAGGGCAGCATATCGAGCTCGGGATCGCTGAAATGAACCTGATGCTTTTGCTGGGCGCGGCGGGTCTTTCGCATTCCCTGTTTGGAAAGCGGTTGATCCCGATTGGAACGGTTTATGACCCCTTTGTCAGCCGCGGACTCGATGCATTGAACTATGCCTGCTACCAGGACGCGCGCTTCATACTGGTGGGCACGCCGTCGGGGGTTACGCTGGCTCCGGAAGGTGGGGCGCACCAGTCCGTCGGCACCCCCCTGATCGGGATGAGCCAGGATGGGCTGGCCGCATTTGAACCCGCCTTTGCCGACGAGTTGGCGGTGATCATGGAATGGGCCTTCGACTACATCCAGCGCGACGGCGAGGGACAACCGGACGAGCGCACCTGGCTGCGTGATGAAACCGGAGGGTCGATCTACCTGCGCCTGACGACCAACCCGATCGAACAGCCCGGCAAACGCGTGGACGACGAATTCCGTCAGGGTGCGATCGATGGAGCGTATTGGCTACGCAAACCTGGACCCAATTGCGAGGTCGTAATCGCCTATCAGGGGGCAATTGCGCCAGAGGCGATCAAAGCCGCAGGAGCAATTGGTGAAGGCCGCCGGGACATCGGTGTTCTGGCCGTCACGTCCGCCGATCGGTTGAATGCCGGATGGACCGCCGCCCAACGGGCACGGTCACGCGGAAACAAGGCGGCGCTGTCCCACATCGAAGCCCTGATGTCTGACCTTCCGCGTCACTGCAAACTTATCACGGTGATCGACGGGCATCCTGCGACCCTGTCCTGGCTGGGGTCCGTGCATGGACATCCGACGATTCCAATGGGTGTCGAGCACTTCGGTCAGACCGGCACGATTGGCGATCTCTATCGTCACCACGGCATTGACGCCGATGCCATCATCGAAAAGGTGAGCGGATTGACAGTTGGGAAACCAATGCACCAACCGAGCATCGGCCTTGTTAAGTACTAACACCCTCTGATCGCAGCGTTTTGCAGGGTGAGGCCCCTTGGTCAAAGACGTCTCACCCCGGCACGAAATTGCGATCCAAGTATTGCCGGTTTGATTTCGACCAGCTTGCGCCGATCCATGCAATTTGGACCGGACCTCTGGGTCTTCTTCTTGATCCCGGAAACCATCTCCAATCCGACGGCAACCGGGCTGTTGCTGTTCGGAAATCAATTTGAAAAGGCCAGCCAAATTTTCAGCCTGCTATCCGCGACCGAATTCCTTGTCCGCGAAGCCATCCACGAGGAAGTCAATCAGGGTCCGAACGCGCCGTGGCAGAAAGGGCATTTCCGGGCGCAGTACGAAGACCCCACCGCCGGCGCTAGGCTCCGCGTGATCCGACAGAACCGGACACAGGCGACCAGTGCGCAAGTCGTCGGATATCAAAAACTCCGGCAACCACGCTATGCCGCGTCCCGCACAGCACGCCGAACGGAGCGCTTCCAGACTATTGCAGGAAAACCCCGACCCGAGCCGCGACATGCCGCCACCCGTTCGTTTGAAGCCCCAATCCGACAGATGTTTTTCCGGCCCGAGGCGCAGGCATCTGTGCGCAGTCAGGTCCTCGGGTTCCAGTGGAACTCCGCTCCGCTCAAGATAACCGGGCGCGGCACATGGGATCCGCTGATTGTCCATCATTTTCCGTGACACGAGGGACGAGTCCGGCAAGACGCCGCTGCGGATTGCGAGATCGAAGCCGTCGCCCACCAGATCAATGATCTTGTCCGTCAGCAACAGCTCGATTTCGACGTCGGGATTAAGCCCCATGAATTCGATCACAAGTGGGACGACATGTAATTGGCCAAGAGCCGCCGAGCTTGTCACACGGATCACACCGCGCAGGTTGCCGGCATCATCGGCAATGTCCTCTTCCAAGGTTGTCAGGCGGGCAAGAAGATCCCTCGCTTCCTCTACATATCGCTGCCCGGCCTCCGTCAATGCCATGCGCCGGGTCGAGCGGACAAGAAGCGGCACCCGCAGCCTCTGCTCCAACAGGTGCACCCGTTTGCCCACCGCAGACGGGGTGTACCCCAACACGCGGGCAGCGGCCGAAAAACTGCCATGGTCAACCACGGCCAGAAGGATTTCCAGTTCCATTTTTTGCGACATCTATTCCAAAAACTATTAAAAGTTGATCCAAGATACCGGATTATCGGCACAAACTTTCCAAATTATCTATGATGAAGGCCAATAAACCAAGGAGAAACACCTTGCCCATCGCTTCGAAAACCTCCCTTTTTAGCCCGCTCACCCTGCCGAACGGGCGTGTTTTGAAGAACCGGATCGTCAAATCGGCCATGTCGGACTCGCTGGCGGATGGCCGGGGCAACCCGACCGCCGCCCAGAAGCGTCTCTATGAACGCTGGGCCGAGGGTGGTTTGGCGGCGTCGATCATCGGTGAAGTGCAGGGGGATCCGCGTTACCCCGAAAAACCGGGTAATCTCGTGCTCGACGAGGCGGCCGATATGGCGGCTTTCAGGGATCTGGCCCGCCGTGGCTCGGTCAACGGTGCACAGCTTTGGCTGCAACTTGGTCACGCCGGGGCGCTCACGCATCGACCGATCGGTCATCCCAAAGGCCCAAGCGCAATCGATTTCCCTGATTTCAGTAGCGAAGAAATGTCGCTTTCCGAGATCAGGACCATTCCAGAAAAAATTGCCCGCACAGCCCGACGCTCTGCCGATCTGGGGTTTGGCGGTGTCCAGATCCATGCCGCGCACGGATTTTTGTTGAGCCAGTTCCTCTCTCCCCTCTTCAACCGTCGAACGGATGCCTATGGTGGCCCGATCCAAGCGCGGATGCGGTTGCTGATCGAAACCGTTGAGGCTGTACGGTCCGCGGTGCCGTCTGACTTCACAGTCGCGGTCAAACTGAACGCCACTGACCAGCTTGACGGCGGACTAACGGAACAAGACGCGCTCAGGGTGGTTGCCGGGTTGGACGGCAAAGGCGTCGATCTGCTGGACATCAGCGGAGGAACCTATTTTCCCGGCGCGCCATCTAGTTCCGAACGGGCAACCAAAGGTCCCTATTTTCTCGACTTCGCGCGCGCCGCGCGGCGGTTGACCAAGACCCCGCTCATGGTGACCGGAGGGTTCAAGCATCGATCAGAAGCAGAGGCCGCAGTCAAATCAGGGGATGTGGATGCGGTCGGCATAGCACGCGGCTTCATCCTGGACCCTGATTTGCCCAGCACTTGGCAGGCTGGGAAACGGGACCCTGTCTTCCCTCGCTTCGCCACTTTGCCGCCGGGTGGGATGACCGCATGGTTCACAATGCAAATGACGTACTATGGAGAAGATCGGGAAGGGCCGGTGGATCGGGATATTTTCCAGGCTATCGCCGAATATGAAAACCGCGACGATCAGCGTGTAGGGATTTGGAACGAGAAGTTTGTTTGACCCCCCCCTGCCTCCGAACACGCCAAACATAATCGACGAGGGCGCAGATGCTGTCGTGGCTTTTCGACGATCTATTCCGAAAAGCACCAATATCGCAAACCACTGTCTATCCGGAAGATGTTTTGGGAACTTCTATAATGTTGGCTTCACACCTCTGAAACCAATCAAAAAAAGCATTGGCCCCAGGTTTGCACGGTTGGTCATAGCGCGTGAATGTCAAACGGATCAGAGAAACCCTTGATCCTCGTTCCGCCGAATGTCCTTTCCACATGGGCACCATCCAACAGCCTCAGTGTTTCCTGATCTATCAAAATCCGGCTACCGGTTCGCTGGGTTTCCGCTTCAAGACGGGCCGCAAGGTTTACGGTCGATCCGATGCAAGTATACGTCGCCCGGTTGTCCGTGCCGGCATATCCGGCAACAACCTCGCCGGTTGCGATTCCGATGCCGATCTTCAAGGCATCTTTCCCTTCCGCGCGCCTTTCGAGATTTAGCATTTCGATCATGTTGTGCATCTCATGTCCCGCCGTAACCGCACTTTGCGCAGAGTTGGGCAGGTGTTGCGGAACCCCGAAAAGCGCCATCAAACCGTCGCCCAGCATCAGGCTGACAATGCCGCCATTGCTGGTCACAGCCTCGAACATCAAAGTGTAGAAGGTATTGAGCAGATCAATAGTTTCCTCCGGCGCGAGGTTTTCCGACAACGTCGTGAAGCCGCGGATATCGCAAAACAAAACCGACGCGTTGGCACGTTTGCCGCCGATGGCGAAGCCGGACGCTTGCAGGTCCTGGGCCACTTCGGTGGTTGCAAAGCGTTCAAGCAGACGTTTCTGTTCGTCCCGCAGTCTTTTCTTTTCGAGGCCACTGGAAACGCGTGCACTGAGAAGCGTCTTGTTGACCGGTTTCGGCAAGTAGTCTTCGGCCCCCAGTTCAATGCAGCGCACCACATTGTCGAGCCCTTCGACAGATGAGGTCACAATCACTGGCAGATCGCGCAGGTCGGTGTCCGACTTGGTCGCCTCCAGAACCTGGAACCCGTCCATTTCCGGCATTTCGATATCCAGAAGAAGCAGGTCGAAAGGCTGACTGGACAGCATCTCCATCGCAACCCGACCGTTTTCCGCCACCGAAGCCTGGTGACCCAAAAGCTCGACATTCCGGGACAACAGCAAGCGATTGACCTTGTTGTCGTCGACGATGAGCAGATGTCCGGGGGCGTCAGTCATCAATCAAGTTCCGAAGGGCCGCTGCTGCGGTGTTAAGGGCCGCCTCCAACGCGTTCGCATCCATAAGATCTCCGGCCACGGGCGGCTTTCCGAGCTCGACTTTCCTGGCCAGTTCGGCAAGCGCCGTTGCACCAAATGTGCTTGCATTGGATTTGATGGAATGTGCAGCCCGACGGTATCTGTCGGCATCGGCCGCACCCGCAGCTGCTTTCAATTCGCTAATCATTCCCGGGGCTTCGTCGAGAAAGGTGTTCACAAGCTCGGCAGCAAAGTCTTCGCCTGTCGCGTCTTTGAGTTCCATGAAGATTTCATGATCAATTGGGCTATCTGTCATGGATCACCTTCTTGTTCGGGGGGAGTTCAAAAGGGCTTCAATTAAAACGGGGACTCGGATCGGTTTGGTGATGTAATCGTCCATACCGGCGTCCAGACACATCTCGCGATCGCCCTGCATCGCGTTCGCAGTCATGGCAATTATGCGAGGACGGCTGCCATCGGGGAACGCCTTGTTGATCCGGCGGGACGCCTCCAACCCGTCCATTTCGGGCATCTGCACATCCATGAACACGACGTCGTATGTTTGTCGGTTTACGCTTTCAACGGCCTCAGCGCCGTTGCTGGCCAAATCCGCGCGATACCCCATCTGCTCCAGCAGGCGGAGGGCGAGTTTCTGGTTCACCAAATTGTCTTCCGCCAGCAATATGCGCAGGGGGTGGCGCTTTGCCATATCGGAGTCTGTTTGGGGTTTGTCCGGGGGTTTGGCCACTTTCAGTTGCACCTTTTGGGTCGCAAACAATGTGACCAACGTATCAAATAGCTGCGATTGACGTAATGGTTTGGCAAGGTTGGCGGCAAACAACCCGTCCTCAAGATCCATGTCGCGCTGGCCGAGTGAACTGAAGAGGATCATCGGCAGTGTCGGCTGCTTTGTGCGGATCTTTCCTGCAAGTTCCTCACCATCCATTTCCGGCATATGCATGTCGAGGATGGCCAGATCGAACCGGTCGGCATTTCCCAGCAGGCCCAGCGCTTCGGACGGAGTTTCACACGTCGTGGTTTGGGTGCCCCACTTCTCGGTTTGGAGAGCCAGGATTTTGCGATTGGTGGCGTTGTCGTCCACCATCAGAATACGCTTGCCCTCAAGCTCGGGCTGAACGCCAACCAGATTGCGAGATGATGACTTCACTGGTTTCGCCGCTTTGGCCCGGATCTTGAACACAAAAGTAGAACCACGCCCTTCGCCTTCGCTTTCCGCCCACATTGTCCCGCCCATAAGCTCTGCAAGACGCTTGGAGATCGCAAGACCCAGACCAGTGCCACCATATTTGCGGGTCGTTGAACTGTCTGCCTGACTGAAAGATTGAAACAGACGGCGCATGCCCTTGTCAGACAGGCCTATTCCGGTGTCGCGAACTTTGAACGTGAGTTCCAACGCGCCCTGCTCCTTGGCTGATCGCTCAACGGACAGAACCACTTCGCCGCTTTCTGTGAACTTCACGGCGTTAGACAGAAGGTTCAGCAGAATTTGCCGCAGTCGGGTCAAGTCGGCGCTGATCGCCGGGGGCAGAGCGTCGTCGAACTCATAGGCCAAATCGAGCTGTTTTTCGGCAGCTTTGCCGCTGATTAAATCCAGCGCGCTTTCTATGCATTCACGCAAGTCGAACGGATGGTTCTCGATATCCATTTGCCCGGCCTCGATTTTTGAGAAATCGAGGATTTCGTTGATGATACCCAGTAGCGCATCGCCACTGTCGCGGATCGTATTGGCATAATCGCTCTGCTCCGCATCCAACTCGGTGTCCATCAAAAGCCCGCTCATCCCGATCACGGCGTTCATCGGGGTTCTGATTTCGTGGGACATGGTGGCAAGGAAAGCGCTTTTGGCTTCGTTGGCCTCTTCCGCGGCCTTGCGCGCTTCTTCAGCTTCTCGGAATAGGCGCACATTCTCAATTGCTATGACAGCCTGGTCGGCGAAAGACTCCGCCATGGCGATATCATCATCCGAAAATGGCTTTTTCGTTTTCCTGATGAACACAAGGCCACCCAGGCAGGTGCCGGCACGCATCAACGGAACACCCAGGTAAGCCTCTGTTCCGTTTTCCTTATGCAGTTTTTTCGCCAATCTCGGCAGTTCATGTAATGAAAAATCGGAAACATGCCGTGTTCTTCCCGACATTAAGACCGAAGACTGGAAATTGTCTTGTGGATCAAGCGGGTGACGGGACTGTCCGAAGTCGCGTATCAACCCGTGCGGTGAAGCCACGGCCACTTGCCACCAGGATGACTCATCGGCCAAGGTTGCTATCGCCATATCACACGAAACAAGCCGGATCGCGGACTCTACGATCATCTCAAAAACAGGCGTTGTATCCGTAGGCGATTGGCTGATCACCCGCAGTACATCAGCACTCGCCGTCTGGCGCGCGAGCGCAGTTTGCGTGTCATTGAACAATTGAGAATTCTGGATCGCGATAATCGCCTGCGACGCGAATGTCTCCATTTGCTTGATTTGCTTTTCGTCAAAAGCAGCAGCCGTTCGGCTGCCCATGCTGATGACACCAATTGTGGCGCCGTCACGTATCAGAGGCACGGAAAGAACGGATCGATACCCTTCGAGGTTCGACTTCAGAACCGGATCATAAAGAGGGTCTGCCTGCGTATCCTCGACATAGTCGGCCTGTCCACGAAGAAGTGCACGCGCGGTCGCCGATGAGTTCCCCGGTTCAAATGGGTGCGCCTTCAGAAACTCGGTAAATCCGTCTGACAGGTTGTGCCCTGCAAAGAAATGATACTTCCCGTCCTCTGGTTTCTTCAAGGCGACGAAGGCATCCTGGAGACGGCAGATACGGGACGAAACGGCCAGCAACGCTTCCAGCACGGGTTCCAATGCGTCAGGAGATCGGGAAATCACCTCGAGAACTTCAGTCGTGGCAGTCTGGTATTGCAAGGCCTCTTCGACTTCTGCAGTGCGCGCCTGCACTTCCTCGAAAAGCTGCGTGTTGTTGATGGCGATCAGTGCCTGAGACGCAAAGGTTTCCAAAAGGCTGATCTGTTTGTCGTTAAACGCCGAAGCCTGCCGGTGCGCCATGACGATGACCCCAAGCGTCAGACCATTTTTGACAAGCGGAACGCCCAAAGTGGTCAGGTAATCGCCCATCTCGGCCGCTTGTTTCCATGTGTAAGTCGGATCGTTGCGCGTATCCTCGATGTAGACTGTTTTTCCATGCAACGCCGTTCGCCCGATGCACGAGCCTTCTTCGGGAGCTATGGGGTTGTCTGACAGGAACTTCAGAAACGCATCGCTCACGTTGTGGGACATGACCACCCGGTACAGCCCGTCGTCTGGGTCCCGCATCGCGAAGAATGCATATTCCGGCGAACATATGCGCGAAGAAACCTCGAGGATGGCATCCAGCACCGGCGGCAGATCGTTGGGCGAGCGGGAGATGACATCCAGCACTTCTGACGTGGCCGTCTGGTACTTCAGTGTCTCTTCCACTTCGGCCGTACGTGCCTGAACTTCTTCGAACAACTGGGTATTGTTGATCGCAATCACGGCCTGGGCCGCAAAAGTCTCTAATAGAGAGATCTGCTTTGAATTGAATGGCGCGACTTTATCGTGGCAGAGCACGATCACGCCGACCACCACTTTGCCCTTGATCAGCGGGACACCTAGCAGCGAACGGTACTTTCCGATGCGAGCTGCCTCTTTCCATGCGTATTCGTCAGCTTCCGTGTCCTTGTAATAGACTGTTTCCCCTCGGGCTGCTGTTTGGCCAATTCCGCTCCCGTGGCCGGCCGGAACAGGGTTGGCCTTCATGAACTTCATGAAAACACTGTCAAAATCGAGCATGATGTCCGTGTGGTAAAGGTTATCTTCCGGATTGAGGATCGAAATCGCTGCGTATTTTGGTTCGCAGATCCGGCTTGCGACCTTCAGGATTTCCTCAAGTACCGGCTCCAACTCGTTCGGAGAGCGCGATATGACCGACAACACGTCTGACGTGGCGGTCTGGTATTCCAGCGCTTGCTCTACTTCCGCAGTGCGTTTCTCAACCTCACGGAATAGGTTCGCGTTTGTGATGGCGATAATGGCCTGGTCTGCGAAAGTTTGAAGCAATTGAATCTGTTTCTTGGAAAACCCGGAAACTTCCGGCGACCCGAGCGATAATACGCCCACGACCTTGCCGTTCTTGACCAACGGCACCCCAAGCAGTGATTTGTATTCACCGACGCCGCTTTCTTCCATCCATGTGTAGGACGGGTCCGCTTCGACATCTTCGATATAGATTGTGCGTTTGGACAGAATGGCCCGCCCGCTTACACCGCTCTCACTGGGCGAAATAGGGTGCGATTTGACGTAGTCCGCAAAAACCGTGTCCTGAGTGAGTGTCGAGTGAACATGGAAAAGCCCGTCGTCCGGATCCAACATCGCAACATAGGCATCCTGCAATTCGCAGATGCGCGACGCCTCTTTGAGGATGGCATCGAGAACGGGGGACAACTCGTTTGGTGACGCCGAAATAACCCGCAGCACTTCAGATGTGGACGTCTGGTATTCCAGCGCTTGCGTAACTTCCGCCGTGCGGTCCTGGACCTCCCGAAACTGGCGAACATTCTCCATTGCTATCACGGCCTGGGCCGCAAATGTCTGGACCAGTGCGATGTCGTCATCCGAGAACGGTGCAACTTCACGGCGATAGAGCACGATCACCCCAAGTCCGGTGCCGCCTTTCATCAACGGAACCGCAAGAACCGAGCGGGCTCCTTCGATCTCGACCATCTGAACCCGTTTCGGGTCGCGGTCCCGGTAATAAAGCGGATCATCGGCGATGTTGTCCCGACGAATGACCTGCCCATCGACCATGGGCCTGATTGCGATCAGTTCCGTACGTGTCAAAGGCTCGGTGAATTCCCTGAGCGCTTCATCAAAATCGGTTCTCGCGCCAATATTGGCCGGGATCGTCGCAAGCCCGCGTTCGTGATCAGCGACACACAAGAAGGCCAGCGGTGCCTTGCACAAACGGCTGGCATTTTCGAGAATGCTGTGGAAGACCGGCTTGTCGTCGTCACGGCTGCGACTGATGACTTCAAGGATTTCTCGCGACGCTTTCTCCCGCTCAAGCCGTTCCTGAACTTCGCGAAACTGGCGCGTGTTCTCGATTGCAATCACCGCGTGTCTGGCGAATTCATCGATTAGCTGCACATCTGGGTCGGCGAATGGACGCACCTCGCGGCGGCTGACCGCGATGGCCCCGATGGCCTGCCCCCCCTGCAACAACGGAACTGCAACGCGGGACCGAATGCCTTCTACCTCAACCATCGCAACCGCCGTTGGATTGCCCGAGCGAAAGTAATCTGTGTCAGCTATATCGTCGACGCGAACTACCTGACCTGTTCGTATCGCGATAGCGGCTGTAAACGAACCTTCGAGAGGCCACTCCGTTCCTATTTCAGCCCCTTCTTTTTGGTGACCCCAAGCCGCCACGAGCCTTCCGCAGGTTCCAGCAGAGTTTACCAGAATGAGTGCGGCCTGATCCGCACCACAAACCTTGGTGGCCTGCTGAAGAACTACCTCAAAGACCCGCGCATCGTCGTCCCGGCTTTTGCTGATCACTGTCAGAACTTCCCGCGTCGCCGTTTGGCGTTCCAACTGAGTGTGCAGCTCTGTCATTTGGCGTGTATTGTCGATGGCGATGACAGCCTGAGCTGCAAAGCTCTCGACCAAAGCAATCTCGTCATCGGTGAAAGGGCGTACTTCGCGCCGATAAATCCCGATGACGCCAACCGGGTCGCCGTCCACTGAAATCAGAGGGACTGTCAGAAACGAGCGGACACCTTCTTCATCAACCAACTGACGGCGCCAAGGGTCCCCGTTAATGTAATGGTCTGTCAGGCGTAAATCGACGTTGTGAATAACCCGCGCTTCCCGCACAGACTCGGCAATCTGAAGATTTGAGTCCAACGACCAGCGATCAACACCGACCTCGTACGTGGCCAATTGATCGCCGTAATGGGCGGCGTATTCTAGATGCGTTCGCGCTTCATTCAAAAGGCTCAGCGTCGCGACATCGGTTTCACACAGCCGGGCGGTGTTTTCGAGGATCGTTTTAAAGACCGGAGCTTCATCCTCCCGAGAACGGCTAATTACCTCAAGCACTTCGCGCGTGGCGCCCTCGCGCGCCAGACGGGTCTGCAATTCGCGGAATTGGCGAACATTCTCGATTGCGATCACGGCTTGCGCGGCGAATGTTTCCATCAGCCGAACCTGATCATCGGTGTATGGGCGCACTTCGTTGCGCGCCAACATCAAACACCCGATTGCCGAGCCATCCAGTTTCAATGGAACAAACAGATTGCTGCGGCAACCATGTGTGTCGACAATCAGCTTAAAACGCTCATCAACGGACTTGTGAAAGTCGGTATCTCCCATATCGACAACGCGTTTGGTCTCGCCGCTGAGAATGGTATCGGTCACAAGGGAATTGCCCGGCTCCATGGTGTACTTACCGTCGAGCCAGAGCTGTTGAATGTCCGGGTGCAGATTAACGCTGGCCACCAGTTGCTGAAGGGCATCCCCTTCTCGCCCCAGAACCAGACCGGCGAAGAAAGCGTCGCAGAGATCTTTTGCCAGCGTTACAATCAGATCGCAGACCGGTTGCACGTCATCCTTGGTTTCGGAGATTGCCTGCATAACCCGCGCGGTCGCTTCGAACCGCGCCTGCTGATCAGCGACGCTGAGCCCCTCATTTTGCGCGGATGACGACGCAGGACCTGCCGTCTCTCCTGATGGTCTTTTTTCACCCACGTGAGGTTAAGCTCCCCAGTCAACTCATGAAAAGTACCAGGTTCGAGTTTAGAGAGCATGAGATAGAAGTCACTGAGTTTTCTTTGCAGCCGCTGGAATCAGCGTTGCCCCGCAAACAGCCCAATGCCACATGGTCCGATCATTTCAGATGAGCCGTGCCAAAACACACATGACGAAGCGAGCTGCCGTCCGTACCTTTTGCAGGTGTTCTGTTAGCACTTCACTGAGAAATCTGGATTCAACAAAGAAGGCTTTTGGGACCTGTCGATGCGTGTGCTCGAAGTGAGCGCAATGCATTACGTTGGCAACAGCGATCCCATCATCGTCGGGAGAGAGGTATTCCGTCGTTCGCGATTGTCACAATGTGATCCGCTCGAGCCTCAGGAGGACGCGACGTCTTTCATTTGGATGAGCTGAATGAGATTTCCGCACGTGTCATCAAAAACAGCCATGTGAACTGCCCCAGCGTCCATCGGTTCGGTGACGAAATCCACGCCCAGATCGCTCAGCCTCTTGTACTCAGCATCAAGGTCCTGGACCTGAAATGAATGTGCAGCGATGCCGTCTGCAACAAGGGCTGCTTTGTAAGGCCGCACCGCCGGGTGGTCGCTTGGTTCAAGCAGCAACTCGGTCCCCTCGGGATCTTCCTTTGATACGACCGTCAACCAACGGTTTTCGCCCAATGAGATATTGTGCTTGACCTTGAACCCCAGGGTTTCAGTGTAAAATTTCTCAGCTTTGCCTTGGTCATCAACAAAGATGCTGGTTACGTAGATTTTCATGTCTTGGATCCGTTTTGTTTTGTAATTTGTGAGCCATGATGCAGCCGCGATGTGCTCATCGCTCACGCGCAAGGAGTGCGTTTTTGTCCGGCCCTTCCATTCAACTTCGATCAAGCCTGCCTTCTCCAACACCGCCAGATGCTGGGAAACCGTCTGCCGGGACAACGCAACACCATCCTCCGCAACCGATGCGGCGCAAACTTCGAACAGCGACTGGGCAGGTTGCCTGCTCAGACGGTCGATGATGCGGCGGCGGGTGCTGTCGGAAAGTGCCTTGAAGATTAGGTCGAGCTGATCATCTTTCATGACTTCAATATGCAGTAATATTACAGCATGTAAAGTGCAGCAATATTACTGCATATTTCTTGCGCCGGAAGAAACATTCACGAGTCCTGCGAAAATGCCAGAAATGGGCGCACCAGGACTATTTTTCATACGGCTTGACACATGACGGACGGATGGCTAAGTCGACAACCGCCTGAGGCATACCGCCTCGTGCAACGGAGATTTTATGAAAGAGACCCGGGCCTAACGCCCGTTCCTGGCGACCCAAATTCAGGAACACCAACATTGATAGGCACACTCACGCGCGATGCTGAGTGATCCTGTTTCTGTGCTTTCGTAAGATCGAGACATCCCAATGAATATATCAAAGCACGAACAGCGTGTTTTGCACGAACTCGCCCTTGGCGGGTCGATCCATCATGAGCGCCTGGAAAACGGCAAAATCCACGACGTCATTTGTTACACGCGCGACGGTCATATCCTGACCGACTGCAGCCTTGGCGTCTTCAAGCGCCTTTTGAAGCGCCGCTTCATTCGCTCGAAAAACGGCAGTCCTTACCGCGCATCCGCGTTGGGGATCAAATCCGTGCGTGCGCAAATGAACCAACGATAGGAAAGAAAAAATGAACCATATGAAAATCGAGGTCATTGGGTTTTTTATCCAAGATCAAGTTAGTTTCGACAAACACGCAGACACCGTACTCCTGAGCTTTTGACCCTGTCGCAATTCTGGATGCAGCTTGAACAGAGGCCCGGAACCGCAAAGCCGCTCGATGGTAAGGCGATTGCGGTCGCACTGATCATACAGCCGGAGATGACAAAGTAATCTTCGGTTAGGCTCTGTAGTCTGCTCATACCCTTCGCCATCCAATTGGCGGAGGGTTTTTTCGGCTACACAGTGCTCAATCTTCTTTTGGGAAATACGTCTTCCACCTCGGCTCTTGGCCTAAACTCGGTGCAGGGAACTGGCAAAATCTTGCCGGGGAATTGGCAACCCTCTTTTCATTTCGGATTGGATCACCGTAAAAGCCTCGAAAGTCTTCGAACAGGCAAAGAAGCGATTTGCACACCAGCGCCCGCAAAACGAATACGAACCGGCCGATTTTGCTCGGCACTGCCCGAACCGCGATTGCGTTGGGGCTTTTCATTCTTGTTTCTGCCTGTGCCCAAAACCCATCCGAAAGGGAACTCAATCCGGAACGTCAGTCAATGGCGTTGCGCGAGGTTTCACAAAAGCAGGCCCGGGGGCAAAGGGTGTGGTGCGTACCTTATGCACGAAACCTCAGCGGCATCGAAATTCGCGGCAACGCCAAGGACTGGTGGGGCAAGGCGCACAATATTTTTCAGCGGGGCAATGAACCGGTTGTCGGTGCGGTGATGTCGTTTAGGGCTACCCGAGGGATGCCGTTGGGCCATGTAGCTGTCGTGTCCGACATTGTAACCGAGCGGGAAGTTATCGTGAACCACGCGAACTGGCACCGCAATAAGGTATCATTGAAAATGGGCGTCAGGGACGTATCCAAAAAAAATGACTGGACGCTGGTCCGGGTCGAAAGTCAGCCGGGCCGGTATGGCAGTTTCTACCCGGTGAACGGATTCATATATCCGATCGCTACCAAGTAGCCCAACCCAATTTCTCTTCTCGTTCGCCACAAACCCGTTGAATGCCCCGCGGGCGTTTTTCGCCCCGTTTGCCAAGCGCGGTGACTGACCGCCATCCCAAGGAAAACGAACGGTGGCGTCGTTCGACATCTCGAAAAATGCAAAGCTTGATTTGTGAACATACGGTTGGGGCTGGCAGTAGCAATCGGTACGTTTTCACCCGAACGACCACAATTTGAATTGAACCCAACAAAGTTCCAATCGACAGTTATTGAGCTTCGATCTCCGAAAAAAGAGGTTTCTGCGCCCAAAGTTTTGGGCCAAAGATGCAAGCCTTTAGGCGGTATGCAAAGCTATGGGCGCACCTACAACTGTGTAGGGACGCGTATAACGCTGCATTCCTATCATTGATTTTGTTCAAAACAATTTGGGTGTCATCGCCCATAATTCCGCGCGATGTTTGCGCATAACTTTATACGATTTGCCCAAAAATCTGCGCCGTTCACGATGCACGCTCAATTGGCGATAGTCGTAGCGTGACTCGATCAACTTCAACACACCGATAATCAATCCAGAAAACTATATTTTTGGAGAAAATCAAACCATAGTCGAGACAGCTTTGAATTCGCTAAGTTGATTATCTTACAACTATATCTCTACCAGTTGCAAAGTCATAAGCCGCGGGACTTGGCCCATCTTTTCTCAACCGAAGGAGTCTTTCTTTTCCTTCTGTCAGGCTCGGAATATGGCCCGCCTGGATCGGCCAGATGACATAGCTTGGCTCACAAACATGTTCAAACCACTCCGCCCTGCGATCAAGAAATTGACCATGGACGGTCTTGTGAACAAAGTGTTTCAAGTATTCAAAGTTCTGCCAAGTTGACAGTGTCGCCAGAGCGACGTGTGGCCGAACAAACAATGCACCCGTATCGTTTTCCGGGAGATCATAGCCTTCTCCTTGAAGGCGCCAGATAAAGCCCTTGGATCGATCTGCGACCGCGTTCAGACGATCTGAGTTGTCCTCGAACCCAGCAATACGGGGATCGCCTGGAGGGTGTAGCAAGTACCCCATGTTCAATTGTGCAATATGTTCCACAGAATATCTCCGCCGCTGAAAGTGGCTATTACAGTCACCAGCAGTTCTGACTCTGTCCAGTGATATTAGATCTATGGCATACAAACCGGCAAGTAGGTTCAAGGCCGACGCTGATCGCTCAATTCGTCCTCTGCGGTTTATTCATTTGTCAAATAGCGAACGAATTGATCGTTCTCGGATTGCCGCTGACGTCGGCTTCTTCAGGCGTTCCCAAACCAAAATGCCCCGTCCCTGCTTCCCCCCGAAAACGACCTTTTTCGCCGTCAATTCCAAACACTCGCAGATTGGGGCCATGGTTCGCAATTTGTCCTGCCCGGCCCAAGATGCTTCGGTCTCAGCATGCACCCAAAAAAACGCTTCCAGAACGCGCGCCCAACAACTGACCTGGCAATACCAGGTGCAACACGGACGACGCGCGTACCAATGCCGCCTGATCAGTCAGTTGCAAAGCAATAAAATAGGCCCGCCCCGCCAGAACGCGGCAAATGCTCTTCTCCGCATCCACGCGAGCCGTGCGATGAGTTCCAGGACACCATGTTTCGAGCATCATTGAGACCGATACGGTCATGATGCCCAACAATCGCAGACCCGTCCTCGCTATTGGAAGTCCAGTTACTGCAAGTCGTGTCACCACCTGCCGTCGAGAAGTATCCAGCGGAATCGGAGCCGGTCAGAATGTCATGTTTATTCGGCTGACTGCCACGTCCATTGACGGGGTTACCATTTTCGTCAAGCGCGCTCTGTAGACTAATGTTCACGCTGTCGCTGTGCAGGTCTTCAACACTGTTGGCGATGAGCTCTCCATTGGCATTGTGCCAGGGGCCCGATCCGATCCGGTCGCGTGCAGAAATGCCATTGGTGATTGTCATCGGGTCGGTGCTGCGATCAATGGACATTGAGGTGCTCAGATAGGCCGCAAATGTTTTGGAAGAACCGGCCGCGGAAGCGAGTGCATTGCAATGGGCATCGGCGCCTTCGAGGCCGCCTAGATTAGCTCCGTCCCCCTTGCCCACACTAGTGATGAAAAACGACATCTCCTCACCCGCCGATTGCGCCTGTGCAGCCGTTGCGAAACTGCAGATTAGGAGTGCAGCAACCCCATGGGCAGTTGTTCGTTTGGTGAACTTCAACATTTGTGTCTCCCTTCGTGCTGTGTAATCACTGATGCTAGTCGCAAGCTCCGTTTGGGTCCACGGAATAGCGCTCACGAATTAGGGAACATGGCAGCGCAGCAAATAAAACAAAGAACGCGTAACCTCCTAACGACAACGCGCATCAATTTGCCTGATCAGAGAGACTGAGAACACGAAAAATCTGCACGGGGTTACCAATCAGCCCCACTTGTGTGGTCTAATTTGATTGTTAGTGCAAGGCCGGCCTTTGGTCCATCAGAACGATGGTTTCCGGGGCCGGTGGTTAAT
>NZ_JBQFTB010000006.1:0-257413 GCF_056538465.1 Ruegeria sp. BG6 | reverse complement strand
ACGAAGAGACCAATACAGACTTTGAAATTAAGGAAACTGCGATCGGGCACAAGGTTGGGTCAGCCGTCTCACGCGCCTACCAAAGGTCCGACTATTTTGACCAAAGACTTTTGTTGGCGGAACGCTGGGCAGCGCATGTGACTGGCAAGTATGCTGATGTCATTTTCAATTTGAGAGGTGTGAAATGAGGGCAGAAAGGTGCAGTGCAATCATCGGCTACTCTCAAAAATATACTTAATTTAAAAGAGTGTATGTGTCACTCACGTTGCTGTCGACGGCAATTGCGGCCATCGGCAATTCACGTTGGGCAAGCCCGTGGGATGGCTGGAAAGAGCCCCCTGTTCTTTGGGCTATGCTGGTTGGTGATCCGTCGGCAGGGAAACCCTCGATCAGCTACGAAGTTAATCCAAAACTGGAGGTTTGAGGCATGGGCCGTTGGTCAGATCTGGCGCGTAAGTTTGAAGTCGGTCGTATGTCTCTTCCCGACAACCGGCAGAAACCGGCAGAAAGGAACGAAGACCACGTTTCAACGGCTATTACGTCATTCGATCGCAACCGGCAAGAACCGGCAAAAAGCCCCACAGACGACACTGTTGCGGACTTTTTGCCGGTTTCGACCAGTAAGAAGTGCACGCCTGAAAACCCAACAGATAATGGGGAAACTACCTTCTTACCGGTTTCTGCCGGTTGACGGGAAAGGAAATCAATTGGTGACCGCCCGATAACCTGGACCGGTAAGGGGTCGGCTTGGAAGACTGGCGACGCCTCTCGGAATGGGAACGCCACGGCCCAAACGGCAGGGCGTGGAACGGTCTGGCTCGGCAGTGGAAACCATAACATGAGCGCCAAAAAAACAAAGTGGTGGTAGAGCTAGGTTACTCTCACGGATTCAAAACTACACCTCTACGCCCATCGTAACAGCGTTTCCGCCTGACTTAGGACCGTGTTGATCGCAACTGGTGCGAGATCAGGTGGATATCCGTATTTTTTAAGATGCGTCGAACCAGCACCCGCAACTTGGCCCGGGCGCTTTCTTTGAGGTGCCAGTCGACGGTGACGTTCTTTTGAAGCTGTTCAACCAGCACATGAGCGATCTTTCGCAGCTCTTCGTTACCCAACCTTAGCAAACCTTAGCAAACCTTAACATGTCAGATGTCTTTGAAGACACATTGGTGTGACCGCAAGACAAACCGATTTAGTGGGTCATATACGACGCATACTTGAATAGTGCACCCGGACATCGTGGGCCTTTACGAATGACATGGATGATGCCGCTAGGAGCGCGGTGGTCATCGACACGCCCAACCCCGCGTGACTTCGGAGATATGTGTCTAATGCGGTTGAGATACTCTTGGTCGAGCCAGGGTATATTTGCATTGGGATGAATACCAGAAGTTCACACCCAAACCGGCATTGTCGGCTTTGTCCGCAGAGCCGACCCTCTGTCGATTTGGTTGAGCGTCCGCTTCGAGCCCAAAGCGGACCTCAGTTTTGAAAGAAATATCAGTTCAGCACTGCCGCAATCACATCGATTTTGTGATGCGCGTTCTGCTTTACTGAAGGGCTTTCTGAAAAGTAGCTGTAAGCCTTTCATTCAGCTCGTGGTGCGGTTTGCCTGATGAGCCATAATGAAGCTCGGCAAAGGCAGCAATATCATTGAAAATTACGACTGAGCCACCGTCATTGCCCGGATAAACCAGCAACTTTTGGCAAAATGCATCAAGGCCGATTGCCGGGAACTCGGCCATCGCTACGCCACCGGGCCCAGGTCCGCCGAAGAGCAAAAGAACCGCTTCAGGCAGTTCAACACCCTGCGTCGCAGCTTCCGCTCTAAAGTCAATTTCACCGAACCAGACAGTATCGTCTTGCGCCATTACGATGTTGGTGAGGTTTTCGACCGCTTCGGCAACACTGAGTGCGGACGTCAACTCGATGACACCATAGTCCCTGCTGAGACCATCTATTGGTGCCGCATCGCCGCCGGCGGCTCGCGTTACTTCTGCTAGTCTTTGCGAGAACGTATCGAGTGCGGACTTGTCGCTGAGCCCATGGCGGACTTGAAGAAAATCTGAACCTGTATGAGCAACTTTAGCAGTACTATCCTGTGCAAAAGACAGAACGCGGAATGGTAAGTCGAGCCCCGCTCGTATGTTTTCTTTCAAAATGGGTGTGTTGATTTCAGGGTCCGAGAATATCTGAACACGCGAAGGCGGCATCTCTACGCCCTCAGCAGCCGCAAGCCGGGCGTGGTCAATCGAGGCAATGGAGGCCAATCCAGCATCCTCGATGGCGATCTCAATCGATGTAAAATTTTTGTCCACCGCTTCTTGCACGGATGACGCCTGCGCCATCATCGCGGTAACAAATATTAGAGATATTCCCGCGAACGGGCGATGCGCGGTTCGAATTACAGTCATAACAACCTCAAGTGATTTCATCTTTTCTTCGCAACGAAAGAAAGGCCAACGTACCGAAAACCAATTCGGCCAAAAGATAGAACAATAGAACGAACCCTGGCATGCCATCCACTATGATGCTCAGCGCGCGCCCGGCAGCAAGCCCCACCATAAACAGAAAAAGTACCCAGAGCGCGGGGCGCTGCAACTCCGGTTTTCCTGCTGCAATCAGCCAAAAAACGGCGTTTGCTAGATACAGCCCCATTATGGCGCGGAACACATGCGTTTGGTTCGTTCCTTCCACTGGGAAGCCGAGTAGGTATGTTACAGATGCAGACGGTACGAGGCCGTAAGATAGTGCGATCGGCACGAGGCCAAGTGCTGCTAGGAGCAGCAGTGTACGGTCAGCCATTTTCGCCTTCCTATTGCTCTGGTGTGTACCAGATAGGTGACGTATATGCCCGCTCCTGATGCGAACGCGGAACATCAGCGTCCATCTTCATGCCATAGAACTTCTCGTCATGTGCCTGCCATGTTGGCGTTGGAATTTCGAGCACCCGCGCATAGTAATACGCTGGAAGAGCAGGATCAAAGTCGGGGTCAGTCCACACACCTCGTAGTTCGGCGGCTCCGATGGAGTTCGTGTAGGTCGCGTTAGCCTCGTCCACTGTAGAGCCGACAGGTCGCCGGGCGCGTCCGTCCTCACCGATTTCGCGTCCATCCGATACAGCAACATCATAGATGCGTTCTTGCCTTGCTCCTTCTGCGTCAATCCAGCCTTTGATGATCTGCACGCGATCCAGATTGGCCGCGCTCACATCCTTAAGTGCGCCGAGCATAAACACAGGAGAGGTAGCCTCGCCTTTTGACGGAAGATCTCCCCCCATGGGAACTCCGCGGGAATAACCGATGTCGACGACATTTGGACGGAATACATCTTCGCCTTCGAAATCCCATCCCCCAAAGAAACGGACTGCTATCCGGGTGCCGGTAGTGGCATATACTTCCTTTGCCTGCATGGCATCGAAGATGGCCGAACGCGTATTCTCCCGCGCCCAAACCCCTGCGAGACCGGAAGCGAGAGCCTCATATTCGAATGTAGACAGCGTTTCGTCACCATTAAATGATTGGATCACGTAATGCTTCCACCGATCGGGTGAAGGTTCAGACGATGGCATCTTCCCCCAGAAGTTATCATCCCGTGTCGTGGACACTGCGGTATGCGCGTCGGTAGCTCCAATCTGGCCAAATTTGAATGGATTGATGCCAAGTTTCTGTTTTTGTTGCATGCCGACCTGCAACGCTGACCGCGCATACTCATAAGGCAGCATCTCAGGCATTTTTGGTTTAAATCCGCCGATATCGCCTTTGTCCCAGGTGCCGTAGTCGGCGAACTCATCATCCGGTGACAACGCAGGGTGAGCCTCTCCATCGCCTTTGATTTGCGTTACTTCGATTATAGGCTCCCACCGCATACGTGTTTCCGCATACTCCGCATCAATCGGTTCTCCGTTCAAACGCTCAGTGGCAAACATCAGACCATTGGACAGGTTGCCATTGTGCGGGATCGCCATGACCGAGCCTCCCGTCAGGTCTTCGTAACTTTGCATGTAGGCCCACAAATCTTCCGGATCGGGGCTGTCATACGCGGAAAACGGCGTCACTTGGCTGGCTTTTCGCCCGTCCTCTTTGAAGAGCACGACACGGTGAAGGTTGGATGGCGTTTCCCGATTATTGATAGACGTCCACTCAAACCCAATGAACGCTGTGAAATTTCCCGGGTCATTATACTGATCCGCGAGTTCGATCTGCCGGTCCCAAATAGTACGATCGAGTTTGGGATTGTCGATAATGTCGCGGTTCTGTGCCACACCGTCATTGCCCCAAAGCTGAAAAGCCGCGTAGCCTTCACCGGCTTGCACGAGGTCATACAGGCGCTGTCCGTACTCAGTCGCGAGCAGATCTCTGTTTGCCTCCGCTAGCATCACTGGCAACCCAAGGTTTTCAGCATGATCAGATACCACTAGAAAATCGAGGGGGCGGTCAATGCGCAGTCTCTGACCTGACGAAGTGATCACTTCTTCACCCATTGCAAACCGATAGGCATCAACCGGCGTGAGTGTATTTCCAATCATTCCGGCATCTGTCGAAAACATCGTATGAAGGTGGGTGTCGCCCCAATAAAGGCCCTCTGCGAGGCCACGATTTTTGACTGTACGTTCGATGAACGGTGAATAGTTTTGTGGTGGTCCCGAAACGTCTTCTTCCGCGGGCCCAATATCTTGACCAAGCGCAAAACTCGGAGAAACGGTAATTGCCAGAAGGGCTAGTGTAATTTGTCTGAACATCCTGATCCCCCAAAACGTTTCATTAGGCAAACTCTGAAAAAGCCTACCCGTAATGCGACGCTGGGATCAACAGATCAAAGGTCTCGCTCGCTATCCAAAAGTATATGTTTTCGGATGTCTGAATTGTCCGCACAGCGGTCACTGATGCTCTGCGCAGCGAAGGTCCAGATAGAGCCCAAAGTAGTCTTTTATTCTTTCGGAGATTCGCTGGTACTTGCCGCTGCAACTGCCGCAAATTGCTCAGCGCTCGGTCGATCGCCAGTTCCTTCAACTTCTGGCATCGCGACCCGCACCTCTTTACGGGCAAAATTTATACCTGCATCGTCGAAAGCAGCCTTTACACGGGCCTGCAGTTCCGCGCGGATAGTAAATTGTTCACCAGGCTTAGTCATGAACTTGCCTCTGACAACCATACCGACATCGTCGAAATCAAAAACTCCCTGGCTCTTAAAGGGTTCGATAAAACTACCCGCGAAAGCCGGGTCGTTCACCATATCTTCGCCGATCTCCTTAAACTTCCGTTTAATGACTTTCGGATCAGTGTCATAGGGTACCGTGAAGCTGAGTTTTACAATGACCCAATCGCGACTGAAATTTGTAAGTTGAGCAATCTGCCCGTACGGGATTGTATGAATGGCGCCGAGATGGTGGCGAAGTTGCATTGACCGGATTGAGATCTTTTCGACGTTCCCCATAGCGTCACCCACCTGCACGTATTCTCCTTTGCGAAAGGCATCGTCCATCAGGAAAAATACGCCGGACAAGATATCCCGAACCAATGCTTGTGCGCCAAGCCCGATGGCAATACCGCCGACGCCGAGACCAGTTACTACTGAATAAGCCGGGAAACCGAACCTTTGTGCGGCCGCGACTATGAGCGCAAAAAGAAAGAGCCCTACAACGATCCAACTCGCAACAGTTAACAAAAGTACCCCTGCCGAGTTTGGCTCCAAACCTCGCGCCCAACTGACAACATCCACAAAAACATTTCCGGCAACAACGATAATCCAACCCAATAGAACAAAACGCAGGACGGCCAGAATATAGGCAACGGTGATCTGAGTATCGCCCGTGAGATTGACGATTTCATCCACAAACCATGCTGCTGCTATCGTGAGTGCGAGCGCAGCAAGCAGAGTTACAAACTGGTTTAGCCTTTTCGCGCGCTCCTGCTCTTGCGTTTCCGCGGTGCCTACCGAGCGCGAAGTGCGCAAAATAGGGATAAACTGCACGGTGAGCAGTATTGTAACCCCGGCCAGCGCGATCCATTGCCAATATGTTTGCTCAAAAACGACCAGCTTGCTCCAGTCCGGCAAGCCTTCGCTCCACCTGAGCGCGATCCCGGGTCCGGGCGTCGTCAGATAGGCCGTGTACAGGCCCGGTGACGAAGTGTCGATGTAAGGCAGTTCGCGTATCGCATCATAATATTCGCGGATATTCTGAGCGGTGCTGGCGGAAAAAAGGTATTCGCCGGTGCGCGGCCCGCTTTCGACAAGAGCAATTGTTATTGGGGTATTCGGGACGCGCCATTTGTTTGGCGTTTCATCGTCAACGGATGGCGCCTGAGTGATGTCCGGTAGCCCTATACGATCAAAAATTTCATCCAACAGTAAAGCAACTTCAATGGACTGGCTGCGCCGGATTTCAGGCGGAAACAGCGACATGTCAATCGTCGCCGCTGCTCGACGTAGAGGCAGTATTGTATCCGATCCTTTAGCATCAGGCTGCGTTGCGATCTTGTAAACATCGGCCATCGCGGCAACAAAAGCTTGCAAGGTCGCCTGCGGGCTTCCGGTCTTTGGTGGCCGAAGGGGGTGTTCCACAGACTGCGCTAAAGCCACCGAAGAAAGTAGCGTTAGAATGGTGAATGCTACAGCGCAGATGACGCGGTTCGAATGAAGCATTTTTGAACCAACTTTTTTGAATATCAGTTACTTACATAGCTCGTCTGGCGACGACATAAAATTGTCGGCACATCCGAGGATATATCGGGGTCCAAATTGGCAATTTTGCAAATGCGGTGCAGCCAAGTAGCGGACCAAATTATCATCTTCGAATGCCGCTCGTCATCAGTTGGATCCGATAACGATGTGGTCTAAAGTCTCTAAACACGGGCAACCGATCAAACGCATTCGCTCTACGGGCCTGGCACTGAACGTTGACTGCAAAAGACACTGTGATACTCCAACGGCTATATCATCTCCTAAACGCTCTCTGTTTTCGGTGTCGCGATGGCCATCTCCTGCGTGTACTCGGAAACGATTTCAGACGTGCCTGCAGCAACTGCTGCTTGGTACTTCTCCGGATTGACAATGAAATAGCAAAAGGCTTTTTCAGTTTTGCCCGCTAATTCGACCGCAATTGTTTTGCGAACATAAGTGTTGCCTTCGCGGTTGATGGGGTCGTAACCCTCAAGGTTATCAAGCTCTTTCAATCCCTGCGCCGTCACGCGGTACACCTCGCCGCGGACATGTTTGCCCGAACCTTTCTTATCCACCAACGTCGCCATGCGATGTAGGAAACCACAATTAGGATTGTCGCAGGCCGGTTCTTTCTGCACGATCAACGGCATGGTCTGTGTAGTTGTCGCCGCGCCAACAAAATCGCTCAGCAGCTTTGCGTTTTTCTCATAATTCGGGAATCCGCGCTTCAGCGACCCATACGTAAAGTAGAGGTATGTTGTGTCATTGTCGTCGTCCAGCGCGTCGTCTTCATCTAAATCCTCCTCCTGCGGCAGATCACTACGCACGTTCTCGGCCCACTCGTTGAGCAACTTCCGGGTTTCGTCTGAAAGTTCGACGTCAGGGTCCAACAACATCCGCATGCAACTCAGAACCTTGAAGTCGCCAGTGTCGAGGATCAGCCTGATGATATCTTCTGCGCCGTTCTTGATGGCAACGTGCATGGCAGAGTAGCCAGCAATGTTGACACTGTTCACGTCGATACCGAGTTTCAACAATTCTTCGACAGCGGCGACATGTTCAATGCCGTGGGTGGTTCCTGTGCCCAGTGTCTCGCCGGGGCCACCGCAAGCAAAATGCAGCAATGTGTCTTTTGTTTCGTGATCGAGTACATTCACACCAACCACATCTTCCCGTATCATTCTGAAAATACGATCCCACAGTAGGTGATCGCGCGACATGGACGCTTCTTTCGCCCATTTGATAATGCGGTCCGGTTGATGGTCCAGATCATCAAATGCAATGTTCAGAGCCGTGACGATTTCGCTAGGAGTGGCCATGGCACCGATACCCATTGTGCCATTCGAGAGTTTGGAGCGGCGCGGCCCCGCAAATGTTCCTCCAAGACGTTTTAGGATAGCGACATTGTTCTGCGTCGTGATGTTGTTCCACATATTCGTATTGCAGGCAGGGCAAAATATGACGGGTTTGGTGTGATACTGCCAGGCGACAAAAACCGACGTCAGCAGCGTATCTCCGATCCCATGCGCAATTTTCCCCATAGTGTTACATGTAATTGGTGCCACAACCACGCAATCCGCCCAATCGCACAATGCGAGGTGAGAGGCGCGCACCGCCATATCGAACTGCGTATACCGGAAGTTCCATTCATCGCTGTCGCGGTATACATCTTTGGGGGTGATGTGGTCGTAAATGTCGTATGCCTTTTCGTCTCGTTCTTTCACATCTCTGAAAAAGTGCTCTGCGTGGGGTGAAGGGATCAGTTTCACGTTGTGACCAAGGTCGGTGAGCTTCTGCACAAGTTCCGGCACTTTATCCGCCGCAGAGGAGCCGCAAGCGCAAAGCAACACATTGCGCTTCCCGTCGCGTGGCTCCGTCAAACCGCCCTTGGGATATCCGTAGTCATTGTGCTCCAGGCTCGGTGTCTCGGTTTTTAACAACACGCGCAAGCCGGCCTTCTTGATGTCTTCCTGAAGTCGCCCGGCGATATAGGCATCCATAATGTCTTTTCTTTTGCCGAGGTACTCGCCTTCGAGGAACAAATACGGCACCGTGGGTTTGCTTGTCATTTTTTCAAGCTGCCGCCGCATGCGTGTCGCAAGCGTACTGTCGCCGGACACATCAACCTCAACCAGATCCTCGGCGCCGATGTTGTTCAAGACACTATGCAGCATGTAGGACCACGGATCTTCGTCGTCATAAAAGAGGATCAGTTTATGGTCTTTTAACAGCTGCTGGACATCGCCCGGGTCACGCGGCATTTCTTTTTCTTGAAGTACGACCATCTCGGGATCATTGTTGTCGCGCAGCCCATGAAAGAGAGCTGTGCGGGTTATCTGCCAGACTTGCGAAGTTGCAGGGCTCATATCCACGAGGGTGACGTAATCGGTGTCCTCATTGTATCCGATACAAAGGCACCAGAACTCCTGCAAAAGCGCTGTTTCTGTGAAATCGCTACTGGGCAGAGCCACGGCATTGTGTCCGAGTACCTTGTTCAGATCGATGTTGATCTGTAAGTGACGCTTTTTCTGGTGCGGTTCGTCTTTATCGGGAGAATCAAAGCTCTGGTCCGGCTTATGCGTCTCAGGAGATTTAAGGGTTCGCAACTGCGCCTCGAACCAAGCCTCCGCCGTGTCCGGGCTTTCTTTTGTTCTCGTGTTGAACGAATGAAACTCGGCTTTGACGTGCAGATCTTCCATTTTAGCAAGATACTTCCGCGCAATTTTGCTGAGCTCTGCGGCCGATCTGACCTTGCCGAGCGACTCCGTGTAGGAAAGTTCTGCCACCCGCATCAGCTTGTCTTCGCTGGCACCGTGATCTCCGAAAATCTCGAAGCTTTCCGCAAGAACACTCAAACCGTTCAAGTTGGGTGTGGAGCGTCTGAACATCTCATGCCGTTTGTCATTCGAGATGCTTAGATGAATGGTGCTGTCCACGTAACGGATCTCACGTTTGATCGCTTCGAGTTCGGTTGCGACCGCACCGCGGGCTGAGAACCGCAAGATTCCCCTTGCGCGGTGCGAGCTTCCGTCGCGATCGGACATCGCTTCGTAAAGCCGGCCGACCGTTGTCACCCACAGCTTGCCATACTTCTCCGGGTGAACATCCATCATATGCAGCAAGCCGGTGCTCGGGTTGCATTTGGCGATCACGGCAAAATGCCCCCCGGGCATCGGACGACCGTGTGCAATGCCGACCTGAAAATTGGCAACAATGATATCGTCTTTGCCCGCAACACGCTCGGATTCGAGAATGGCTTCCATCAACGTTTCCGCGCTGGTTGTTTCAGGGTCCATGAAGAAAGGCGTCACTTTGACCCGATCCCGAAGACCAACCGTGTGGATGTAGTTGCAAGCGATATCGAAAAGCTCACCCAGCGCGATACCCGTGTTGACGACATAGGAACTCGGCAAGTTGACCTTCCGGAAGATGTCATTGACCTCGCAAGAGAAGCCAAGTGCGGTCATACTCAACGCCGCAGCAGTAACGCTGCAGCAATTGATGGATTGCTGGAAGTCCTGCATGTAGACATTCACCAGGTCGCCAAAGAGCGTTGAGACAAATACTTCGCGTGTCTCGTTCTTCAGATCGCTCCATTTGTTGCGCGACAAGTAAGCCAGAGTTGTGTTTTGCTCTGCTTGGGCGGTCAGGCCAACCGGCAGTTCCGTATATGCAAGGTGCGCCTCGTAAAAATAATCTCCCGTTTCGGCGCGCGCGAGCTTCTCGTCAGTTTGCAAAAGGGCGATATTGCCCTCGAGCACAACATACATCCCGCTTGGCGGCAGGATATCTC
The DNA here is from genome assembly GCF_056538465.1 of Ruegeria sp. BG6. Taxonomy (NCBI): domain Bacteria; kingdom Pseudomonadati; phylum Pseudomonadota; class Alphaproteobacteria; order Rhodobacterales; family Roseobacteraceae; genus Ruegeria; species Ruegeria sp. BG6. The sequence continues at coordinate 246,954 of NZ_JBQFTB010000006.1, read as the reverse complement.
CTTTGGCGACGTTTAAGACATCGAATGATGCTCGCAACTCGAGGGGTTCGCTTAACGTCACCGCATCCGGCAACGCCTCAAGAACGATAGCCCATTGATTGTCGCTTACAACCTGCGTTGTTTCGGTCCCCAAGGATTGTGTCTCGGTCATGGGTTGTATCCTTTCCTGCAGGTGCGATCAGTTTTAGGTCGCCGCCGTTTGATAGGGTTTTTTGCGTATGACGGGCATTGCGTTGAACAGGCTCGCCGCCTCTGCCGTCGTTCGAAGTGATGTCAATGCTTCGTTATCTGGCATCCCGCGCGCTTTGTTTGTCAGCGCTCTGGTCCGTTGAATATGATATTGCGACCATGGTGTCGGTTCGTCCGCGGTGTAGTCTTCGAGGGCTGTCGCCAAACGCTCTGCGTCCTCGAAGGCCTCTGCGTTCAGGCAAGCTTGTATGGCATTTCGGTAAAACCGAAAGTAGTTGTGACCAACACAACCCTTTGCAAGCAATGCTTCTCCTTCCCGCAGAATTTCAATGCGTCGCGCGGCATTTGATGTCGTTAGGGCAACCGTGGACATCACCCAAGGGCCTATAAAAGTATCGAGCGCCATTTCGCGCACTTTCGTCAGCGCGTCCTCGGCAAGCCTCTCTGCTTCAATGTCGTTGCCCTGTTCGAACTCTATGCGTGCAAGTGTCTCTTCCAAAAAGGGAAGGAACCGTTTCGCGCCGATGCGTTCGGCTAGTTTGCTGCCCCTGTCGATCTCCGAGCGTGCTTCGGCATACCGCGCCATCGAAGTGAGGATCCAGCCCGCTGTCAGTCGAGACACGATTTCCGGACGATGTGTTCCGAGTTTTTGCGCCAATTCGGCTGACTGCAAGGCGCAGGCCAGCGCCTGCTCGGTCTGGTTCATGTAAATTTTTGTTGTGGCCAACATGAACAGATTAGCACTCTGTACCGCACCCAGACCATGTTGTTCACAAAGCTGCAGGCAGTTTTCTATGACCTCATGAGCGGTAAACATCCTGCCACGCGCATAAGCGGCGTCGCCCAACCCGCTGAGCGCCAGGGCTTGCCTTTCCGGCAAATCGGCTCTCTGCGCATATTCAAGCGATTTGAAATGTTCTTCCTGGCAACCGTCTAGATCACCACGTGGGAAATGCAGGCTCCCACGCAGATAGTGTATATTGCTCAACTCAGACAAAAGCGTGCCGCCTTCGGCAATAGTCTGGGCTTCGTCGAGAACCGCGTACGCTTCATCGATCCGGTCCAGGATACGCATGGCGGCAGCGATGCCGATCAACGAACGGCATTTGTCCAACGCATGCGCTGCGCAGTCTTGTGCCTCGCGGAAGCATGTGATGGATTTCTCACTGTCACCTGACTCCCGCAGAACATCGCCTTTGACCCGCAAAAGTGCACCACGCGTGTCTAGATCGGGATCGCAGTTCAACCCCTTTTGTGCAAAATCCAGAGCATCATCTGATTGGAATGCATCTCTTGCGTCACGCGCCGCCGAGAGAAACGCCTCAGCGGCGCGCGGGTCTTCGGCGAACGAAAGATGTTGCGCATAAAGTACGACGCCGCGCTTCTCAAACCAATTTGCGGCTGCCAAATGCAATGCGCGCAAGTCTTTCCGCAGAATAGTACTGAGAATGGCATCCCGTATCAGAGCATGGGCAAAAAGATATCCGTCGTCGATGGGTTTTATCAGGGCTGCGTCCAGCAATGGGCGCTCGTCGTAAACGCTCACCTCTGCAATTTGCGTCACGGCGCTCATCGTAAAACGCTGCCCCAACACGGCTGCCGCATGCAGTATTTTCTTGTCTTGCGGCGCAAGTCGGTCAAAGCGGGCCTGAATCAAGCTTTGGATCGAACTGGGAACCAGCCCATCTACATCGTTCGCGTGGGCCAACATCTGAACCAGAAAAAGCGGGTTACCCTGCGCCTTCTCGATACACTCATCGACCATTTGGTTCGTGACGCGAATGGTCATCTGTGCAAGTTCCATCGCATCAGCCGATTTCAGAGCGCCCAGGGTCATTCTTCTTACACGCGCTGAACTTTCGATCGGAGCAATATCCATGTCCATCACGTATCCTTCCATACGTGATGTAAGCAAAAGAAAGACCGGATTGGCCTGACTTTCATCGACCAGAATATTTATCAAGGGCAGCATTTTGGGATCTGCCCAATGGACATCCTCCAAAACAATCAGTTGCGGTGTTTGCGCTGAGAAATGACGCACGACGCGTCTGATGGTTTCATGCAACCCTTCCACCCGAGCGGTGTCACTCATGGCACCAAGCATCACCGACATCTCAAGATCAGGTTTCACGCCCAGAATCTGAACCATGAAAAGTGTGGAAATCTCATTCAGGACGTCTGCCTCGGTCAATCGCTTGATCACGGACATGACCGCTGATTGTTGAGCGTGCTCTCCCAGACCACACATACTGCTTATGATTTTGTTCACGGGCGACTCTGCATCTCCCAGACCAAAGTCAAGAAACAGTGCGGAATGCCTGTCAAAACCTTTCGCTTTTGCCTTTAAAAGAGTTTCCTGAACCAGCCTCGTCTTGCCGATACCCGCATCTCCGCGCAGGTATACCGTTTCACCAGTACGCCGCGAGATGGTTCCGTCAAGTGCTCGACCCAGTAGCTCGACTTCTCGATCACGTCCGACAATTTTGTTTTGTGCGACCGCCCGACCGAAGCCGACAAACCGATGCGCCAGCACGGGGCTTTCGTACCCTTTAACCTGTAAAGAGACTGGAGCGTCGCAATGAATGCTTTGACTGAGAGACAGAAATATCTTGTCGTCAATCAGTGTTTCTTTTGGGCCAGCCTGATCAGCAAGGCGGGACGCTAGGTTCACAGTATCTCCAGTCACAGTAAAGTCTTGGTCTTTTCGTTGTCCGTAACCGCGCTTGGAGAAGAGAACGTTGCCAGCTGCAGCACCAATATGAACAGTCAGTTCACGACCAAATCTTCGAGATATCTCTTCCATGGCGCGGTGCATCTCGACGGTTGTCCGCAACGCCCGTTCACTATCGTTGCCAAATGAGACCGGCGCGCCGAAAACCGCCATCACACAATCGCCGATATGACGGTCCACCGTGCCACCCATGCGGATCACAATTTCATTGAAGCGATCATACAAGCAAGACAGCACATCGTGCAGATCTTCCTTGTCCAGTTCGCGCGATAACTGAGTATAGCTGCTGAGGTCGGCAAAAATGGTAGTGACGTCTCGCCGTTCAGCGTCAGAGGAGCTTTCAAGGTTTGTCGATGTGGGTGCAGTGACAGTTGGGTCGTATGTTTCCGCGGCCTTTTTCAGGCCCGCCAGGATTTTCTTCCGGTGCCCCAGAGAAACGATGCCGATTTCCTTCAATTCATCGAGGGTCAGATCGCCAATAAGTGACATATCAATGTCGTTTTGAACAAAAGCATCGAGGTATTGAGAAAACCCGATGTTGCTCAGTATTTTTTCAAGTTCATCCACCGAACAGTCCCGCAAGTACCCTTGTCTGATCTACTACTTTCACTTGTACTAAAGCAATCGTTAACCATTGAGTCGAATGGATCAAACGAGCTACTTGTTCGTGTTTGATCTGAGCAGGATAAACAAAAGAGTTCTGACGGATCGCAAATTCTGTTTTGGCCGATTGTCATCAAATCTCGAATAGAGGCCAGATACGGTTTCGTTCGCAACGCGGACGTTACTACAAATCAAGTACCGCGCCACGCACGGCTGACCGTTTGCGGGAAGCTAGATTTCAGTGCCATTTGGAACGATAATTATCGGCATTGGCAGTTTGTAGTAGCTAGACTGTTCAGACGATTGTCGGCTACGTCCGCTTAACAGGCATTCATTAAATTCATCCGAACGGCTGCTTGGAGCCCAACGCGGACCAGCACCAAAATCCATAATTTTCTCGAACCGGCGATAGCTTCAAACGTCGGTCAATTTTACCAAAGTAGCAGGCTTGCTTTTTGCGCCTTGAAACCTTTTGTAGTCGGAAAAAGCGAGCGCATCCTGGCAACAAGCTCGATCTCGCCATCCAGCATCATTCGGACAGTGTTCAACCAGTTATTGAAGGTTTCAGATTCCCAATGATCCTGGACCGCAGCTTCATCCCTGAAAACTTCGTAGAAATAGAAACGATTTGGGTTTGCCTCATCCGCCATAATGTGAAACTGGAAAACTTCGGGTTCTTCACTGACAACATTTTGCGCTTGGAAAATACTGGCATCCAAAAAGGGCTGTCGATACTCAGGTTTGACGTTGATCACGAAGAAACCACCAAACATTGCTTCGTCCATAATTTTCTCCTTCATTGACCTACAAGCGGACGAAGGTCACAAAATACGCCAATCCTCTTGCAGGGTATTAACCTACAGCATTGCTATACTCATGACCCTAAGCGGGTATCCTTTTCTCATCTGCTTCACCCCATCCTAGCGCGCGTGAAAGCTTGTCCGACATCGCGTTAAGTATTTGGCCGATCTTTTCTCGCTTCGAGGGTGTAAACACCCGAAGGGAAGCTGTAGCGCCGATTGACAGCGTGGCACCAACACCTGATTTTGCCAGTGTTGTTGCTACTGAGCTGATCCCGCGTTCCAACTCCTCGACACATTCGGCATAGCCTTTTGCCCTGACGGCGTCGAGTTCCGCGACCAAACTCTCTCGGTTTGTAATTGTGCGCTCTGTGTATCGCTTGAGCTGCCCATTCAGTTCGTCATGAGACAGCAGCTCAGGCGACACGGCGGCGATTGCCTTGGCGCAAGAGCACGCGTGCATTGGTCGTTTGCCCATACCTGGATGAAGAAAAGACACGCCCGTCTGCGGTGTCTCCACATGAATAATCTCTACCCAATGGCCCCGTAGTCGAGACAAGAAAAACGCAGCGCCATAGTCATTCGCGGCGCCAGATAGGACAGGCGCAATCACTTGCAAAAGAGCGGGATCAGAGTGATCGCTCAACGTGATACGCTTTAGCCTAATCCCAATCGCGAACTCACCGCGGGCTGGTGATTCAAGGAGGCCGGACAAAACAAGGTCTTGAACCAGCCGGTAGGCTGTAGGTTTGGGAATATCGGACTGGGCACAGATATCCGTTACAGACGCACGTCCTTTTTGACCCACGATTTCCAAAATCAGCGCTAATCGTTCGAGATGCATACTTCTCACTTTATGATAATAGATTTTTCGATATACGATACATTTAGGAGAATCAAGGGAGGAGCACACCATGGACGGACATTGCTGTGGGCCGGGCTTCAGGAGTCCGCAAGAAGCCATTAAAGCCCCCCGTGAAAAGCTACTATACACGATCGCCATCTACACCGGGACAGGGATCCAGAAACCTGATTACCTTGCTACAGTGGATGTCGACCCAGACAGCCCGACCTATTCTCAGGTAATCCATAGGCTGGAAATGCCGGGGATTGGGGACGAGCTTCACCACATGGGGTGGAACGCCTGTTCGTCCTGTCACGACGACGGCTCGATGTCCCGCAAATACCTGATCCTGCCAGGCGTACGCTCTAACAACCTTCACATCGTTGATACAGCCACTGACCCGCGTGCGCCGCAGTTGCATAAGGTCATCGACGGGGCCGAGATCAAGGCCAAGGCAGATTTATCGGGCCCGCATACGGTGCATTGTTTGGGCTCGGAAATCATCATCTCCTTCCTTGGAAATGCCAAGGGTGAAGCTCCTGGAGGCTACCTGCATCTCGACAAAGAGTTCAACATCGTCGGTCGCTGGGAAAGCTCCATGGGCGATATCAAGTTTGGCTACGATTTCTGGTACCAACCGCGCCACAACGTGATGGTCAGTTCCGAATGGGCTGCGCCCAATACATTTATGCCGGGCTTCGATCTGGAAGAAGTAGGCCATCTGAAATATGGGCGGGAGCTGCATTTTTGGGATTTCGAAAAGCGCGAACCGGTCGAAAGCTTCTATTTGGGTGAAGACGGGCTGTTGCCACTGGAAGTCAAGTTCCACCATGACCCTGACAGCACGCATGGGTTCTGTGGCGCAGCTCTTTCGACCAATGTGATCCATTGGTGGCAAGACGATGCTAAAAAGTGGCGGTGGGAAAAGATCATTGACGTGGAAAACGAGATGCACCCCGAATGGCCGATCCCGTTGCCGGGGGTTATGTCGGCGATCCTGATTTCGATGGACGACAAATACTTGTACCTGAACAATTGGCTGCATGGAGATATGCGCCAGTATGACATCACCGACCCGCATAATCCCAAGCTGACCGGCCAAGTGTTTATGGGAGGCCTTTTGGGTAAAGCTCCGATCGTTAACGGGGTCGAGGTCGCGGGTGGTCCTCAAATGTTCCAGCTCTCTCTCGACGGACGAAGGCTTTACGTCACGACCTCGCTGTTCTCGACTTGGGATAACCAGTTCTATCCCGAGATCCGCGAAAAGGGCGGGGTTATGGTGATGATCGATTGCGACCCTGAAAACGGTGGTATGAAGATCAACGAGGATTTCATTGTGGACTTTGGCAAAGAACCGAATGGTCCATCGCGCTGTCACGAGAGCCGGTATCCGGGCGGTGATTGCACAAGCGACATCTGGCTATGACTATGTATACCGTGACGATCGCGAACAGAGATGGCGCGCAATACTGTGTGGATGCGCGGCGTTCACTTCTGGAAACGCTGAGAGAACAGGGCGTCGACTTGCCTTTTGGGTGCAAGTATGGCGGCTGCATTACCTGCGCGGCAAAATTAAAGACTGGCGCGATCGACCAACGCCGACAGGTTGCGCTGAATAATCGGCAAATCGCGAACGGCTATGTGATCCTTTGCGTGGCACGTCCGACATCCGACATCACGCTTGAGATCGGAGTCGAGAGCCATGACAAGCTGTACCGCAATCCATTTCTCGACCCTCTCAAACCCCACGAACTCAAGGCTGACATTGCGACGCCGAAGGAAGGTTAACCGATGCCCGAAGCAGACATCGACCGCATCTACGATTACGACCCCAAATACCTCGCCGAAATCCTGCAGTCGGTTAAAACCATTGCAATGGTGGGGGCTAGCGCGGACAAAACGAAATTCAGCTATGGCGTTCTGCGACAGCTGAGTGAAATCGGCTATGATATTCTACCGGTGAATCCTAACCCGAATATTTCGGAAATTAGAGGGCTCAAGGTCTACCACTCGCTGGAAGAGATCGAAAAACATGTTGATATGGTAGACGTTTTTCGCCCGAAGGAAGAGTTTTATGCCTTTGCCGAGAAGGCTATCGCAATCGGGGCAAAAGTTCTTTGGGGTCAAATCGGTGTGTACGATGACCAAGCAGCGCAACTCGCCGAAGCGGCGGGCCTTAAAGTCGTGATGAACCGATGCCCCAAGATTGAACTCTTCCGCCCTTTTTGGAAGCCGCGCCTGGACCTAAAGATATGATGGAAATTCGATTGGTAGCGGCCTCCTCAGCATCCAATGAGGGTGCAAATTGAGATATTGCGCTTACGGAAGATAAGACCAGTAATCCTGTCACTCTACACAACCGCCTAGTCTAAAAACAAAAATGTCCGATTTGTTCGGAGAACCAAAGGCCGCTTTGTCCGCAAAGCAGACGCCCAACGAGCTCTTTTTGATGGCTGCTTCTGACCTCACCAACGCGTATCCTACGCTCAATTTCGATTGGTTGTTAAGGCAATGCGACCGGGTTTTCATCGAGTGTCCGGAGGTAAGAAATCAAGTCTGCGCGATCCTGATCAAACCAAACTCCATCTAAGTCCATCTTTGTTCCCGGAATGTATTCTCGTGGACGCCCAAGAAACGAGTTGAGATTGTCGTAGTCCCAGACACCTGAAGTCGCTGAGAAAGCCGTCGAGTACTCGTAGCCATCGTACGAGCCAATGGTGCGCCCGAGAACTCCCCAAAGTGGCGGACCTTCATTGGCTTGAACTTGCCCATTGTTCTCCAGGCTGTGACAGGCTTTGCAGGCACCTGCCAGAGTTTCTCCTCGGCCCCTATCGGCATTACCAATCAAGTGCTTCACACTAGGGATACTTGTACTTGTAGGTACGCCAGCATCCAATAGCATGGTCACGATTTCGTCGTGCCCACGCAACGAGGCGAAATGCAGTGCTGTCCCAAGCCAAGGATCCACGACAGTTGGATCAGCACCGGCTTCCAAAAGCAATCGAACAACTTCTGTGTGTCCGTTGCTTGACGCAGCATGGATTGGGTATGCAAAAGTTTTTTCGTACTCAGCATTGGGAAGAGAGTAGTTTGGGTCGGCCCCAGCCTCCAACAGGGCCGTGACCACGTCTGTACGACCGAACCGAGATGCGACTACGAGTGGTGACGAACCTTCAAAACGAGCGCCTGTGGTGCTCGGCAGATCCACCGGCACTCCTTTTTCGATTTCTGACATAACTTTTGCGACATCGCCTTTTCGAGCCATCAAGTGGATCATTTCAGCGGAACTTGTCGACATGGTGGCGCATAGCGCAGCCACCCCCGCGAGAAATGTTTTCCAAGTTCTGTTCATTGCGGCATCCCCCCGGTTGTGGGAGCCTTAATACCACAACTAGTCGTCAATTTCATTTCTTGCAAAGAGTGGCCGCTTTGTCCGCAAAGCAGTCACACGAGCAAGTAGCGGCGAACGACCGCTTCGAGCCCACTTTGACCGATGCTGCTCTATGCCCCAATGACAGCAATGCGCAGAAACCGGACTTTGCAAAGTCTCGCTACGGCATCAAAACGGACGCTTATAGCTGTCTCGGATGTTGCGGGATAGATTCCCAAAAGCGGTCATTGATCTTTTGTACGGCCTCCCAAGCCGCCTTCGCGTTTGGATCGCAGAACGACAGCGTCTTCTCAACTTGTAGAGTTCTAAGCCAGGCAGGTTCGATTTCTCTGTTGCCCTCCACCGCATCAAGGCTTGTATCGTGCGTACTCGAAGTCCATATACACAAGGCTTACGTTTTTCTTTTTCGACCTGCTGTCTCCCCAATTCGGCGTTCAGTCTTTCGATTCAGACCGACCACGCCGAGTCGCCGCAATAATGCGGGCGGCAAGTATTTGGAGATTTCCACCATGGCAAATGGCACAGTAAAATGGTTCAACTCGACTAAAGGTTTTGGCTTTATCGAGCCTGAAGATGGCAAGCGCGATGTGTTCGTACATATCTCAGCAATCGAACGTTCCGGCCTTAGTGAATTAAAAGACGGTCAGAAGGTTACTTTTGACGTCGAAGCTGGCCGTGACGGACGCGAAAGCGCCGCCAATCTGGCACTCGCCTGACCTTTTTTAAGGGCACCCTTTTCGGGTGCCCTATTGAACAATGGGCTACAATAAGCCATTGGAGAACAAGTAACTTGCAACCTAAAGACTGGACGCGGGTGCTCGCGCAATACCGTGTTGCCGATGCGAAGCGCAGTGTTTTTGAACTTGCGATCACAGTTGCTCCCTTATTTGCGCTATGGGCCCTAGCGTGGTTTGCGTTATCTTTTAGTGTCTGGATCGCAATACTACTGGCCATCCTGAATGCCGCGTTTCTGGTCCGTATCTTCATCATTATGCATGATTGCGGTCATGGATCTTTCTTTAGAAGTCGCACTGTTTGCAATTGGACCGGTCGGGTTCTAGGTGTTCTTGCCCTGACACCCTATGACGTTTGGCGGCAAAGCCATGCGATTCACCACGCTTCAACCGGTAACCTTGATCGGCGTGGTATGGGTGACATCCCTACATTGACCACTGAAGAATACCTGAAGCGGAAGTGGTTCGGGCGTGCCGCTTATCGTCTGACCCGGAACCCCGTCTTCCTGTTCGGTGTTGCGCCGATCTATACGTTCTTTATTCAAAACCGTTTACCTCTTGGTTTCATGCGTTCGGGCTGGCTGTACTGGGCAAGTGCGATGGGAACAAACGCTGCAATTGCAGGGATATTGGCCCTAGTTTTTTGGGCCGGAGGCATTGAGGTATTATCGTATGTTTTCCTACCAACCATGATTGTCGCATCATCGATTGGTATTTGGCTTTTCTATATTCAACACCAGTTTGAACACACGACCTGGGAACGGGAAGAGGGGTGGAACCTTCAGAACGCCGCATTCTATGGAAGTTCTCACTATGCCCTACCAGGCATCCTGCGGTGGTTCTCTGCTAACATCGGCGTACACCATGTTCACCACCTTGCCAGCCGCATACCGTTTTACCGGCTAAACGAAGTTTTGCGTGACCATTCTGCGTTAGAAAATTGCCAGCGTATTACTCTATATGAGAGCTTTCATTGTGCACGATTGCATCTTTGGGATGAAAAAAGTCAACGTCTGCTGACATTTTCCGAGGCTTTGTCGAACGCCAATTCCAAAAGGCATTTAGTGTAGTCTGGCGCGTACCAGATAGGCTTCGACCGTATCACCGCCCAGGGCGCGAATGGCCTCTAATCGGTGAAGGCCTTCAATCAGCACGAACCTCTTGTTGTCCGAGCGTATTTGGATCGGGGTCTTCTGGCCGTTCTTCAGGATATCTTCGGCCAGCGTCAGAACTTTTTGTTGATCAAGCGTTTTCGCCCGTTTCACAGGTACATAGATCAGGTCGAGCGGATATGGTCTTTTCTCCAACATAAGCTACGTGAGCAACCTTTCGTGCAATTGTTCCGGTTCAGAGTTCGTTGCAAAAGCGGGGGTTGGAACGTGCGTCATAGAACCGAACGAACAGCGTCGCGCAGTTCCTGATGCATAACCCAAGTGGCTGGCTCATCGTCACTTTCGATGTGAGAAAACGCCAGGACCTGAGCGGCGCCATCATTCTGCACCGATCCGGCTTCGGGTAGGTCCAGTTCCAGATATTCTGCGATCAATAGTCCGATTTTCTTAAAAACCTTGATGGAGGCCTCGCGCGATTTGTAACCGGCCGCCTGAGACAAATGACCAATGGTCAGACCGTCCTTGCCTGCGATTGTAAGTGCTTTGAGCATAGTGACCTGCGCAGGGGTGAGCCTAATCTGTCGCAATGCCTCGGCATATTCTCTTTCACTGGGAACGAGGGTGCCGGAGTTTCTCTCCAAACGGCGTTGACCGCTACGTTTCCTGTCTCGTTCACCGAGAATTTCTTTTAATGCTTCGATGGCCAATGCTGGTGTTTCGCCGACTGCATCAGCAATCATTGTCTGCGTTTTAGCCGGTGGCTTGGGGAATGCGCGCGCAACGCTGTTACCGCTCAGGATGCCGGCCTTAATCAAGTACTTTCCAAATTCTTCTTCAATCACTCCTGCTACGTCAGCGTTCTGCGACTCACGAACACTGCGATCCTGAAATGCTCTTTGTTCCAGACCACGAGCTGACATCTTTGAACCGTGAAGGGTTACTTGAGGGGCATTTTTGCGCATCAGAGAAACACCACCACAATTATGGTCGCAACAAACACCAATAACGCGATAAACATCTTTACTCTGTAGGACCAGCGATGCGCCCTTTCGGCCTTGAGCATTTTGCCAAGGTTTTCGTCAATCGAGTTATGGTTCACGGCTTGGTCCTTCCGGATTTGTCAGGCGATATTGATTTCCAGCGAACTTATTTTCGCGGCATATTTTCGGCGCACTTATCGTTCTGTCTTGTGAACGGCCGATTACATTCCCAACCATCACCTCTTCGATTCAAATGAGCGTTGGAAGGGACTAGGATCGCAACGCAACTGTCCTGGTTTGCGCGAAAGCCACGTTCACATTTCCATCCAGAGTAGGTTTCAGGCGCAAGGTATGCATGCTGTGGAACGGCCACAGGCTCACAGCCGCTCTCCGCTGCCCTGTACCCTCTGAGGCATACCCACCCATCCGAGCTTCTTTTGTCGCTCAGACGACCGTTTTTTGGAACTTCTATTGCAACACATGTTTGGCTTTCCTTACGAAATCCCCAGTTGCAGTGTATTTCCTGTGCGCCAAACCGGGTTCCGACGTACCCATTTTGAGGCGCTATCAATTCTTCGCATCTTTCACCGACTTGTCGGAAGAGCCGATTGCACTCCCATCGATCTCCGGTCGATGCAAGATATGCGTTTTTAGGAACTTCTATTTCCTCACAAAAATCTCCAACACGCTTGAATCCATGGTTGCATACCCAACCTGGACCATAGGAACTGCCGGTCAAATGCGCATTTTCAGGTGCGTTTGCTCTTTGACACGATCCGTTCTTGTTTTCGAAGCCTTCGTCACAGACCGATCCATCAGCATTGCCTGCGACTTGGGCGGGAAGCTGCGTTCCGGAGAGCAACACCAAGAGTGTCGGGATCAAACAAAGAACGCGGCGCGAAAACACGATGAGTGACTGATTGAAACGGAGCCTGAGACCTGATCTATCCGGCATCGGGCACGCGATTTATAAGCCATGTTCTGTTCATACGGCGCCTTCATTGATGGGTCACGCGATAACTGGAGCATGTCAGGTGACAGTTGCGAATGCTTGCGAGGAACGAGCTCAACGCGAAGACCCCAGCGCGACCCGTTCCTATGCTGGGGCACATGCTACAGTTAGTCTGAAGGCCATTGGATCATCGAAGCCGGCAGCATCGCGACGACGAGTAATTTTACCCAATGCACGTTTGTGGTCCTTTGCCAGAATAGAGTCAAGGAAGTTTCCCTCGTCGCAACGCTAGTACTGCTAAGGCAGGTGTTTGTGAAACAAGCACGTGACCAAGTAGCCTGGTGAACCGCCGAAAGAAGTTACTTGGCATTAATCTGTTGTTGTAGGGATTTGGGGGCGGAGCAGCAGCGAATGGCAGCTTAAGTCCGCGTCTCTCTTGTCGAGCCTGAGTGCGGCGACAGAGCGGTACGTGATCAAGGTTTCCTCGTGGCTATGAATGACTGGCCTGACGTCATCAGCAGCAACGCATCGACATTCGTGCCGCTCCTGTGAACTGATGCTGCGCAAGCACTCGCGGCGCGAGCAAATGGTTGATCTGCTACGCTTCTCGGGAATTGCAAAGTCTAATTGCGAATGTCCGTTTTGGGCTGATTGTGGTCCTTTAGAGCAAGAATGCGGATGGCTGCAAAGTCCGCACAGCAGACCTTGAGCGTTCTTCGCCAAATGTCCGCTATGCGGACAGAGTCGACATTCGAAGCCGCTCGTTAACGCGCATAGAAAAATCTCACCATTAGGCTAAACTCAGTCACTGAGAGGTTCTTATGGAACGACGGTTGGCCACAATCCTCGCTGCGGATGCTGTCGCATATTCAAGGCTAATGGGCGAGGACGAGGAAGCGGCTCTGGCCGAACTGACGGTCTGCCGGGAACTGATTGACGCGCAAATTTCAAGCCATGGCGGTCGGATCTTCGGTAGTGCCGGGGACAGCGTGGTGGCTGAATTTTCTAGCCCGGTCAAAGCGGTGCAGGCGGCATTGGCTGCACAGGGGGATATGGCCCGGCGCGCCGCGGAAAGCCCAGGGCCCAAACGGCTGCAGTTTCGCATTGGTATTCATCTTGGTGATGTAATGGTCCGGGGTGATAACTTGCTGGGTGATGGGGTCAATGTTGCTGCGCGGCTAGAGGCCTTGGCGCCCCCCGGCGGGATCGTTGTATCGAAACCGGTTGCCGAAATGGTCATAGGAAAGCTGGATGTCGAGTTCGGGCATTCTGGCATCCACGAGTTGAAGAACATCACTCGAAGCGTGGAACTCTGGACTTGGCCAGCGGACAAGGCGGTTAAGCCGGTACCGCGGCGTGATAGTCGAAAATTGGGCGCCGTGGTTGCTGCAGCTGTTCTGGCGCTTGCAGGTTTGGCGTACCAGTTCTACCCAAAAGAAGAGGCCTATGCCCTGCCAACCGGACCAAAGGTGCTGATCCTACCCTTCGAGAATGTCGGCGGCAGTCCGCAGGACGACTATTTCAGCGATGGCCTGACCCGCGATATTAACGTGATGCTCGCCAAGTTCACCAACCTGTTCGTATTGGCGCCAGGGGCCGGCAAGGCATTCAGCGAAAATGCGGACTGCCAAGCGATCCGCGATGAGCTGGCTGTGGATTACATACTGGGTGGCACGGTGCAGCGTTCTGACGACAAGCTTCGCGTCACCACCACGTTTACCGATGCAAAAACTTGTCTGCAGCTTCAGGCTCCAGGCCCCTTTGTAAGCGACCTGAGCCTTGCGAGCGTTCTGGACGTGCAGGTGGAAGTCGCCAGCAAGATTGCCTCGCTTATCGGATCGAGCGATGCCCCATTGTTCAAGGCCGATGTTCTGAAAACGATCCGCGAAAAGGCGCCCGAAAGCCTCGATGCATATGAGTGCTTTATGACCGCACACTGGTTTTATCAGACCTTTGCACTGCCCGAGCACCGTAAGGCACGCGATTGTCTGCTGCGGACCGTGCGGGAAGAGCCAGGCTATTCGTTGGGTTGGTCGCGCCTCGCGTACAACTACCTTGATTCAAAAAAGAACTCTTACGACCTTGATCCCGATTGGGCTCAGAAAAGCTTTGACGCAGCTCAACATGCCATCGAAGCAGATCCCGATAACCCAGATGCATATTACGCACTGGCAGTACGGAGCCGGTTGCTGGGTGAGAGCATGGATGTCTACCGTAAACATGCTGAGCGTGCGGTGGCACTGAACCCGAATGACTCTTGGATTCTAGCTGATCTGGGTATTTTCTTCGCCTATTCAGGTGATTTTGAAACGGGGTTGGCATGGATCGACCGGGCACGGGCGCTCAACCCAAAACTGCATTCGGGCTATACCTATGCGGCGCATCTGGATGCTATTTCTCGCGGTGATTACGAGGAAGCAATCAAAATACAGTTGGCTGCGGCGGGTAGATTGCCCATGAACAAAGCAAGTCTTGCGGCTAGCTATGCCCTAAACGGGCAGCAAAAGAAGGCTGAAGAGACCGTAGAATATATCAAACAGCAGTTCCCCGAATACCAGTCAGATCCGCGTGCACCGTTTCGCGCCCGTGGGATGCCCAAAGAGCTTATTGACAAAATAATGGAAGGCCTGACCCTTGCTGGCTACCCGGTGCAACCGGAAGAGGCCACCAAGTGATGATACCGCGTGATCTTCAAACCAGCTATGATTTGCGGGCTTGCCGATCTTGTACCGAACGTCTGCTTCGGGCTGATATCGTTGAAAAACTCCAGTTTTGGCCAAAACCGGTGAAAAAACTACACATTGAGCGGCGGTTGAAGTTTTGGGCCAGGGGGTCGGCCAAAGCATTGGTTCCGCTATGTGAGAGGCTGTCATGGCCTACTCTGGGCAAGTGGTGCCAACATTGCTGACGCGATGGAAATCGCGAAAAAGCGAGTGGGCCAAAACCGGAGTTTTTCAACACTATCCGGACAAAACCGCTACTCGCCAAGTGTGCTTGCGTCCATGTAAAAAAGTATGATCAACTCGACAAATTAGAAGTTTGATATGCATCAACGCGCTGCCCGTCACTGATCAATAGTGTCAACAACCAGCACAAATTCAGTGCGAGTAGTCGGTTCTTGGAGCCACTCCGCAAGGAGAATGCGCGAAGGTAGAAGATGCGACGGCGACAGCTGCTAGTGGGGATGACCGCGTCGGGCTTTGTGGGCTTGTCCGGCTGCGAGGCGATGGGCGAGCATTCTCAACAACCTAATGCACAGCAAAGTTTTTTGCTCAATAAATACTATCTCGACGGAGTGACCGAGATCGGAGACTATTTCATTGGGTATTTCGCTGTACTTAAGTTTGGGCAGCTTTCTCTGTGTTACGGTGACACCCTTCACTCATCGGAGTTTCGGGGCCTGAGGCCGGGTCCAAGTCTCAATTGTGGCTCCAGTCCCGTTCCAAGTGCAGAGGCAGTGACTTGGCGTCATTCCGAATTGGGTGTCGACGGCTTGTGGCGCCCTTTGTCCCCGCCAATAAAGAGTCAACTTCTCTCTACAGCAGAGGGACAGGTTGGCTGGAGCTGCCTGCAACCGAGCTCAAGGGTAAAACTGAAAACCTCGGACGGTTCGGAGCTGCAAGCACTTGGCTGTTGCGAGTACCTGAGCATGACAATTCCGCCGTGGCGACTTGGCATGAAGGAATTGGTCTGGGGCAGGTTCGTTTCCGAGAAGAACTCCGTTGTATGGTTGAAGTGGAGCGGCGAGCACCAAAGGCGTCTGCTCTTCTGGAATGGTGTTCGTGCAGCGCCTCAAAGCATTGCGCATGATCAGGTCGTGTCCAACGATTTCTCAGTGGCTATTTCATCCGACACAACACTGCGAGCCGGACATCTAGGTTCAGAGATTCTCTCGAAAGTGCCAATCGTAAAGAAGCTTGCTCCCGTCGCATTGCTCAATGTTCACGAGCACAAAAGACTTGCTCGCGGCACTTTAGAAGCGCGTGGTGGCCAATATGATAAAGGATGGATAATCCATGAAACAGTTGTCTGGCCTGATTGATCGGGTGATGTGGGGGAAGCTGCTATATGGTGTTTTGTTCTGCGTGATCATACCCGCCTATATAGCTTTCTGGGCTACTCGCCTCGAATTCCTTTCATTGCCAGATGTCCCAGATGCCCCAAGCGTGGGTCTGGTCCTTTTAGGGCTCGGCATAACGTTCATGGTCTCTGGGATTACAGCATTATGGGTGCATGGGGGTGGCTTGCCGATGAATGCCTACCCGCCCTCGCGTTTTGTTAGGCAAGGGATTTATAGATGGATGAGCGAGCCAATCTACATTGGCTTTGTTTTGGGCTGCTTCGGCGTTTCAATTGCCCTGAACTCCCCCGCGGGTCTCTGGGTTGTTTCACCTGTTGTTGGCCTAGCATGTGCTGCTCTGGTGTACGGGTATGAAAGGCCGGACTTGGTTCGTCGGTTCGGCGGGCAGTATGCACCGCCCTGGTTACGTCTGCCTCCGTCTGATATGGAAACGCCGACGCTTCAGGATATCGTTTCCGTTGTTGTACTGGTCTTCGGCCCTTGGTTAATCTTGTACGAGACGGTTGAGCTCATTGGCGTCGTACCACCGGTACTGCACTCAACCCTCCCTTTTGAAGAAGGCCTGCCAGTCTGGGGGTTTTCGACTTTAGTCTACATGATAATTTATCCTCTCGTTGTTCTAGCTCCACTGGTCGCTCAGCAACGAGATCATTTGCACGCTTTCGCGCTCGGAGGACTAATTGCGACCGCGATCATCATCCCTTTCTACTTAACAATACCAATCATCGCGGAGTTCCGCGAAGTCTCCGCTGATGCTGCATTCAGCAAGCTTTTGTTGTGGCAGCAGCAGTTCGATCGGCCGGTGACCGCTCTGCCTGCATTTCATATAGTTTGGCTACTGCTGGCAATTCGTCTGTATGGCCAAGCCTACCCGAGTGCTCGATTCCTATTCTGGACGGTTGGGATTCTTATCTTCGCTAGTTGCTGGACGACAGGTATGCACGCGTTGCTAGACTTGTTTGCAGGCATGGCGGTGTATGCAGTTGTTTCTAAGCGGAATGAGATTTGGAAATACGTACTGCACGGATCTGAGCTGGTGGCAAACTCTTGGAAGGAGTGGCGTTTCGGACAAACTAGGGTCATAAATCACGGTCTTTATGCGGGTTTAGCTGCGGCCGTTGGTTTTCTAATCGTTGGCTTCATAAGCGGTCCGAGCATGTTTTGGACAATTGCAATCATAGGTATTTCAACACTTTTGGGTGCCGGAATCTGGGGGCAGATACTTGTTGGCTCCCAAAAGCTTCTGCGTCCATTCGGCTACTATGGCGGTGTTCTGGGGGCCGCAGTTGGTTTGGCTTTCGCCAGCCTAGTATTAAGTCAGGATGTCCTGCCAATCGCAGCAGCCCTGTCCGTCGCGGCGCCCTGGGTTCAGGCAATCGGTCGCTTTCGCTGTCTGATCCAGGGCTGCTGCCACGGGGCTCTGACATTCGAAGGAAACGGCATTCATTATCGGCATAAGCGATCGCGCGTCCTGCAAATCGCAGGGCTGGGTGGAAAGCCTCTCTACCCGACGCCTGTGTTCTCAATGGTGAGTAACCTAGTGGTCGGATTGTTGACCCTGCGATTGCTCCTTATAGATGCACCGGCCACATTCATTGTAGGAACCTATCTCATGCTTAACGGCCTCGCGCGGTTCGTCGAGGAGGCCTACCGAGGTGAGCCCCAAACACAGGTGTTTGGCGGTCTAAAGGTTTATCAGTGGACAGCTCTTTGCAGTTTTCTGGTGGGAACAGCGTTCACCATGTTCCCTAGTGCAGCGGTAGGGACTCAGCATTTCGGAGTCACACCGATTGTTTGGTTAGGATCTGTAGCTCTGGGCGCATTGGTGACCATTGCGATGGGTGTTGATTGGCCAGAGTCCAGTCGGCGCTTCTCCCGGCTGATTTGAGCAATTCCATTACCGATTGGCACTAGGACAGTTTCGCGCTTCAGTACTGTTGAAGCGGAATTGCGTGGCTTAACGACTTCTTCAGCGGTCGAGAATGACCCGTGCTCACTCGTCCTTCGTCCTCGTTCCGCCCCCGAAACTGGGGCGGTTTCGGGGGCATTTCGAGGGTGAAGCGACGGGCGGAATGGAGCGTCAGCGGGTCAAAATGGGGCATTTCTGACCGCTAGAGTGACCGCTAACTGGCGCTGAGACGACGGCTGAAGCGTCGTTCCGGGGGCTGACGACTGTTTGTTGGCATTGATGAAGTGGCTGACCGTTGGCGCAGAAGCGGACGTTCGAGCGGACAACGGCGAAGGACCGCTTCGAGCCCGAAGCGGAAGCCGGGAATGACCTATTTAGTAAATCCACATCTCTGACCGACCAATCATTTATCGAAGCGGTGCCTGCGGCGCGTATGATTTGGATCAAAGTAGTGTGGCCTGACCTAAGTTGTAATACGTCAGGGTACTTTCTTGATTGGGTTAAGTCCCGTTGTGAGAGGATATGGTAATCAGGCGAAAGTTAGTAGTTTTAATGCAAATTGCATTTAGCTCGGCCCGGCTATTGTCCGCCGGATTGGCAGTCGCATTTGTTCTACTTTCAGCTTGCGGCTATGAAACTCCCGACTATGTCGAGCCAGACAAGCCAGAAGAAGAACTGGCACGGTTGGAAACCCGCGTGCACGTACCTGGTGGCAGCCTATTCAAGCAGATGTCCGCCGGAATAGGGGTCATAACGGCCGTCGATGGAATATCTAACGCCAATGATTGGAGTGTTGGTTCTATCAGCATTTTGGTAGAGCCTGGGCGGCGTGAAATTGAAGCGCAGCTACGAACCGCTCATGGACAATCGACCGCGGCAGGTGAAGCATTGGATGCCGTTCTTGGCACTCCTGGAGCATCCGCGTCGTATGTCATTCTGGGAACCACAAACACTTTAAACGCGACGCTGGAGGCCGGTCAGGTTTACGAGGTTTTGTTTGAGAGAAGTGGGTCGACGATTTCCGTACAGATCTTTCGAAAGAATGACGGCTTTCCCGTATCAAAGCCCGTCAGAAGCAAGATTGGCTATATTGAGAAAATTTAGACCTGCTTGCTCTAAAAACCATGCGGGTAACCGCGTTCTTGCGCGTTCAATGGAGCGACCGCTGCTCTAATATATCTGATATATGTCAATGCGCTCCTTGGTTCCGGGCATAATGATGGTTCCCGGGAGTAGAAGGTCAGATGCAACGCAGTTCGTTCATTTTCATCTTCTGTGGAACGCTGGCGGCATGTTCAGCTTCATCTGAACGTGATTTATACACTTTTGACGCGAAAACGAACGCTGGTGAAGATGTATTAATGGTATGTGTCAAGGACCCTGCTCAGGAAGTGGCTGGGTCAATTCTTGTCGGGGATTATCAACTTCTGGCAGATGGGAGGAGCTATCTTACAACAATCAAATTTCAGGGAAAGTTCAAACAATTGATTGCTAGTCCAATCGATGAGGAGCCCTGCAAGTCTTTGATAGAAAGAGATGCTGATATATCGGCGGGTGAGGCGGCAAAAGTTACTGCCGCAATATTGCTAGGCATTCCTATTTGCATCCTTACAAGTGGAGTTGCCTGCCCATAGATTTCAGCTCCGTTTGTTTTTGAACCCTAGAACGGCAGCATTGTCCGCAACGCGGTCAGTCGTCCAATTTCGATAAACGTCCGTTGTTCATGAGAGCTGCCGTCGGAGCCTAGCATCGTCAAAAGGTATAAAACCTGGGTCGGTTTGCCCGTTTAAGTTGGGACATTTTCACAGCCCTAACTCTAAAAAATACCAACATTTACTATCATCAATCTTATTAGAAGAATGCGTATCAAGGGAATCGATGGCGAGAAAATCTGGGCTCATATCCATCAACAGAAAAACAGGGGATAAATCAGGGGATACACAAGATCCCGCCATGAAAATCATTATATTACAGCATCTTATCATGTAAAGTGGTGCCCCCACACGGACTCGAACCGCGGACCTACTGATTACAAATCAGTTGCTCTACCAGCTGAGCTATAGGGGCGCTGGCGTCCGATTACTCTCTCCGGAAAGGGACTGCAACCCACAATTTTCGCCCGCATAGAAATCTATCCCAGAACGTTTTAATAACTGCACCTCTGTTCCCCCGTTGTGAATTTGACTGTGGTTGCTGCAGGCTGTAACCCGACGGGGCACAATGGGGATGCAAGGGCTGAAACGGAAAGATGCAGGTTGTCATTCACGCAGGCGGAGCTTTTGCGGACGATGGTCGGCTGCTGAACTCATTGCAGGCGAATTTGAACATCCTGTCTGCGCATGGGGTGTCTCTGGTTGGACCACGGCGCTATCGACAGGTTTTTCGGCCTGTGTTCAACGCGATAGGATCGCATCCGGTTTCCACTGATGAGCTTGTCCGGCTTATGGAAATACTGCCGGATGACGAAAACACTCAGCGTACAATATTCACCAGCCCGGATTTCATCGGTGAGCCGGTCGAGTCCATAAAGGATGGGCAGTTCTATCCTGCGGCCGGGCAACGCATGGCCATCCTGGAACACGCCTTCCCCAATAATCAGGTCGAGCTGTTTTTCGGGCTGATCAATCCCGCAAGCTTCATTCCGAAAACCCTGGCGGCACTTCCGCAAGACCGTCGCGATCAGATCCTCCGGGACACCGATCTGAGCTGCCTGAGTTGGCTCAGCACGATAGAAGATATTCGCGATCTCGCACCCGGTGTCGGAATAACGCTTTGGTGCAATGAGGATACGCCTCTGATCTGGGGGGATGTGCTGCGCGCGATGGCCGGGCTAGACGACGATGTGGTGATGCAGGATGAATATGCCTTCCTCTCTTCCCTGCTGACGGAACCCGGCAAGCGCGAGGTTCTGGCGCTGATCCGTCAGGACCCTCAGCCCGACAAACATGATCTGCGTGAGGAACTGGCCGGGATCTTTGAAACACACGCATCGCCTGAAGAGGTTGAAGAGGAGTTGGAATTGCCCGGCTGGAGCGCAGATATAGTCGAAGCGTTTTCCGAGCTTTACGAACAGGACCTGGCCCGAATTCAATCCATGCCGGACATTCGCTTTCTGAAACCCTGATGGTCTGCCGAGGGTAGCAGTCATCCGGTATGGGTTGCTACCACCGCGGGTGAACCTCGTATTGGGTTTGATGATTTATGTTAGCAAGGATTGAAGACCCACACTGCGCCTGAACGCTGCGACAGCCCGAAATTCGCAGGCTTCCCCCTAAGACCCGAGCAGAATGGCAGCACAGAACCCCGTGGTTCTGAGCCTAGCTCATACCCAAAGCTTCTTTGTACATTTCAAGAACCGCCTCTTCCTCGGCGATGTCGTCCTTGTCCCGTTTGCGCAGCGCGATTACCTTGCGCATGACCTTGGTGTCGTAGCCGCGCGCCTTGGCTTCTGCCATCACCTCTTTTTGCTGTTCGGCAATGTCTTTTTTCTCGGCATCGAGGCGCTCGAACCGTTCGATGAACTGGCGCAATTCACCCGCCGTCACACGGTAGTTGGCGGTGGCCTGATCTTCGGTCATGTCTTCCATTTACGTCTCTCCAAGAGGCTGCGGTCTGATGCTGTGACTTCGGGCAATATGCCGGATACATCGGTGCCGTCCGGGCCGCAAGCACCCAATAGCGGGCCAGGCTTGTGCCATCCGGCCTGATCCGCTAAGCGCAGCTTGAGAAAAAGGCAATATGTGGAAACCCATGTTCGAACTCATCACATGGAGCGGGGCCGCTCTTTCGCTGGCGGGGCTGGCCGGGCTGGTCTGGTGCATTCTGCGCGTGATGAAGGCGCGCAAGGCCGGCCTTTCGGATGATGAATTGCGCGCGGCTGTTCAAAGCGTTCTGCCGTGGAACCTCGCCTCATTGTTTTTATCGGTGATCGGGCTGATGCTGGTCATCCTCGGCATCTCGTTCGGATGACCAACTAAGCTCAGACTGGCAGGTTGTCGAAGCGCGCTTCCATAGCGTCTTCGCACAGCGACGCATCCAGACGCTTCAGGCGGGACGGCACATGCAGCCCCCGCTGATGCAGACGGTCAATCATTTTGCTGACGGAGGGCTGAAGGGCCAGTCGTGTTTCAAGGCATGCACCCTGCAATTGACGCTCCAGTTGTTCAGCTTCTGAGTAGAGATTCTGTTTCGACATTTCCATCCTCCCAAATGGTGCCAGTCTTGCAGATATGCGTAGTAAGTAACGGTATTGCGACTTTCGGAACATTTCCACCCAAGGTTGCGGATTCCCGCCGGTTCCCGGGGAAGATTTCGCCACTTTGCGCGCACTGCATGAATTTTATGCGGTTCCGAGTCAGAATGCCTTGACCGACATCAACAAGGAATTGATGATTGCATCACATTCCGAATTTACTATATGATAAATGATACGTTTAATGGGGGTGTGCATGACACCAGTAGTGAAAGCCTTTTTCGATCCGGATACATTCACCGTATCCTATGTCGTGCAAGAGCCCGAAGGCACAGCGTGCGCCATTATCGACAGCGTGCTGGATTTTGACCATGCATCGGGGCGGACCGGCACGGGTTCGGCGGACCGGATCATCGAATACGTCCGGTCCGGCGGACTGAAAGTCGAATGGATTCTGGAAAGCCATGTGCATGCGGATCACCTGTCGGCCGCGCCCTATCTGCAGCAGGAGTTGGGCGGAAAGATCGGGATAGGCGCCCAGATCGTCACGGTGCAGGACACGTTCGGCAAGGTGTTCAATGAAGGTACGGAATTCCAACGCGACGGCAGTCAGTTCGACGCTCTGTTCTCGGAAAATGACAGCTTTCACATCGGCCAGATGCGGGGCGACGTTCTGCATACGCCCGGGCACACCCCGGCTTGCATGACCTATGTGATCGGTGACGCAGCTTTTGTCGGGGACACCCTGTTCATGCCCGATTTCGGAACCGCACGTTGCGATTTTCCAGGCGGCTCCTCGGAAATGCTGTATGCCTCGATCCAGAAAATCCTGTCTTTGCCGGATGAAACCCGGATTTTCGTCGGGCACGACTACAAGGCACCCGGACGCGATGAGTTTGCCTGGGAAACGACGGTGGGCGAGCAAAAGGCGCTGAACGTACATATCGGACAGGGACGCAGCATCGAAGAATTCGTGGAAATGCGGGATGCGCGGGATGCGACACTGGCGATGCCCCGGCTGATCCTGCCATCGCTACAGGTCAATATGCGGGCCGGGCAGATGCCGCCTGCGGACGAAAAAGGCGACGTGTTTCTGAAGCTGCCCCTCAACAAGCTTTGACGCGTACAGGCGCTTAGAAGAAGGCAAAACAACATGAATGCAGACTGGATATGGGGCCTCGCCGGAGGCCTTCTGATCGGGCTTGGCGCAGCGGTTTATCTGTTGGGAAACGGCCGCATCATGGGCGCCAGCGGTATCCTTGGCGGGTTGGTGGATCGCAGCGGCAGAATGACCGAGCGTTTGGCGTTCATCGCCGGTGTTGTCGCCATACCGGCATTGCTTCGCCCCTTGATGAATCCGCAAGCTGAAACCCATCTGACCGGAAACATCGCGGTTGTGATAGCCGCCGGCCTTCTGGTTGGCGTCGGCACCCGGATCGCGAACGGCTGCACCTCCGGGCACGGTGTGTGCGGCATCTCGCGATTTTCTGCGCGTGGAATCGTTGCCACGATTGTCTACATCGCCGCGGGCGGGCTGACGATTGCCCTGCTGCGGCACGTCTGGGGGGTGATCTGATGCGCGTTCTGATTTCTCTGATTGCCGGATCCCTTTTCGGCGCGGGTCTTCTGATCTCGGGCATGACGGACACCACCAAGGTGCAAGGCTGGCTGGACGTGTTCGGCAATTGGGATCCGACCCTGGCCTTTGTGATGGGAGGTGCAATTCTGCCTATGTTGGTTGCCTGGCAGCTGACGACCAACCGCGCACCTCTGGTGGGTGGGCAGTTTCCGACCGCACCGTCATCGGAACTGGATCGCCGTCTGATCGTGGGATCGGTTCTGTTCGGGGCCGGCTGGGGGCTGGCCGGATTGTGCCCGGGCCCGGCCATTGCGTCGCTCAGCTACGGCGGGGTTGGCGGCGTTGTGTTCATGGTGGCAATGATCACGGGTATGTTGATGGCTCCAACCCTTGGTTCGCAACTGGACAGAACCGCAAACCCGGCCTAAGCAATCAGAATGGAGATTCGACCAATCACCCCCCGCTATGCCGTCTCGCCACAAATCACGGTCGAGGATGTGCCAGCTATCGCTGCGGCAGGATTTGTCAAAGTCATCTGCAACAGGCCCAACATCGAAGTTCCGGCGAACATGCAGTCTGACGCCATCGGACAGGCAGTTCGCGATGCAGGGATGGAATACGAGGTTCTGGAACTGACACACCAGACCATGACCCCCGAGAACGTGGCGCTTCAACGTGAACTGGCGGAAAGCTGCAGCGGGCCGGTTCTGGCTTATTGCGCATCAGGCACGCGATGCTCGGTGGTCTGGGCGCTGGGGCAATGCGATCGGATGAGCACGGATGACATCCTGTCCGCCACAACCAATGCAGGTTACATGCTGGAAAACCTGCGTCCGGCATTGGATCACATCCGCCAGGAAAAAAGCTGATCAGAAATTATGGCCCGGGTCGGTTTCCGGCCCGGTCAATCCAGCAAGCTTGGATATCTCGGCGGCCATTTGATCGGCATCCTCAAAATTCAGTTCCGCATCGGCTGATGTCAGCAAACGCGTGTCTCTTGGCGAGGAGGCCTCAACCGCATCGACTTGTGCGGTTGGATCTTTGGGGATCGACTGTTTTTCGTCGGGCTTGCTTTCAAGAAATGGCAACGCTGCTGCATCGGCGGGAACGGGTGTAATTCCTTGCTCATTCAGCCGCACCGCGCGCATTCCCCCACATTGACCCAGACGACCGACAGCGACGGGGCTTTTGTCAATTGTCAGGAGCCTGGTACGGTCCAGCCTTGCGCCGGTCAGGGGAACAACATCGCCCACCTTTAATACCGACAATGTCGTCAGGGGCAGCGACATCCGGCAGATCACGGAGTTCAGTTCAGCCCGTAAAACGCCGATCGCCTGATCCAGTCGGGGCCCTGTTTTCTGAATGGCCGCGTCACCGGTTTCCACAACCAGTGCTGGCTCGGGTTGCAGAAAGCACATCTGACCTTGCCGCGCCCCTCCGCCCAGCTCCACAGTCAGGTCGAAAAGGCGGTATCTGTCTTCCACCAACGCCAGTGACAAGGCCCGTGTATCCGGCAGGCGGGAAGCAAACTCAAACCCCGACAGGCTCGCCTGATCGGACGCCAAGGCGACCAGATCGACGGACCGAGCCAGCGTATCTTCGATCAGAGGTGCCACCATGGCCGCATCTGTTTCAGTGAAAGGGCGCGGCTGAGGTTCACCCGGCAGCACCTCACCGAAGGCTTGCGCCTGCACGATCGCGGACACAGCGCCGGGGTTCAGACAAACGGCAGCCATGACCCCATTTTCCGCCCGAAACAACAGCAAAAGCCAGTCTTTCCCTATCAGGTCAGCCAACCCGTCCTGCGGGCAGGTCGTCTGTTTTGCGCCGATTACAGTTAGTGGTAGGTTCCATTGTTCGCCCGCAGCCCTGGCCAGTGCCAGTCGGAGGGCCCGCAGCACCGGTCGGGGCGTGTCGTCGGGTTCGGTCGGCCTGATTGCAAGCTTACGCGCCAAAGCCGCATTGACGGGTTGTGTCATCGCCCTGTTCGCCACCTTATTCCGAATTCCAGGTTCAGGTGTAACCCAACCAAAGTTACGAATGTCTTTAGACGGCCGTTATTGCGCAGCCTGCCGGTAGGCCAGCGGCAGGCTGACCCGGAACGCCGCCCCGCCCTGCCCCGCGAGATAGTTGATCTCGCCGCCCAGCCGCTGCACGATCTCGCGGCAGATCGCCAGACCCAACCCCGCCCCCTGGGCCTTTTCGACCCCTACGCGGGCAAATTTCTCGAACACAACCGAACGCGCTTCGGGGGGGATGCCAGTGCCATTGTCCACGAAGTCAATCACCACCTGACCGCCAATGTCATGAGCCGAAATCGTCAGTTCCGGATCGGTCGCGTCGCAGTATTTCTGAGCGTTCGAAATCAGGTTGATGAACACCTGGGCGAGGCGGTCCAGATCCGTGTGCAGCGGAATCCGTTCAGCGCCACGCACCCGCCGCACACTCAGAGTCTTTTCGGTTCCCGCAAGCGCGCTGGCGACCGCTCGATCCAGGACCGAGCGCAGCGTGTCGTCCCCCATATTCAGACTGACCTTGCCACTTTCAAGAACACTCAGATCCAGCAGATCGTCCAGCAAACGCGTCAAACGCAACGCCTCGTCATGAATGATCGCGGCATATCGGGTCTGTTCCTCGCGCTTCAGCCCGTCCGTGTCACGCATGATCTCGGAAAAAGCCCGGATCGAGGTCATTGGCGTACGCAATTCGTGGCTGACCTGACTGAGGAACGTGTCCTTTTGCTCGGAAATCTGCGTCAGCTTCGTGTTGGCTTCGCGCAGTTTCCGCGCCGTGCGGCTGAGTTCTGCGGACTTCTCCTCAAGCTTGCTGGAATATTCCAGCAGTTCCGCGGATTCGTCCGCGACCGCCAGCAGATCTTCGACGGAAACCGATGCACCGCCAACGATCTGTCCGATCATGGCATGGGCTGTAGCGGCACCAACCGAACCGCTCAACTCGCGTTCCAGCCGTTCCAGAAACCCCGGCGTCGGTTCAGGCAGATCGGCGCGCCCGCCCTGTTGTCTGGCCTCGGACTGAAAGAACTCCTGCGCGGGACCCGCACCCAGAATCCGCTGGGTCATGATCATCAGATCTTCGCTTTGAGCAACTGAACCTGTCCAGCCACCCGGCGCGACAGAGTGATCAAAGACATTGACGAACTGCGCACCCTGCAGGCGTTCAAGCGGGCTGGGAAAGCTCAGCAGCGAGGCGATACAGAAGGCAACGGTGTTCAGCGACATGGACCACAGGACGGAATGCACCATCGGGTCGATCCCCTCGATCCCGAACAGCGCCTGTGGCCGCAGCCAGCCCCAACCGAACAGCCCGTTCTGCACAACGCTGTCAGGCATTATGGCGCCGCCCATTCCCGGCAGAAGCAGGGTATAGATCCAGAGGACGAACCCAACGCTGAGCCCGGCAAGTGCTCCGGTTCGAGTGGCACCGCGCCAGAACAGGCCGCCGACCATTGCCGGCAGAATCTGGGATACACCCGCAAAAGCAATCAGACCGATCGAGGCCAAAGCCGCCCCGCCCCCCGACAGCCGGTAGTAAAAGTAGCCCAGCGCCATCAGGGCTGCGATGGACACCCGGCGGGACATCAACACCACGTTGCGCACGTCACCCGAAACCGAACCGGAACCTTCCTGGGTGCTCAGCCAAATCGGCATGACGATATGGTTCGATAACATGGTCGATAGCGCCATCGCAGTCACGATCACCATCGACGTGGCTGAGGAGAACCCGCCGATAAAGGACAGCATCGCCAGCCAGTCATTGCCCTGCGACAGCGGCACGGTCAGAACGAACAGGTCCGGGTTCGAGCCTTCGGGCAACAGATCCAGCCCCACAACGGCAATCGGAACGACAAACAGACTCATCAGCAGCAGATACAGCGGAAATGCCCATGCAGCGGTTCGCAGATGACTTTCGTCATCGTTTTCCACCACCATGACCTGGAACATGCGCGGCAGACAGACAAAGGCAGCGGCGGACAGGAAAACAAAAGTGGTCCATCGGCCCGCATCCACGTTCCATCGACCGATATCCGACGCGTCGATACGCTCCATCATCGGGGAGATCCCCCCCGCAACGCCCCAGACCACAAACGCACCGACGGCAAGCAGAGCGAACAGTTTTACCACGGATTCCAACGCGATGGCCGTCACCACACCGTGGTGTCGCTCGTTCGCGTCCAGGTTGCGTGTGCCGAACAGGATGGCAAAAACGGCAAGACCTGCCGCGACCCAGAATACACTGGAACCTTCGCGATAGAGGCCCGAGGGGTCCGCTTCGGCAAAAATGGAAAAGGACAGGGTTATCGACTGCAATTGCAACGCGATGTAGGGCGTGCCGCCCAGTACCGCCAGAATAGTCACGCAGATGGCCAGCGTGTTCGACTTGCCGTAGCGGGAGGAGATCAGGTCCGCGATCGAAGTCACACGCTGACTGCGTCCGACCCGGACCAATTTGCGCAGGCCCCACCACCAACCGATCATCACCAGTGTCGGGCCCAGATATATGGTCACGAATTCCAGCCCCGAACGGGCTGCGTTTCCGACCGCACCGTAGAAGGTCCAAGCGGTGCAGTAGATCGACAGGGACAGCGTATATATCAGCGGTGAACGCAGCCATTTGCCCTTGCCCGCTGCCGCCATTCTGTCGGCAGCGAACGCAACGCCAAACAGCAACACGACATAGCCCAAGCAGACCAGGATCAGGACGTTCAGCGTTGCCATTGATCCGTATCCGCCTCGGTTTCGTCGCGCCGGGACAAACGCCTGGCCGCATATCCAAATCCCACACTGGCCAGAATAAGCAGCCCCCAGCAGGCAAAGATGTAATAGATGGCCGAGGACAATGGCACACCGGCCCCGGCGCGATCTACCGAGGGCCATAGCAGCGGGATTGCAACAAGGGCGCCACCCAGAACGGGCAGCAACCGGGCCGCATCCATCAGCCTGCGCCGACGATAGCCCTGACGTTCAAGAAACAGCGAAGACCGCCCCGCTGACGGCTGATGGTCTTCGCTCTGGCTCATGTCCGGGTGGCCTGTGCGTGCAGGTCCCGCACCGCTGTCAGAACTTCGGCATTGGAAAACGGCTTGGTCATGAACCGGCTGACCCCGGCATTTTCAGCCATCTCGCGGTCACGGGACTGGCCCCGCGCAGTCAGCATCAGGACCGGCAGAGCTTTCATCTCGTCCAGCTCGCGTAAATCCCGCAGGATGTCCATGCCGTTTTTCCCCGGCAACATCACGTCCAGTATCACCAGATCAGGGTTTGCCCCCTGAATCACTTCAACCGCATCCGTACCCTCGGCATGGGTTTCGACCTGCCAGCCTTCACGCGTCAGCAAAAACCGAATGGCCTCAGCAATGTTCGGCTCATCCTCAATCAACAGAACCTTACGGCTCATATTTGCAATTCCTCCCCGAGACCGGCCACGCGCCCGGCGACCTGTCACATTCAGATTAAGCGCTATGTTACGAAACTGTCAAAAACCTTCACTCAGAATCGACGGTTCGCGGCGCGATCCGCACTCCGGGTTTGGACACACACGGCAGCCGGGACCGGCGCGGACACTTGCATTACTTGTGTCTCCGACAAACTCGACCGGTTGCACCAGCATGACAGACCGGTAGTCCGGCCCGTCCTCGTGTCCCGATATGCTGTGGGGCCAGGCCACCGCGTGACACTCGAATTCTGCCGCTGTTCTGCCAAGTTGCAGAACACGCCTGCGGATCGGCACCAATGGCCGGTTCAACGCCTGATACAACGGCCACAGCGGGCAGGCTTCGCCGTATCGCGGCAAGGCAAACCCTTGTACCGGCTTGAAGAAAAGGATGCTTCCCGAGGCGTCGCAGATCACTAGGCCTGTCGGGCGGGTCAGCGTGTCCTTGGGCAAAAAGGCCAGCCTGCGCAATACCGTGGCGTGGTCGACCGAAAACCGGGCCGCCAGTTTCAGCGGATCTGTTCCCGTATCAGCCAGGGCTGCCTTCAGTAGCTCAAGCGGCAGGGCCTTTGCGTCCCGTGCATAAAGCCCCAGAAGATCGCGCGTGACGGCCTTGGCGGCACCAGAATCAAGCGCGTTGAGGTCTATTTCGCCGGTCGCTCCGTTCTCTTCGATCATCGGGAAATGATGCGCATGATCCGAAAAGAACGCCTCGGCTTCTTCCAGCGGCACACCCCGGCGATCGTTTGCCGAGTCGTTGTCATCCAGATAGGCCACCAACGCCTTTGAACTGTCGGCCAGACGCTCTGCATCCTGATGCAGATTTCGATGAAATCGGTCCTGCCACTCGGCCTCGATATCCCGGGTGTCGACCAGAATGGCTGCCGTGGATCGAATCGCTGCTGCCGTTGACAGAACCTCGTGCATAGATGCGGCCAGGTGCGGATCATGCGTCAGGCGATCGGACAGTGTTTCGACTGTGCGTTCAAGCGACACGACCCGCCGATGCATCTGTGCCAGCACCTTCGCCCACCCAGGAAAGCGACCGGCAAATTCTTCCAGCCCGTCAATTTCGGCGGAATGGCCGACCGATTCCGCCGCAGCCTCCCGCAGGGCTGAAATCAGCGTGGCCTCGATACCTTGCGTCAGTACCGAAGGTTCCACCATCAAAACTGACGCTATATCGACCAACAGCTTACCGCCGATCCGGCGTCGATTGTGTTCGATCAGATTCAGGTAAGAGGCCGAAATGCCGACCTGCCGGGCAAGTTCGGACTGGCGCATACCAGCAATCTGCCGACGTTCCCTGATACGGCTTCCTGTCAATACACCCCGAATTGCAGCACCCTCCCATCGGTTGCCGCTACTGTATATCCCAGATTTGTTTTCTGATAAAATTATTAATAAAAGAAGTTTAGGGCAATATTTTCAACCGGTCTTTACACAATTAACAAGCTATACCGTACCTTGCGTTTCGTTTAATATTCACCAACAGGCATCCCCGTTCGATCTATTTCTTCATTCCACTTCATTTTCACCACAAATCCCGGCACGATACAGAAATGAGCGACCCTGCATTCGAATACGCGCCGATCGGCCTTGTCGAACTGGAAAACCGGATCATCCGGCGTTGCAATCTGCAATTCGCGCGCACCTTTGGCGGCGAAGAAGCGGAATATCGCAACATGCCGCTGCTGCATCTCTACCCGTCCGTGGCCGACTGGGAGCGCATTGGCGCACGCAGTCTGCAGGTGATGCGCGATACCGGGTATTACACGGATGAACGCGTCATGCGTCGGCGCAATGGCGATCTGTTCTGGTGCCGGGCGCGCGGACGCTCGCTGACGCCTGATGACCCGTTTCGACATGGAATCTGGAGCTTTTCTGACATCTCCGAAGAACGGCCACTGGTCGAGTTGACCGCGCGGGAACGCGAAGTGGCCATCCTGTCGTGCCGGGGGCTATCCGCCAAGGAGATCGGCGGCGAACTGGGCCTGAGCTATCGCACCATCGAGGCCTACCGCGCGCGGCTTCTGGAGAAGTTCGGCGCCCGGAAACTGCCCGAGCTTGTCGCCAAATTGTCGGGGATGCCATTATAAGCGCCTCACCCCCTCACGTTTCCGAATAAAACCCCAATTTAGAAGGGCGAGACGGCACTTTTCATGACCGTGCGCATGGCTTATAACGCTGCCTAATCAGACCAAAGCCCGCACGAAACAGACGGGCCAAAGGGGAACCGTCGAGGACACTCATGACAGATACCAAGCACGAAGCGGATGTGGCGTTCATCAAGGCATTGGCCGAACTGTTGCGCGAAAATGACCTGACCGAATTGCAGGTCAAGCGCGAGTATGGCGAGGAAGACAGCCTGAACGTACGCGTCAGCCGCATGTCGCAGGCCGTGCCTGCCCCGGTTCAGATGACCGTTCCGGCCACTGCACCGGTCGCTGCCGCCCCCGTTGCTGCTGCGGCTCCGGCCCCTGCGGAAGCGCCCGCCGCTGCCGAAGATCCCGCCAGCCACCCCGGCGCCGTGACGTCGCCAATGGTTGGCACTGTCTACATGCAGGCCGAACCCGGTGCACCCTCTTTCATCTCTGTCGGGGCATCCGTGTCCGAAGGCGACACGTTGCTGATTGTCGAGGCGATGAAGACCATGAACCACATCCACGCCCCCAAGTCGGGTACAGTCAAACGTATTCTGGTCGGCGATGGCGACGCTGTGGAATTCGGCACCCCTCTGGCCATCATCGAGTAAGGCGGGCCCATGTTCGACAAGATCCTGATTGCCAACCGAGGCGAGATCGCCCTGCGCGTGATCCGTGCCGCGCGCGAGATGGGGATTAAGACGGTCGCCGTGCATTCTACCGCTGACAGCGACGCCATGCATGTGCGTATGGCGGACGAATCGGTGTGTATCGGCCCTCCGCCCAGCCCGCAAAGCTACCTGTCGATGCCTGCGATCATATCGGCCTGTGAAATCACCGGCGCGCAGGCCATTCACCCCGGCTATGGCTTCTTGTCCGAGAATGCCGAGTTCGTGCAGATCGTCGAGGACCACGGCATTACCTTCATCGGCCCCACTGCGGAACATATCCGCATCATGGGCGACAAGATCACCGCCAAGGATACGATGAAAGCCCTGGGCGTGCCCTGCGTTCCGGGATCGGATGGCGGAGTGCCTGATCTGGCAACAGCCAAGCAGATCGGCGAGGAATTCGGCTATCCCGTCATCATCAAGGCCACCGCCGGTGGCGGCGGGCGCGGCATGAAAGTCGCGATGAATGCCGACGAGATGGAAAGCGCCTTCATGACCGCGCGCGCCGAGGGCAAGGCCGCCTTTGGCAACGACGAGGTCTATATCGAGAAATACCTGACCACGCCGCGCCACATCGAGATTCAGGTGTTCGGCGACGGCAAAGGCAAGGCCGTACATCTGGGCGAGCGCGATTGTTCGCTGCAGCGTCGCCACCAGAAGGTGTTTGAAGAGGCCCCCGGCCCCTGCATCACCCCGGAAGAACGCGCCAAGATCGGCAAGGTCTGCGCAGATGCGGTGGCCAAGATTAACTACATCGGCGCCGGGACCATCGAGTTTCTCTATGAGAAAGGCGAGTTCTATTTCATCGAGATGAACACCCGCCTGCAGGTAGAACATCCCGTCACCGAAGGTATCTTTGGCGTCGATCTGGTGCGCGAGCAAATCCGCGTCGCCGCAGGTGAGCCGATGTCCTTCGGTCAGGACGATCTGGAAATCAACGGCCACGCCATCGAGGTTCGGATCAATGCTGAAAAGCTGCCCAACTTCTCGCCCTGCCCCGGCAAGATCACAGCGTATCACGCGCCGGGCGGACTGGGCGTCCGGATGGATTCGGCGCTTTACGACGGGTATACGATCCCGCCCTATTACGACTCTCTGATTGCCAAGCTGATCGTGCAGGGCCGTGACCGGGCCGAAGCGCTGGCGCGGCTGGAACGCGCGCTGGGTGAATTGATCGTCGACGGTATCGACACCACGGTTCCCCTGTTCCACGCGCTTTTGCAGGAATCCGACATTCACAGCGGTGACTACAACATTCACTGGCTGGAGCGTTGGCTTGCGCAAAACATGGCCCAGTAAGACAGCGGCATTGGGTGGTCACACCCACCCAATGCCCGGCCAAAAATCATGAGCCTGTCTCCTGAACTTCTGCTGCACGGGTATTCCATCGGTATCTTTCCGATGGCCGAGCACCGGGACGCGGCTGAACTGTTCTGGGTTGATCCCAAACTGCGCGGAGTGTTTCCGCTGGATGGGTTTCACATTTCCCGAAGCCTGGCCCGTCGCATACGAAACGCGGACTATTCTGTTTCAATCGATCGTGATTTCGCCGGGGTTGTCGATGGATGCGCAGACCGCGCGGACACCTGGATAAACGCCGAACTGCGCGATCTATATCTGCAGCTTCATCGCTCGGGCCATGCCCATTCGCTGGAAGTATACGCCCAAGACAGATTGGTCGGAGGCGTCTATGGCGTGGCCCTCGGTGCCGCGTTTTTTGGCGAAAGCATGTTTTCGTACCATACCGATGCGTCGAAGATCGCCCTTGCCTATTTGGTGGACCGATTAAGTCAGACCGGATTTCAATTGTTCGACACGCAGTTTCTGACCGCACATCTAGCCTCGCTTGGCGCTATTGAGATTCCGCGCGCGCGCTACCAGCAGGCTCTGGAAAGGGCGGTCAATGCCAGCGCTCATTTTTCCGCCGAAATCTCTCAAACCCCTCAGGGGCTCATACAGCGGATTACCCAAACGTCATAACGGGAATGGTCCAGCGCATTCAGCGCGGGCGAGGTTGCAATCATCCAGCCGTCAAACAATTGCTCGGTCTTGCCCTGTTCCCAGATTGTCAGGAAGGCAAACGCATCGCCGGTGGGGTTTTCAATCGGATACCTGCAATCGCCCAAAGCGACATCCAGCCCAAAGATGGTCTGCGTCTCGCCGCTTTGCAACTCGACATCAACGGTCTGGCCACTGACCTTGTCCAGACCACGCAGCATGGCACCCGGCCCAGACGCCACTTTTTGCTGGGCCATTGCGCCGGTTGAGAAAAGGATAAGCGCCAAAAGCGCGGCGCGCATCATTCGCTGCCGTCTCCGGCCACAAACTTGACCAGCAGTGAGATCAGACTGACGGCACCCTGCGTATCCTCGACCACGTCTCCCGGTTCAAAAAAGAAGGGCGAACCGCCGGGCATGACTTCAACAAAGTTCCCGCCGAGCAACCCCTCAGAAGAGATCACGATGGCACTGTCATCCGGCACCAGGACACCATCCGCAATCGTGAAGGTTGTATCGGCACGATAGGTATCGGCGTTCAGTTCAACACCCGTTACAGTCCCGATCTTCACCCCCGCCAAGCGCACGTCTGTTCCGACCCCCACACCTTCCAGGGATCGGAAAGATGCGCCCAGTTCATAGCCTGTGCGGTTTTGCGACAGGCCGGTGGATTGGCTGGCATAAACGCCAAATGCGACGGCGCATGCCAGTACAACACCGCCGACCAAGACTTCGGTCATGTTATGGGTAGACATCGCTCGCCTCGCCTATTCCGGGCTCCAGGCCTCATAGTCGGATCGCTCGACCGGTTCGGCCCGGCGCAACGATCCGGCAGGCATGTATGCCAAAGCTGTTCCCGTCAGGTTTTCCTGATGCGGTTTTTCCCAGGACTTGTGCGCAAGCGGTTTGTCGGTGGGCGGCTCATCCCAGGTACGGTGCAGCCAACCGTGCCAATCCGGATCGACCCGGCTGGCCTCGACCTCGCCATTGAAGATGACCCAGCGCTTGCTATCATCGGCATTGCGGTAAAAAACATTGCCTTCGTTGTCTTCGCCAACCTTGATGCCATTGCGCGAGGTGAAAATCCGTGTGTTCAGGGTCGCCCCATTCCACCAGGTCACCGCCCGCAATAGAGTGTTCAGTATTCCCATCGGTTGCCTCCGGCATTTAAGTCAAGGAAGGTATGGACCAAAGGCCGGGCAAGGTCCAGTACCACGCAACGCAACTGCGTCATTCCGGCAAAACCGCGGTTACTTCTATTTCGATCCTGTATTTGGGGTCGATCAGGCCACACTCGATCATCGTCGCTGCCGGAGGGTGCTCTCCGAATATTTCGGCCAGGATTGGCCAGCACGGCGCAAATTCCATCCGGTCCGGCAGCATATAGGTGACCCGAACCACGTCGGCGAAACCCGCTCCGGCCTCGGCCAGTGCCTTTTCGATGATACCCAACGCGGACCGGCATTGTTCGGCTACCGTATCGCCCTGCCCGACCGTGCCCGCGACATGAACAAGCCCACCGGCCACAACCGCGCGGCAATATCCGACCTTGGCCTCAAACTCGCCGCCCGAGGAAATACGCTTGATCACACTGCTCTCCTTAAGAAGGTTCATCCGGGGTTTGCACCGCGGTGCTTTCGCGAGGCTCTGCCTCGCGCTCCGGGATATTTGCGGCCAGATGAACAAGGGATCCTTTATTCATCTGGCTAAAAATATCCCGGGGGAATCGCGGCCTGCCGCGATGGGGGCAGCGCCCCCCTGGAAAGGGCGAAACCAACCGACTTTTCAGAACCGTGTCCGATCAACCCGCAGAGGCGGATTCCTGTCCGGCATCGGCATAGATGAACAGAGGCTGAGCGTCTGACATCACGGCCTCTTCATTGACCACCACTTCGGTCACGTTTTTCATCCCCGGCAGGTCGAACATGGTATCCAGCAGGATGTCTTCGAGGATCGAGCGCAAACCACGCGCGCCGGTCTTGCGTTCGATGGCCTTCTTGGCGATTGCCTGCAATGCGTCATCGGTAAAGGCCAGTTCGGCATCTTCCAGCTCGAACAGACGCTGATATTGCTTGACCAAGGCGTTCTTGGGCTTGGTCAGGATGGTAACCAACGCGTCCTCATCCAGATCTTCCAGCGTGGCCAGAACCGGCAGACGGCCGACAAATTCCGGGATCAGGCCGAATTTCAGCAGGTCTTCCGGCTCAAGATCCTTGAAAATCTCGCCGACACCGCGCTCGTCATTCTCGCGGACGTCTGCGCCGAAACCCATGGCCGAACCCTTGCCGCGCTGCGCGATGATCTTGTCGAGCCCGGCAAACGCACCACCGCAGATGAACAGGATATTCGTGGTATCCACCTGCAGGAACTCCTGCTGCGGATGCTTGCGGCCACCTTGCGGCGGAACACTGGCCACGGTGCCTTCCATCAGTTTCAGCAGCGCTTGCTGGACGCCCTCGCCCGAAACATCGCGGGTGATCGATGGGTTTTCTGACTTGCGCGTGATCTTGTCGACTTCGTCGATATAGACAATGCCGCGTTGCGCACGCTCGACGTTGTATTCGCTGGCCTGAAGCAGCTTGAGAATGATGTTTTCGACATCCTCACCCACATATCCAGCCTCGGTCAGCGTCGTCGCATCCGCCATGGTAAATGGCACATCCAGAATCCGTGCCAGCGTTTGCGCCAGCAGGGTTTTGCCGCAACCGGTGGGGCCGATCAGCAGGATGTTCGATTTCGCCAGCTCGATATCATTGCCCGCCTTCTGGGCATGGTTCAGGCGCTTGTAGTGGTTGTGCACGGCAACCGACAGAACCCGTTTGGCAGTGGCCTGACCGATGACATAATCGTCCAGCACCTCACAGATATCCTTGGGCGTCGGCACGCCATCCGAAGATTTCAGGCCGCTGGCCTTGGTTTCCTCGCGAATGATATCCATGCACAGCTCGACGCATTCGTCGCAAATGAACACGGTCGGGCCGGCAATCAGTTTGCGCACCTCATGCTGGCTCTTGCCGCAGAAACTGCAGTAGAGCGTGTTCTTGCCGTCACCGCCTGAATTCGTCGCCATGTTCTACCTTTCGGGCTCCATCCCAGCGACCCCCTCGAGCCGCGCTTGCCGCCTTTTGACACAGCTTAGGCCAGCGCCGGGGCCGCTACAATCTCAAAATCGCACCTCGCGCAGTGCGCGCGAGGTTTTGAACTCAGGCCTCTTCTCCGCCCATCTTGGCGCGGTTTTCGACGATCTCGTCGATATGGCCCCAGTCCTTGGCTTCTTCCGGGCTCATGAAATTGTCACGATCCAGCGCTTTTTCAACCGCCTTTTTGGTCTGTCCGGTATGACGCACGTAGATATCATACAGACGATCCTTGAGCTTTTGCGTCTCGGCCGCATGGATCATGATGTCGCTGGCCTGACCCTGATAGCCACCACTGGGCTGGTGCACCATGATCCGGCTGTTGGGCAGCGAAAAGCGCATGCCTTTCTCGCCCCCAGCCAGCAGAACCGAACCCATCGAGGCCGCCTGACCGATCACCAATGTCGAACATTTCGGCTTGATGTACTGCATTGTGTCGTAAATCGACAAACCGCTGGTGACGACGCCGCCGGGCGAGTTGATGTAGATCGAGATTTCCTTGTTCGGGTTTTCCGCCTCAAGGTGCAGCAGCTGCGCCACGATCAGGTGGCTCATGCCATCGTGTATCGGACCGTTGATGAAAATGATCCGTTCTTTCAGGAGGCGCGAGAAGATGTCGTATGCGCGCTCACCCCGGCTGGTCTGTTCGACGACCATCGGGACAAGAGTGTTCATATATGTGTCTACGGGATCGAACATTCGGAACCTGCCTGCTTTGCTATGGATCGGGACACTACCCGAAGAAAAGTTACACGAGTCTTAGTATCGGCACAGAGGGGCCGCAAGGGGTCGGCTGACATCGGTCAGGTATTCTTGCTTTTGGAATTGTCGAGTGGCATTTGAGGACGCCCGTGGTTCGGATCGGTGTCCGGAAAATCATCGAAATGCGGTTTGGCTTCGGTGGCCTGTGTCTTCCATCACGGTATTTTGATGCATGCATATTGTGATGCATGATCAATAACTGTATCTACACAGTCCATATTGCGCGTCTGTAATTGGTTAACACCTGCCCATTTATCGGGCCAAGAAGGATCAGAACAATGGCACTGCCTCAGCTCGCACAGGACATGAACTCTGAAGACCTGGACCGTATGGTGACCAGCGCCACAGAAGCGTCCAACTTTCTAAAAGCCATCAGTCACGAGGGTCGCCTCATGATCCTGTGCCATCTGGTGTCCGGAGAGAAATCTGTGACCGAGCTGGAGACGTTGCTGTCTGCGCGTCAGGCCGCTGTGTCGCAACAACTTTCCCGTCTGCGACTGGAAGGCCTTGTGACGCCCCGCCGCGAAGGTAAAGCCATTTACTATCGCCTGGCAGATGATCGCCCGCGCCGGATACTGGAAGTGGTTTACGAGCTGTTCTGCGCCGGGAAACACGCCTGACAACTGTTCCACTACGGACAACGGACAGGCCAAAAAACTCATTGGCCACACATTGAACAACTACCGAGCGGCCTCTGCATATTGCGCAAGCGACGACAGCGCACCCCATATATAGTTGCGCACCTCAAAAAGGTCATGTAGGATGTTACCCACAGGTGCACAGACGCGGAATTGCATATCCTGACACAAATGCGGGGTTCTTTTGCTCAAGCAAAAGAACCCCGCTCTCGTTGGCAGGTGAGTAGTGGCAGCCTGTATGAACCCGGGGTTCGAAAAAAGGAAAAGGCGTCAGGTGCGCAGACGCGGTCTTTGCATGTATCCTTGCGGACACCCCTGACGCCTTGCCGGTCCGATCCGTCCCGAAAGACATCACGATCCAGTTGCCCGGCCCCCGAAAGGACCGAAGCTGCTGCGTCACGCTCAGTGTCGCGGCGCAGCACGCACGAACCGTCTGAGAGGCTGATCATCTGATCCGGACATAAAGCCCAACTCAACCGATCCGCCACCGGTAAGCCATTGTGATAAAAACTAAATCCTAAGATCCGCCTTCATCACCGCGGCCCCCTTGGCCCTTGCGTCCCGCTTGGGTTCCTAAGAACCGCTGCGGTGATCAGACTGTTACATTCACACCCTCAACCGACAAGAAAATAGCACTGCAGCATAAAAATTAGACGGGGATAACCTGTTGGTATCCACCGGGAAAGAGTTGTGGACAACTCTGAAATCCGCGATGCCGCGTGGGGTTGAGGGTGGATAAGTCCGGACATGAAACAGCGGCCCGATTTTGAGCGATTTCTGCAGGTGCGAAGGCCCCGCGCGGTGCCTTTGGCCGAAATTGCAGGGTTAATACATCCATCGGACCCGCGATCTTTCGAATCGTACATACGGAGATTCGCCGATGCGCTGCACAATTTCCCACGACCCGCGCCCATCTGGGCGATCTGGTCACCCGCGCTCAGGATCCCCGCGAGGTGATCATCCTGACCCGCCACGGCAAACTGCCGGCGGTGCTGATCTCGGTCGCCGAGGTGAACCGAATCTGGCACCTGCAGGACGATGACGAGATCGGGTGGAAACATCCCCTGAACGGCATCCGCGGAATGTGGTCGCTGGGACGGAACATTCCGGGGATGGAACCGGGGCCGGACGGCACCTATGTCACCGCGCGCGGGGCCGCGCTGAAGGTTCGCGAAATCCAGATGACCCGCGCCGAGGAACGCCGCATTCTTGCGCCGGGCGGTCTGGACCCTGTCGCGGGCGGCGAGCTTGCCGCCCGGCCCGTCCCCTCCTGGCGGAGACGCTGGTTCCAATTTTGAGAAGCGTTCCGGCCCGGGCGGGATTACCTATTACGCGCTGCCAACGACAGCCAGTACCCCCTACAGCCCGACCGGGCCGGAAACACTTCAGTTCACCTGACGTTCCAGAACAGTGCTGTAGGTCGTTCCGTTCCGCAGGCTACGGAAATCCGCATAGATCTTACCATCCTCATAGCGGGCATCGATCAGGGCATTCACGCCAATCGTCGGATCGGCCGAGCTTTCGACGATGCCGATCTTGCCCGACCCGTCCAGACTGACCGAGCCGGTGGCGTCATAGACAGTCCAGTCCTCGCTGGCCGCACGCCGCCATTTGCTGGGTCCCCAGAACACGTTGTCCTGCTGCTTTTCGATATGCAGCACCCATTCGGCATTGTTAAAGCGCGGCACGTCACCGGTGGCGGTGCGCGAGGGTGAAACCGTGGTGTAGCTGCCGGCCCAGGTGCCGCGCAGATCCGGTGTGGCATCTGCCAGCGCGGCGGTTCCAAGGGCGAGGGTCGTGGCCAGAGCGGCTGCCCCGGCTGTCATGTATCTGGTCATGGGCTCTCTCCTTTTGTCTGCTGAACAGATTGGAAGGGAGAAAGCGGGTTACAACTTACCTAAGGGAAACTTCATGATTGGTTCAGAGGACGATAAGATACCGGGATCAGGCCCAGGCCAACGCGGTGCCGACGATGACCAGCGCGATGCCAATCACTTCGCGATGCGAAAAATTCTCGCCGAACAGAAAGTATGAGGCGATGGCGATCAGAACGACCTCGGCCCCCAGAATGCCGGTATAAATGATGCCCAGCCGTTCATCCCGCAAAGCGGCAAGCTCCAGCGTGGCTGCGGCCAGCAGGGTGGCGACGATCAGCAGGCCAAGGCCGACACCGGGGATCTTCCACCAGAACTTCATCGAGATCATGGCGACGGAATAGAGACCCGCCGACCCGAGGGCGATGATTGGGATCAGGGACGTGGACATTGGAGACTCCTGAGGAGTGTTTCCGTTGAAGCGACAATAGCACGTCCAAAAGGCTGGGGCTGTGAGATTGGTCACAGTGAACAGGTCAGAAAATCTGAGGCGATGACCGAACTGCACAACTTTACGTTGCGTCACCCGTTGACGGATTCAATTTCGGATGATTTCCAGTAAAAACAGAAGCTTAACAGGACTAAACCATGACGCAAATGAGTCAATTTCTTTCGTTTGACAAATTCTACTTTCCGAAAGTTGCAAGAATACTGTTTATCATCGGCGCGATCTTCATTGTGCTGGCCACGCTGATCTCGATCATCTCGACCTTTGCGTCCTGGGCGCCCTTCGGGACCAAACTTGGCATCTCGCTGGCGACGTTGCTGGGCGGCCTCTTCTCGATCATCGGCCTGCGCATCGGCACCGAACTTGCGCTGGTGCTGTTCTCGATCGACGAGACGCTGAAATCCAAGTGATAGAACAGTTGGGGGCGTCGTGACCTGCGCCCCCCGCTTACGTGGTTTGAGGCCGTGCCTCTAGCGCGATCAATCAATTGACTAAGCGACCACGCCGACCCGAGGCGATGAAGCACGTCTCGGAAACGTTCCAGTGGAGTGAGAAAGATTCCCAGAAACCATCCAGTGGATGGTTTCGTTCAAACGGGCGAAGCCCTAGATCGCAAACGCGTCTGCAACAATCGATCCGCATAACTGCAGGAACAAACACGCCTCGGCATCGTGCGAGAAAAAAGCATGCCGCAAGGTGATGCCTTAGATCGAAACCTCGCAACCGACTCCTCTAAAAAGAAACTAGTATATAGTAATCAGTTTTGTCAGCAATTGGGTCTTGCAAAGAGTATTTGTTCGAGCTTTACAGTGCCTAGGAAACACAAATTTTGCGCGCGTTTCCTCGTTGTAATCACCCTTCCGCACAACACCCAGGAGAATATTTTGAAAAATAAGCGTAATGATGGAAGGAAATTTGAAGAAGAAGTAGAAAAACTTTATCGGATCATCTCTAGCCAGCAGGGCGATTCAATTGTTGAAAGGGATGTTATGTTGGAATCTCCCGAGGGAGAGCGACAAATTGATGTTTTGATTACGTCAAATATTGCCGGACATGAGATTAAAACTATTATTGAGTGCAAAGATTATCTACGCAAAGTAGACTTACCAAAAGTCGATGCGTTTCACTCAATTATTCAGGATGTACGAGCAAATAAAGGCATAATCGTTTCACGTATCGGATTCAGTAAAAACGCTGTTCAAAAAGCTCATCGCCTTGGTATATCCCTATGCAAAGCTGACCATCTATCCAAGCAGCTCGACAATCCTCTTTCTAGCCTACCAATCGTTATAAAATTCATCACCGTTGAAAACATCTCACTTGAGGTAACCCTTGCCAAGAACTCAGAAGGCACGAAGATACGGCTTACTCTGGACCGATTTATCTGCGGGATGGACTTAAAAGGACTGCTATCAAACTTTTCGACAAGTGATCTTTTTAAATACAATACTCTGTCAAAATCCATTACCCACAGGACTTTAAACCAACCACTCTGGATGGACGGAGAGGACGGAAGTGCTGTTCCTATCTCAGAGTGTGAATTGAAGATAAAAATTTCTCCAGAAGTCTATTTTGCCTTTGCCTCGAACCTTCCTTCAGCCTATTTAAAGCAAACAATTGGTGAAAATCACAGTGACATTATCATGGCTACTGATGACCTAGACCCGTCGAAAAACCACTTGGTGCGTTACCGTAAATATAGCACCTTACCAGAGAACATTTTAAGATCTCATATTAAGGTGCTGGGCGTGCCAAAATCTTACCAAAGCATGGATGTTTCCGTAGAAGCAATAGACCAAGATTCCGGACGGCGATTGCGACTTGGGTCAGGCACTCTTACATCTAATACATAGAGTGCCCGTCGCTCAAAAATACTCAAAAATTGGACAGCCTTAGCTGTCCATCTTCAACGCTGAAATAAACGCCTCCTGCGGGATATCCACTTTCCCGAACTGGCGCATCTTCTTTTTACCTGCCTTCTGCTTGTCCAGCAGCTTCCGCTTCCGCGTGGCGTCGCCGCCGTAGCATTTCGCAGTCACGTCCTTTCGCAGCGCTGAGAGGGTCTCGCGCGCGATGACCTTGCCTCCGATGGCGGCCTGGATCGGGATTTTGAACATGTGGCGCGGGATCAGGTCTTTCAGCTTTTCGCACATCGCCCGGCCCCGCATCTCGGCCCGGTCGCGGTGAACCATGGTCGACAGCGCATCGACCGGTTCGTCGTTCACAAGGATCGACATCTTGACCAGTGCATCCTCACGATAGCCGGTCATCTGGTAGTCGAAGCTGGCATAGCCCTTGGTCACCGATTTCAGACGGTCGTAGAAGTCGAAGACGACCTCGTTCAGCGGCAGGTCATAGACGACCATGGCGCGGCTGCCCGCATAGGTCAGGTCCATCTGGATGCCGCGGCGGTCCTGACAGAGTTTCAGCACGTCGCCGAGGTATTCGTCGGGCACCAGAATGGTCGCCTTGATGCGCGGTTCTTCCAGGTGGTCGACCTTGGACAGGTCCGGCATGTCGGCGGGGTTGTGCAGCTCGATCATCTCACCGTCTTTCATGA
Source organism: Ruegeria sp. BG6 (assembly GCF_056538465.1). Taxonomy (NCBI): domain Bacteria; kingdom Pseudomonadati; phylum Pseudomonadota; class Alphaproteobacteria; order Rhodobacterales; family Roseobacteraceae; genus Ruegeria; species Ruegeria sp. BG6. Next base: position 203,175 of record NZ_JBQFTB010000006.1, on the reverse strand, counting down.
AGACGTGGTAGATCACCGACGGCGCCGTGGTGATGAGGTCGATATCATATTCGCGTTCGATGCGGTCGCGGATGACCTCGAGGTGCAAGAGGCCCAGGAAGCCGCAGCGGAAGCCAAAGCCCAGCGCGGCCGAGGTTTCCATTTCAAAGCTGAAACTGGCATCGTTCAGGGCCAGTTTGTCGATCGCGTCGCGCAGGTCCTCGAATTCGGCCGAGTCCACGGGAAAGAGGCCGCAGAAGACCACCGGCTGCGCGGGTTTGAAGCCCGGCAGGGCGACCTCGGTGCCGTTGCGGTCATTGGTGATGGTGTCACCGACGCGGGTGTCGCGGACCTGCTTGATGGAGGCGGTGAGAAAGCCGATCTCGCCGGGGCCAAGGCTGTCGATCATCTGCATTTCGGGCCGGAACACACCGACGCGGTCGACATGGTGCAGGGTGCCGTTCGACATGAACTTGACCCGCATGCCCTTTTTCAGCGTGCCGTCCATGATGCGGACCAGAACGATCACACCCAGATAGGCGTCGTACCACGAATCGACCAGCATCGCCTTGAGCGGCGCGTCCAGAGTGCCCTTCGGCGCGGGCAGTTGACGCACGATGGCTTCCAGCGTCTCGTGGATGCCCTGCCCGGTTTTTGCCGAAACCTGAATGGCGTCGGTCGCGTCGATGCCGATCACGTCCTCGATCTGCTCGGCCACGCGGTCACAGTCGGACGCGGGCAGATCGATCTTGTTCAGTACCGGAACGATCTCATGATCGGCGTCGATGGCCTGATACACGTTCGCAAGCGTCTGCGCCTCGACCCCTTGGGTCGAGTCCACGACCAGCAGCGAGCCTTCGACCGCGCGCATGGACCGCGAGACCTCATAGGCGAAGTCGACGTGGCCGGGGGTGTCGATCAGGTTCAAGACGTATTGCTCGCCGTTGTCGGCGGTATAGTCGATGCGGACCGTGTTGGCCTTGATGGTGATGCCCCGCTCGCGCTCGATATCCATGCTGTCGAGCAACTGTTCCTTCATGTCGCGATCCTGCACCGTTCCGGTCTCCTGGATGAGCCGGTCGGCAAGGGTGGATTTGCCATGGTCGATATGCGCGACGATGGAGAAATTGCGGATATGAGCGAGGTCTGTCATGTTCCGCGTATTAGCGGGTTTTTTAAGGCGGTCAAGGTGGAGAACGACTGCAATCGGAACCTGAGCCAAGAAAGAATTGGAGCTTGGCAAACGAATGCCGACAATACTGTGCTCTGCGGTGGGTTGCAGTGAAACTGCCGTCACCTGCGTCGGCAATCGTGTCTTGCCTGAGGGACGATGCTGAAGGTTGGATTGGAAGACCTGCAGGTCTGGTGCGCGCAGAACTGATCCTGCCGAAGAAGGGGTTATCCGATGGAACATTCCGGTCGCCGGGGCCAGTGCATACTGCCGAGTATTCCAGACAATCGAAGGGTCAATTGAAGCTGTTCAAGAGTGGTTGGCGTTCCTGCCTTGACCGGTGCCGGGCTGAAGCCCGGCCTACGGGTGTGGCGGGGTTGACCCCGGCAATCACTTTTTCGCAACGCATGATTGATCCGAACCCCCGATTAATTCATACTCCGCCGCAGACCGAGAGGGGCGTCAGATCTCTCCGGGCAGGCAATAAAAACGAGGCTCGAGTATGAAACAGTTCCTCTTAATCGCATTCTGTGCGGCGTCGCTGACGGCGGTGGCTCCGGCCCCTTCGTATGCGGCCAAGATCAAACAGGCATGTCTGGCGTCCGACCGGGCGGCGGCGACGCGGGATCGGTGCAGCTGCATTCAGCATGTGGCCAATCAGGCATTGACGCGCAGCGACCAGAAGACCGTCGCCAAGTGGTTTACCGACCCCCACAAGGCGCAGGAGTTGAAGATGTCGAAAACCGCGCGCGATGACGCGCTGTGGGATCGGTATCAGAACTTCGGCCAGATGGCGCAGGCGATCTGCAGCTAAGCCGGACGCAATCCTTGACCTGACGCCCGCTGCCCCTCAGAAAAGGCGCAGCGAGAGGATTTTGCATGGTTATGAAAGGGCTGAGCTTGCGCGGCCTCGAAGTGTTCGAGGCGCTGGCGCGGACGGGATCGGTGGCGCAGGCGGCCGAGATCACCGGGCTAAGCCAGCCGTCGGTCAGCCAGCAGTTGCGCAATCTGGAAAACGCGCTGGGGGCCGAGCTTGTGGATCACGGGCGGCGACCGATGCGGCTGACGCAGGCCGGGCGCAGCTTTCTGGCCCGGACCAGGGCCGTGCTGGCCGAATTGCAGATGGCGCAGAGCGAGCTTTCCGTGATGGACCTGGGGCATCTGGCCACGCTGTCCATCGGTCTGATCGACGATTTCGACAACGAGTTGACCCCACGGCTGGCAACGTTGCTAGCCGACAGTCTGACCCGCTCGAAATTCAAACTGATCACGCTGTCCAGCCTTGACCTGTTTCAGGCGCTTGAGGAACAGCGGTTGCATCTGGCGGTCTCGGCCCATAGCGGCGAGGTGCTGGAGGGGGTGGTTGAGTACCCTCTGGTCCGCGATCCGTTCATACTGGTGGCCCCAAAAGGCGCCGGAGGTGTGGAGGCCGCGCTGCGGGACTTGCCGTTCCTGCGGTATGCCCGCGAGCAGCTGATCAGCCGCCAGATCGAGAGCCAGCTGGCGCGGCAGCAGATCGAGTTCGAGGAACGGTTCGAGATCGGCTCGCATCTGGCGCTGATGGCGATGGTGGCGCGGGGCTTGGGCTGGGCGATCACCACACCGCTGGGCTATATGCGGGCGGCGCGGTTTCATGACGGGCTTGAAGTCTACCCGGCCCCGTTCGGAGAGTTTTCGCGCACCATCTCACTGTTCACCCGCACGGACTGGCCCGACGAGGTTCCGCGCGAGATTGCGGGCATGATTCAAAGGCTGATGCGGAGCCATATCCTTGACCCCGCGATCGAGCAGGTGCCGTGGCTCAGCGACCGGCTGAAGGTGATCGGCTAAGCCCTCAGGTGGGCGTCAAGCCCTTCGACCGCCGCTTCGATCAGGTCAAGCGCACCGTCAAAATCACGGGTATAGTACGGATCGGGCACATGGTCGGTCCCGATCTGGGGCGCGAAGTCTGTCAGCAGGCGGACAGAGGTTTGGTTGCCCGGTGGGCGCAAGGCCTCGATGTCTGCGATGTTGCTGGCGTCCATCCCGATGATCAGGTCGAACCGGTTGAAATCGGCCGCCAGGAACTGCCGCGCGCGCAGGTCGCTCAGGTCGATGCCCCGGGCGTTAGCGGCGGTCTGCATCGGGCCATAGGGCGGATTGCCGGTGTGCCAGCCCATGGTGCCGGCGCTGTCGGTTTCGTGCTGCGGGGCACGGGCGCGGAACACGCCCTCGGCCGCGGGTGAGCGGCAGATATTGCCGAGACAGACAAACAGGATACGGTGGGTCATGAGCCAAGGTTTAGCGCGCGGAGGAGACATGGGAAAGATCGTCATTCTGACCGGAGCTGGAATTTCAGCCGAAAGCGGGTTGAGCACGTTTCGCGATGAAGGCGGATTATGGGCGCAGCACCGCATCGAAGATGTGGCCACGCCCGAAGGTTTTGCCCGCGATCCGGCGCTGGTCCACGGGTTCTACAATGCCCGCAGAAAACAGGCCGCGCAGGTGCAGCCGAACGCGGCGCATGAAGCCTTGGCGCGGCTGCAGAGGGATTGGCGCGGAGACGTGGTCATCGTGACCCAGAATGTTGACGGCTTACATGAGGCGGGCGGGGCCAAAGGGGTCATCCATATGCATGGCACTCTGGCCGGCGCATTGTGCTCGGCCTGCAATCATCGGTGGCAGGCCCCGACGGAAATGGTAGTGGGCGAGCGTTGTCCCGCCTGCGACCACCCAACTGGACGCCCCGATGTCGTCTGGTTTGGCGAGATGCCCTATTTCATGGACGACATCTATGATCATCTGGCCGACGCCGCGATCTTTGCCGCCATCGGCACATCGGGTCAGGTCTATCCTGCGGCGGCTTTTGTGCACGAGGCGCAGGCCGCCGGGGCGCAGACGATCGAGCTGAACCTTGAACCGTCCTCCGGAGCGTCCCATTTTGATGAGACGGTATTTGGCCCGGCCACACAGATCGTGCCCGGGTGGGTGGATCGGCTGCTGGATCGGACCTGATGCCATCCGTTACAATCGGGTTCACGCGTATTGGATGAGACCCGAAAACAGGAGACCCCGATGGAGGAACATCAGACCCGGAGCGGTGAAGTTCTGGAAGACGGCACATTTGCAGGTCGGGACGCGCTTGGTGACAAGCTGGCAAATCTTTGGTGGACATTTCTGCTGCGTGGGCTGATGGCCGCCGCACTTGGGCTTGCAGCCCTGTTCTGGCCGACCGGCAGCATTACGGTTCTGTTGCAACTGGTCGGTCTGTTGCTGATTCTCGATGGCGGGCTGACGTTGCTGGGGTTCGGGCGGCGCGGGTTGATTGGCGGGTTCGGCATCGGCGCCGTGCTGATTGGAATGATCCTGCTGATCTGGCCCGAAGGAACCGCCCGGCTTGCCTTCTTCCTGCTTGGGGCCTGGGCGCTGATTGTCGGGATCGGATCCGTCATGACGTGGCGGCAGATGCACGAGATGGACCCGGCAGGGCCGACCCTACGCAATTCCGGAATCATCGCCATTCTGATCGGTTTGGTTCTGATGTTCTGGCCCGGCAGCGGGTTGGTTGCGCTGGGATGGGCTATTGCGTTTTCTGCGCTAGCATTTGCCGCCGTAATGTTCTGGCTGACGGCCCGGTTCAAACGCGCCCATGACCGGATCGCCATGCGTGTCGTCAACAGATAACAAACATACCCGGACCGTCAAAGGGCAACAGGCCGGGCTAAACCCGGCCTGACGCATGGATGACGGCCGCAGAGCGGCCTGAAGACAGGCGTTGGTTCAGTTGGAATGCGAGCCGTGGCCGCCCTGGTCCTGACGCTCGAGATCGACCGGGACCTCGACCGTGACTTCACCGGCCTGCTCGAAGATCAGGGTGACAGGAACGGTTGCACCCTGCTCGAACGGCTGCTTCAGACCCATGAACATCACGTGATCGCCGCCGCGTTTCAGCATGTGGACCTCGCCCGCGGGGATGGCAAAGCCTTCCTCGACATGCATCATCTTGGCGACGCCGTTTTCGTCTACCTTGTGGGTATGAAGCTCGACCCGTGCCGCCACATCCGACGTCACACCGACCAGACGGTCATCCTGACCGCTGTCATTCCGGATCATCATGAAAGCTGCGCCGGCCTTGGCCGATTTGCCCGAGGATCTGGCATAGGCATCTTCGACCAGGATCAGATCCTGAGCAAATGCGGTAGTGGCCATGGCTGCGGTGGCGATGGTGGCGAACAGGGTGGATTTGAAGGACATTGTGCCTCTCCTTTGATTGGATCTGAAAACTGGTTTGGAATCAGATCAGAAAAGGAGGCGCGCGGGCCGGTTTGCGCGGCAGCGTCCGGGCGACGAGGTTTTCGGCCAACGGCAATGGGGCCGGTTGCGAAAGACGCGGAGCAGCAGGCAACTCGGGTTGCTCCGCCGCCAACGCCCCCAGAAGGCTCAGGGCGTAGTCAGGGCAGTAATGCGGGGCTTTGGTGGGCTGGCCGTCTTCGTCCATGTAGACGACAACGGGGCCGGTTCCGGTGCACAGCACCATCTGACCAACGGCGCGGTCCATCCCCCGCGATACAGCCACCCCCTGCCCGGTCAGAATGACGAGCAGGGAAATGGCCAGAGCCAGATTTTGCTTGAATACGGATCTCATCTTATCCGCGATATACGCCCGCTTTCGCGCGCGTCACAAGGGCATTCGCCTGCGTCCTTTTCTCCGCGTCAGGTATCCACGCCGTTACGACGGACCTGGCTTTTGGTCAGGCTGGTGTGAAGATGGTTCACCCGTCTCTGCATCCGCGTGCAGGCCGCAAAGGTTCTGGCACAAACGGTAGCCAACAGAGAGAAAAAGTAAAACGATTTTAACGACATATCCACAATCTCCACCGGAATTGCGAGTCAGACAATAGACCTGCCACCGATGGACGTCTGTGAACAATTTCACGAAAGAGAATAAAACTATTTCTCTTTGAGGAACAGTTTGCAATCAGGCCAAGAAAAAGGCCCCGCACCGGGCGGGTGCAGGGCCAAAACTCTTGCTGTGAAAAAGATCAGGCCGAGGCTTGTGCCTTGGCGATTTCCTTTTTCACTTTCAGCGCGTTTGCCGACAGCTCATCGTCTTTGGCTTTGGCCAGGAACGCGTCCAGACCACCGCGGTGGTCAACCGAACGCAGAGCGGCAGCCGAAATGCGCAGCTTGACGCCACGGCCCAGTGTTTCGGACTGCAGAGTAACGTCGTTCAGGTTCGGCAGAAAGCGACGCTTGGTTTTGTTATTGGCGTGGCTGACATTGTTGCCAGTCATCGGGCCTTTTCCGGTCAGTTCGCAACGGCGCGACATGGTTTCTTCCTTTGTTTCTGGAGGCCGGGCTACTGCCTGCGGCCAAATCACAAGGGGCGCAACCCGAAGTCGCGCCCGAAAACTGGTTGGATGCGTGTAGTGGGAATCGGCGGAAGGGTCAAGACGGATGCTGCGAATTCTTTCCGACACCTTCGGAGGTAATCCGCGATGTCAGATCGGGCTATCCGTTTCGGGCAATAATCGCAATCCTTGCTGCCCGGATCACGAGTTCAGAAGCAGGGGCTTGTTGTTGCGCAAGTGGCGCGCGACCAGCCGTGCCTGTTGCGGTCCGCGCGGAATGAAACGGGCGGGATCCGACTCATGTGTCACGTCCGCCAGTTCCGGGAAAATGGCGAAAATCTCCTCGCGCGCCGCATCGCTAAGGGTCTTGAGCGCTTCGGGTCCGGTGAAAAGGCTTTCGGTGGGGGCGTCTTCGGCAAAGATGATCTCGTGCCGGTCGAAGAGCAGGTGAAAATACTCTACCTCAGCCAGCGTGTCATCGACATGGATACCCGGCAGTTGCGTCAGCTTGATCGCGGGGATCAGCACCTCGGGCGCGCCGAACATGCGCATGGCGATTTTCGACCGCACTACCATGCGGTGCTGCCGGGAGACCAACAGATCCTGCTGCGGCAACCCGCCGCCCAGGGCTCCGGCATGGATCCGGACGGGCCGGAGTTTGGGGTTGGCGGCAAGAACCTTTGCGCCCATGCGGCGGCGACCGATCCAGCGAATGGGCTGCAGCCCGTGGCCGCCGGTGGGAAGTCTGTCGCCCGTGCGCAGGTTCTGGATGGGCACGGGTCCGTGTTCGGTCTGAATTTCCGTGTCGCGGGTAAAGCAGGGAACACCGGCTCCGTTTTCGAAGGTGGAGTAGGTCACGGTGCTGCCCGATGGCAGGGTGAACGTGCCACTGGACAACGAATAACCTGTCCCGGCCACAACCGTGATGGTGCCAAATGTGTTGTCGGTGATGACCGTGCCCGCAGGCAGGTTCAGCGTATCGGTTCCACCGCCACCGCGTATATCGCCGGACACATTGGTGCTTTGGAAATCGAGCGTATCATTGCCGCCACCCAGGCGGATGTTGGAAACGTCCGATCCCCGGACGGTGACCGTGTCGCCTGCGCTGCCGGCCGCCAGCGTGCCGCCGATGGTGCTGCCCGTGATGGTGATGTCATCGCTTCCGGCATTGCCGCGCACATCGCCCAAGACCGTGCTGTTCGAGACGTTGATGACGTCATTGCCCTGCCGCCCACGGATATTGTCGATCGGCGACCCCTGCGGCGTACCGTTCAGGGTGCCGTTGTTGTTGGTGACATCGATGTTGTCGGCACCGTTGGTGCCATTGATATTGGGCATGATCGACAGTTCCCGTTGATCTGTTCAGTCTGGCTCCTGCCCTGCGGCGTCAACATGTGCCGCCTTGAGGGACGAGCGCCAGAGCGCCCGGATCCCGTTAAGTATTCATATATAATACAACATCAGATGGAATCGCACCACCTTTGCCGGAATTCCGGCCCGGACCTACTGCCCGGATAGGGTGCCGAGCATACGATCCGCCGCTGCGGTGGGGCTGATATCGCCCGAACCGACCTCGGCGCTCAGCCGCTCCATCTCGGCGCGGATTTCGGGTGCGTCGAGCTGCGCCAGAAGGGCATGGCGCACCTCCTGTTCGAACCAGAAGCGGGCCTGCGCAGCCCGGTTCGCGTGCCAATGACCGTTGTCGCGGCGCCATTGGGTGAGGGATTGCATCTCGTCCCAGGCCTGTTCCAGCCCATGTTCCTCGACCGCCGAGACGGTCATCGCCTTCGGAAAACCTTCGGGGTCCTGCGGACGTTTTCGCAGCAGGCGCAGCGCACCGGCATAATCGGCGCAGGTGCGGGTGGCGGTGGCCTTCAGGTCGCCGTCTGCCTTGTTGACCAGAATCATGTCGGCCATTTCCATGATGCCGCGCTTGACGCCCTGCAATTCGTCGCCGCCCGCGGGCGCAAGCAGCAACAGGAACAGATCGGACATTTCCGACACCACGGTTTCGGACTGGCCGACGCCCACGGTTTCGATCAGCACCACGTCAAAGCCGGCCGCTTCGCACAGGGCAATCGCCTCGCGCGTGCGGCGGGCAACACCCCCCAGGTGGCTTTGGCTGGGGGACGGGCGGATAAAGGCGTTTCTCTCGCGGCTCAGCCGTTCCATCCGGGTCTTGTCGCCCAGAATCGAGCCGCCCGAGCGGGCCGAACTGGGGTCGACCGCCAGAACCGCGACGCGCAGCCCCTGCCCCGTCAGCATCATGCCAAAGCTCTCGATGAAGGTGGATTTGCCGACACCCGGCGTCCCCGAAAGGCCGATGCGCAGCGATTGCCGATCCGCTGTTGCCAGATGGGACAGCAATTCGGCGGCCTGCACCCGGTGATCGGCGCGGCGGCTTTCTACGAGCGTGATGGCGCGTGCCAGCGCGCGGCGGTCGCCCTGCATAATTCTGCCCCCAAGCTCGGGTGTGTTCATGGATGGGTCCCTCGTCGAAATTTTCCCTAGATGACGGAGTGGGGCCGGGTTTGTCCAGTGTCTGCTGCAAGGTTTCGGCGCACGCGTTCTGGACCTTGGCGGTGCCATTGGGGATAAGGCGGCATGACCCGACTGCCGATAGATGATGCCCTGCCCGATCTGATCTCAGCGCTGAAGGCGCGGGGCCGTGCCGTTTTGCAGGCCCCGCCCGGCGCAGGCAAAACCACCCGGGTGCCTCTGGCGATGCTCGAGGCCGGCCTGTGCAAAGGCCGGATAGTCATGCTTGAACCCCGGCGGCTGGCGGCCAGAGCTGCGGCCGAGCGCATGGCCGAAACCCTAGGAGAGCGCGCAGGCCAGACCGTGGGCTATCGTGTGCGCGGCGATGCCAAAGTCTCGAAAACGACCCGGATCGAGGTTGTGACCGAAGGTATTCTGACCCGGATGCTGCAGTCCGAACCCGACCTGCCGGGTATTGGCGCGGTGATTTTCGATGAATTTCACGAACGGTCCTTGAATGCCGATCTGGGTCTGGCCCTGTGTCTTGAGGTCACGGGTGCGTTGCGGGACGACCTGATCTTGCTGGCGATGTCGGCGACACTGGATGCAGAACCGGTGGGGCAACTGGTGGATGCCCCCCTGGTAACGTCAGAAGGGCGCAGCTACCCGGTTGAAACACGCTGGCTGGACCGACCTTTGAGCGCGCAGGCACGACGGCTGGATGCGCTGGTCGATCTGGTCGTGCGGGCCGAGCGTGACAGCCGCGCGGCAGGCGGCGGGATGCTGGTGTTTCTGCCGGGCGAGGGTGAAATCCGGCGTGCCGAGTCGGCCTTGTCGGGGCGGTTGCCCGGCGACTGCGTGGTACGGCCCTTGTTCGGGGCTATGCCCTTTGCCGCCCAGCGCGCCGCAATTGCGCCAGTTGATCAGGGGCGCAAGGTGGTGCTGGCAACCTCGATTGCCGAAACCTCTCTGACCATCCCCGACATACGGGTGGTGGTCGACATGGGACAGGCGCGACGGGCGCGGTTCGATGCCGGATCGGGCATGTCCCGGCTGGTGACCGAACGGGTCACGCGTGCCGAGGCCATTCAGCGCGCGGGCCGAGCCGGTCGTGTCGCCGAAGGCCTGTGCTATCGGCTGTGGTCGAAAGGCGAGGATGGGGCCATGGCCGCCTACCCACCCGCCGAAATCGAGGCGGCAGATCTGACCGGGCTGGCGCTGGAGCTTGCATTGTGGGGGGCCGAATCGGGCGATCTGGCATTTCTGACGCCACCGCCCGAGGGGGCCATGTCCGAAGCGCGGGCACTGTTGGCGATGCTGGGTGCGCTGGATGCCCGTGGGCGGATCACTGATCACGGGCGGGCGCTTGCGGCGCTGCCCCTGCACCCTCGGTTGGGGCACATGCTGGTGCGCGCGGGTGCTGACGCCGCACCGCTGGCGGCGTTGATGGCCGAACGGGATCCGTTGAAGGGCGCGCCAACCGATCTGTCCTTTAGGCTTGAAGCGTTACGAGATCCACGCACGTTCCAACGCAATCGGGTCTGGCCGGTGAACATAGGTGTTGTGGAGCGCATCAAGGGCGAAACCAGGCGGTTGCGGGCGCAATCCGGCGGGACCGGTGATTTGTCCCCTGCGGCCATGGCGGCGCTGGCCTATCCCGACCGCATCGGTCAGCGGCGCAGGGGGGACATGCCGCGTTATGTCCTTTCAGGCGGCAAGGGTATTGTGCTGGACGATGGCGACACGCTGGCCGCCGCACCCTATCTGGTGGTGATCGACACGGACGGAAACCCGCGTGAGGCCCGCGTGCGAATGGCGGTGCAGATCACCGAGAGGGACATCCGCGACCTGTTCACCGATCAGATCGGATGGGTCGACAGTTGCGACTGGTCCAGGCGCGAACGCAGGGTCGTGGCCCGCCAGCAGGAAAGGTTCGGGGCGATCACTCTGGACGACAGGATCTGGAAGGACGTGCCCGAAGAGCGAGTGGCACGCGCCATGCTGGACGGTGTACGCGATCTGGGGTTGCGCCTGGACGGGGCCGCCGCCCGCCTTGCGGCGCGGGTGGAACTGGTCCGGGCCGGAGGGGTGAACTTGCCGGACTTCTCGGTCGAAGGTCTGATGGCGGATCTGGAAAGCTGGTTGCTGCCGATGTTGGCGGGCGTGCGCAATGCCGAGGATTGGAAACGCTTCGATCTGTTGCCTGCCCTGCGGGCGCGACTGGACTGGACGCAGACGCAGGAGCTGGACCGCCGCGCACCAGGATCGTTCGAGACACCGCTGGGTCGGAAAATTCCGATCGACTATGGCGGGGCGGTGCCCGAAATCTCGGTCCGGTTGCAGGAAATGTTCGGAGTGACGCGCCACCCGGTCATCGGGGATGAACCGTTGAAGATCACCCTGCTGTCGCCGGCACAGCGTCCGATCCAGATCACGCGCGATTTGCCGGGTTTCTGGGCGGGGTCCTATGCGGATGTGCGCAAGGATATGCGGGCGCAATATCCCAAACACCCCTGGCCGGAAGATCCGACTCAGGCCGACCCGACCCTTCGCGCCAACAGGCGCCACAAGTGAAGACAGCTCCCCGCGCGGGATTTTCAGTGAATTTTCGTGACCGCCACCGGGTGTTGGTGAGCACGTGGTAGAGTCGGAGCGGCAACATTTTCCGGAAATGAAAGCTCGTTGAAAACACTCCGTTAGGTTCCTAAATGATATCTGCCTAATGTAGGTTATGGAAACTGACGCGAACACATGAAAAACAAGCTACAAAAGCTCTGGAACGAGGTCGGCAAACCTCTGTTTCAGCGCCCGGAACGGGTGCAGTTTGCCGCGCTTTGCACACGCAGAACCGAAACCGGTGAGGATGTTCTGCTGATCACCAGCCGCGAAACCAAAAGGTGGGTCATTCCCAAGGGCTGGCCGATTGACGGCCTCGACGGGGCCGAGACCGCTTTGCAGGAAGCGTGGGAAGAGGCCGGCGTGCGGGCCACATCTTTCGACAAAACGCCGATCGGGCATTTCACCTATGACAAGATCCTGAAGGACGGCACATCCCAGGCGGTCCGGACAAATGTCTACCGCATACCGGTGACGGAACTGTCGGATCAATACCCCGAGGCGCATGAGCGTCAGCGGTGCTGGGTGTCGCCCAAAGTGGCCGCGGAACGTGTGAACGAGCCGGAATTGCGCGATTTGCTGCTGCATTTGTAACAGTAAAACGTAAAATTGATGACATGTCGGTTGCCCAACCTGCCGAAAACCGTTAGCGGCCTGCATCCAAATCCCTAACGGCCCAAACAGATGTCAGAATCGCAGACCAAATCCCGCTGGCGCGCACTGGACAGCGACCTTCACCGTATTTCACGGCTCGAGCATGCGAATGCGCATGTGGCGCGGCCGTTGCTGGCCCCGGGGATCGCGCTGGCCTTCATCGCGCTGGCCGGTTTGTCCGCAGCGGTACTGTTCGGTCAGGCCGATGGCAGTCTGATAGTGGTCGCGGCCGCAGGGTTCGGGGCCTATATGGCGATCAATATCGGCGCCAATGACGTGGCCAACAATATGGGCCCTGCGGTAGGTGCCAACGCTCTGACCATGGGCGGTGCGATCCTGATCGCCGCCGTTGCCGAAAGCGCCGGAGCTTTGCTGGCTGGCGGCGATGTGGTTTCGACCATCTCGAAAGGCATCATCGATCCGATGTCGGTGCAAAACAACAACGTCTTCATATGGGCGATGATGGCAGCGCTGATTTCATCGGCCATGTGGGTCAACCTGGCCACCTGGATCGGCGCGCCGGTATCCACGACTCATTCGGTGGTCGGCGGCGTCATGGGCGCCGGAATTGCGGCCGCCGGGCTGAGCGCGGTGAGCTGGGGCACCATGGGGGCCATTGCCGCCAGTTGGGTCATTTCGCCGGTGCTGGGCGGCGCAATCGCCGCCTGTTTCCTGGCGCTGATCAAGGCCAAGATCCAGTATCAGGACGACAAGATTGCCGCTGCCCGCTTTTGGGTTCCGATCCTCGTCGCGGTCATGGCCGGGGCATTTGCCACCTATCTGTCCGTTAAGGGCCTGAAGCGGATCGTGAAGATCGATCTGGAATACGCCCTGCTGATCGGCCTGGCCGCAGCCCTGCTGGTCTGGGCGGTTACCGTGCCTTGGGTGCGTCGCAAGTCCGAAGGTCTTGAAAACCGCACCCGATCGCTGAAAACCCTTTTCGGGTTGCCTTTGGTCATTTCGGCCACGTTTCTGAGTTTTGCCCACGGTGCCAATGACGTCGCCAACGCGGTTGGCCCGCTTGCGGCGATTGTGCACGCGGCAGAGTTCGGAGATTTCTCGGCCAAGGTGTCCATTCCCACTTGGGTGATGGTCATTGGGGCCTTCGGCATCTCGTTTGGCCTGTTCCTGTTCGGCCCCAAGCTGATCCGCATGGTCGGAAGCCAGATCACCAAACTGAACCCGATGCGCGCATTCTGCGTGGCCCTGTCGGCAGCCATTACGGTAATCTTCGCCAGTTGGCTGGGCCTGCCCGTCAGCTCGACCCACATCGCTGTGGGCGCGGTTTTCGGGGTTGGCTTCTACCGCGAGTGGCACTCGGACCGCCGACGGAAAGTTACCAACCGCCGGCGCTCGTCCGAGTTGCAGCTGGCACCTGAAGAGTACCAACGCCGCAAGCTGGTACGCCGGTCGCATTTCATGACCATTGTGGCGGCATGGGTCATTACAGTGCCTGCGGCAGCGGCAATGTCTGCGGTGATATTCTGGGTGCTGACGGCGTTTTCCTGAGCTGTCTCAAGCCCGGACCCGGTCCGGTGTCAAAGGCTCGGCAGGGGCTCTTTCGATCAGGGCCTGTACCTTTGTGCACAGTGGCGCCGAAGTGCCAGCTTCATTGGCGATGCGAACGATCTCGCCCTGCAAACTGTCGATTTCCGTCGGCCGGCCTGCCGCCAGGTCATAGGCCATGGATGTGCGTGCGCTGGGGTCAATGGTCAGCATCCGGGATGCAATCCGGGTAAAAAGCGGTGTTGGCAGACGCAAAACATATGGCGTCATCCACGCCGGAAGCGGCGTGGTCGACGCGACGGGATGACCGGCGGCTTTCAGCACGCGCAGTGCTTCACCCATCTGATCGGCCATCAAACGCCGCCACGCCCGGTTCATGAGCTGTTCGCGCAGGGTCAGGCCGGACAGGGCATTCAGGGCGTTGTTGAGGTTGATGACCAGTTTGCCCCATTGCACCGCCTGAATATCGTCACTTTCAGACACCGGCAAATCCGCGCTGCCCAGCGTCTGGCCCAATGCGCCTGATCCGCTTTCGATTATGATATCGCCGGAGGTTGCCCGGTGAAAACAGGCGGGTTCTGTCGGCACAACGTTGAATGGCACCATTCCGGCGCGCACATCGTGCCCCGGCAAGGCTGCGCGCAGGATGCGTGCGTTTTCCATACCATTTTGCCACGACACAATCGGTGCGCTTGTCGGTGTGAAGCGGGCTATATCCGCCGCCAGATCCGCCGTGGCGCCCGTTTTGACCGACACAATCACGATCCCGGCCCGGGACAGGCAGGCCGGGTCTTCGCTCAGGGTCAATCTGTCCGGCGCGATGTGACGATGCAGGCCCGAGAAATCGGTTACCGTCAGGCCCTGCCCCCGGATCGGGTCCAGAATTCGGGCGCGACCCAGCAAGGTGACCTGATGCCCCGCATCGGCCAGTAACGCGCCGCAATAGCACCCGATGCTGCCGGCTCCGGCAATGACGATGTTCATGACGGCCCTCCTGCCGTTGGCGGGTCAGAAGGTTTGGTAGCACGAGCCGACGGGAAACGGCCAGTGTTTGCCTCTGGCGTGCAGTGCAAAATTAACCCTGTGTTAGCCAGGAGATCCTAGCGTGAGGCATCTGCTGATCAGGAGGTCTGCCATGGACGATTCGAACCCTTTCGAAGCCACACGCTCTTTGCCCACCGCCACGCGCCCGCTTTTGGGGCAAACCATTCTGGTTGTCGAGGACAGCCGTTATGCCTGCGATGCGATCCGGCTGATGTGTCTGCACAGCGGCGCGCGGATCCGGCGGGCGGACTGTCTGACATCTGCGCGGCGTCATCTGAAGATCTATCGCCCATCGGTCATTCTGGTTGATATGGGGTTGCCCGACGGGCCCGGGGCGGACCTGATTGCCGAGCTTAACGAGGCCTCTCCCCGGATCGGTGTCATTCTGGGCCTGTCCGGCGACGACTGTGCCGAGCAACTTGCAATGCAGGCCGGTGCAGACGGTTTTCTGAACAAGCCCCTGAACTCTCTGGCCTGTTTTCAGCGCACTATTCTGGAGTTGCTGCCCGAAGATCGCCGCCCCGGCGGACTGCATGCCATCCAGGATGAGGTCATACGCCCCGATCCGATGGCCTATCAGGACGACATGGCCCATATCGCCGACGTTCTGGCCGGGCCAAACGACCACCGGACGCTGGACTACGCCGCGCAATTCCTGACCGGCGTGGCCCGCGATGCGGAAGACACGGTGCTGGCAGACGCCGCGCAAAAGCTGGCCGCGTCCCGGGCTGCAGGTGCGCCTGTCACCGCGCGGGCGGCGCAGGTGGCCGGTATCGTTCAGTCCCGCTTACAACAGCGGGAGGCGATCTGACATGGTCACGGCGTATTTCATCACGGCCACGCTGCTGTTTCTATGGGCCTACCGGCAGACGCGCACGGCGGCGCGAAGTATTCGAAACAACCGGCAGCATCTGGAAAACCCGCTTGACTGATCCGCTGGCTGAGCGGCTGATCGTCGTCCGGTCAGACCCCTGCGTGAGTGGTGAGGCCAGGATGCCGAGGGGAAAGGCAATTCACGCCTTGCGCCAAATGAGGTGGGTTCGTGTGGATTAAGGGATTGCATCACCGGTCAGCGCGCATCGATGCGCGGGGCCTATGGCGCGATCCCGGAAACGGCCCGTCAGGGCAACCGCCCGCGCAAGGCGGGCGTTACCGGATCACTCCTGCGGAATGAGGCGCAAGCCCAGTTCCATAAGCTGATCCGAGGTCGGATCGGACGGGGCGTCCATCATCAGATCCTCGGCGCGTTGGTTCATCGGGAACATCATGACCTCGCGGATGTTCGCCTCATCCGCCAGCAGCATAACGATCCGGTCGATACCGGCAGCGCAGCCGCCGTGCGGCGGCGCGCCATAGTGGAAGGCGTTGAACAGGGCGCCGAAGCGGGACTTGACTTCGTCCTCGCCATACCCAGCCAGTTCAAAGGCCTTCAGCATGATTTCGGGTTTGTGGTTCCGGATTGCGCCCGAAACAAGTTCGTACCCGTTGCAGGCCAGATCATACTGATAGCCGCGCACGTCCAGCGGGTTGCCGTTCAGCGCCTCCATCCCACCTTGCGGCATCGAGAACGGGTTGTGCTCAAAATCGATCGCACCGGTTTCCTCGTCCTGCTCGTAGATCGGGAAATCGACAATCCAGGCAAAGGCAAAACGGTCCTTCTCGGTCAGATTCAGTTCTTCGCCGATCACGTCGCGCGCTTTGCCCGCAACCTTTTCAAAGGCTTTCGGCTTGCCGCCCAGGAAGAAAGCCGCATCGCCGACACCCAGACCCAACTGCTGACGGATCGCCTCGGTCCGCTCGGGGCCAATGTTCTTGGCCAGCGGGCCAGCGGCCTCCATGCCTTCGCCCTGATCGCGCCAGAAGATGTAGCCCATACCGGGCAGACCTTCTTTCTGGGCAAAGGCGTTCATACGGTCACAGAACTTTCGGCTGCCACCAGTCGGCGCAGGGATGGCGCGGATTTCGGTGCCTTCCTGCTCGAGCAGCTTCGCGAATATCGCAAAGCCAGACCCACGGAAGTGGTCGGAGACCACTTGCATTTTGATAGGATTGCGCAGGTCGGGCTTGTCGGTGCCGTACCACAGGGCCGAGTCCTTGTAGGAAATCTGCGGCCAGTCCTGATCGACCTTGCGAGCACCGCCGAATTCTTCGAACACGCCGGTCAGAACGGGTTGGATGGTATCGAACACGTCCTGCTGCTCGACAAACGACATCTCGAGGTCGAGCTGGTAGAAATCGGTGGGCGAGCGGTCGGCGCGCGGGTCTTCGTCGCGAAAGCACGGCGCGATCTGGAAATACTTGTCAAAACCCGACACCATGATCAGCTGCTTGAACTGCTGCGGGGCCTGCGGCAGGGCGTAGAACTTGCCCGGATGCAGGCGCGAAGGCACCAGGAAGTCGCGCGCGCCTTCGGGTGACGAGGCGGTGATGATCGGCGTTTGATACTCGCGGAAGCCCTGATCCCACATACGTTTGCGCATCGAGGCGACAACGTCCGAGCGCAGGGTCATGTTCTGCTGCATCGCCTCGCGGCGCAGGTCCAGATAGCGATAGCGCAGGCGGGTTTCCTCGGGGTATTCCTGATCGCCAAAGACCATCAGCGGCAGTTCTTCGGCGGCGCCCAGCACTTCGAGTTCGCGGACATATACCTCGATCTCGCCGGTCGGCAATTTCGGGTTCACCAGTTCGGCATCACGCGCCTTGACAGTGCCGTCGATGCGGATGCACCACTCGGACCGCACCTTTTCCAGGGCAGCAAAGGCGGCGCTGTCGCCGTCGCACAGCACCTGGGTTACGCCGAAATGGTCGCGCAGATCGATGAACAGCACGCCGCCGTGATCTCGGACCCGATGCACCCAGCCGGACAGGCGGACGGTTTCACCGACATTGGCGGCGGTCAGAGCGGCGCAGGTGTGGCTGCGGTAGGCGTGCATGGATCATATCCCTTCGGGCGCAGAATTCGTCGCGCCGATACACCCCGTCGGGCTTGGAAAGTCAAGGCGGGTCGCGTCGTCAAAACGGCCTTTGCACGTTGCCCGAGTAGAAATAGACGCCCAGCCCGGCCGCGAAGATGATATTGCCCGCAATCGCGTGCAGCAGCACCGCGTAGAAAAACGATCCGCGCTTGCGGTAGGCCCAGGTGAACAGCAGCCCGCCGCCGAAGGTCATGAGGGCGACAATCCAGCTCCAATACATCAGATGCGCCAGTGAAAACAGCACGGCATTGAGAAGATAGGCCGCGCGGCCGTCCGGCAGGATCCCGTGATAGCGGCGAAAGAACAGAGGCCGGAAAAGCAGCTCCTGCGGCAGGGCCGAGGCCAGCGGATACCCGAGCCAGATGATGGCCAGAAACTCGGGCCGGTGCAGCAGCAGGTAGAACGCAGCGTCCTGCCGTGTCCACAACACCAGGATCGAGCAGAACAGGGCCATGGCGAAGATGAACACCAACAGTTCGGCCCAGGACCAGTTGCGCCAGTTCCAGCGTAGTTCGGCCCATGAAAAGCCGGGCGTGTTGTGCAACAGAACGATCCCGATTGCCGTGAAGATGAACAGCATCGGAAACATCCAGTTCGGCGGGAAAAGGACCGCAATCAGGACCGGGGCCACAACGAAGAACAATCCGAACTCCAGCCAGAGCCGGACGCGGGTTGTCGGCGGAAGGGCCCATTCGCCAAACGCGCTCAATGCTGCACCAGTTCAGCCGGGATAAGGCCGCGAAGGGAATTGCCGACCCAGAGGTTCCGGGCGTTGCGCAGATCGGCCAGGGTAAGGACCGCCTGAGTGGTTTTTCCTGTTTCCAGAAGCTGCTGCCGCAGAATGCCCGGCAGAAGACCGCAGGTCAGTGCCGGTGTCAGGTGCTGGCCCCGCGAGGTTTCGATGAACAGGTTCGTTATGGTGCCCTCGCACAGCTCGTCCAGTTCGTTCAGGAAAATCAGCTCATCCGTTCCAGCAGGCAACGAGGCCCGGGCGGTGTCATAGGTTTCGCGTTGCGTGGTCTTGTGCCGCAACCAGATATCCGACGAAGATAGCCGTGTTTCGGCCACGGCAATCCGCCAGACTGCGGGGTTGTCGGCCAACACCCCGGTGGTCACCTCGAAACGGCCCGACACGTCCATCGTCAGACGACACCGCAGCGGGGTATCGCCCGTTATGGTCTGCAGCGCCGATTGTGCGTCGTCCGGGGAAAACGGCAGGTGCAGGGCGTTTGCGGTGCGCTGCATCCGGTTCAGATGAAGATCCAGCCGGATCATCCCCTGTCCCGGCCGGTAGGCCAGTGTTTCAATCAGGCGGAAGTCAGTCTCGGCTGGCGGGCAAAGCGGGCTTTCCATAGCGCTTCCTCATATTCGGACGGGGCGGTGCTGTCCCAGACGACACCGCCGCCGACATTCAGCGTGGCCGCGCCGTTTTCCACCATCAGGGTCCGGATCGCCACGTTGAATTCCGACCGTCCGTCCGGCGCTGCCCAGCCGATTGTGCCGCAATAAATGTCGCGCGGCCAGAGTTCGAGGTCGGACAATATCTCCATCGCGCGGATTTTGGGCGCGCCGGTGATCGAGCCACAGGGAAAAAGTGCCGTGAGGATATCGGACAATTCCGCGCCCATATGAAGTTGCGCCTGCACCAGCGAGACCATCTGATGCACAGTGGCGTAGGTTTCGACCTTGAACAGTTCGGGCACCCGGACCGATCCGGGCAAGGCGACGCGGCTGATATCGTTGCGCAGCAGATCAACGATCATCAGGTTCTCGGCGCGGTTCTTGTCGTCGGTCGACAGGAATGCGCGGCGGCGGGCGTCTTCCGCCATGTCCTCGCTGCGCGGCTGGGTGCCTTTCATCGGGCGGGTTTCGATCCCGCGGTCGGCGTCGGTGCGGAAAAACAGCTCGGGCGAGCGGCTGAGCAGATCGGGCAGATCGTCTTGCTCGATCAACGCGCCGTGGCCGACAGGCTGGCCTGCAGCAAGGGCCGCGTATAGCGCGGCGCTGTCGCCTTCGACCGTCAGATGGATCGGAAAGGTCAGATTGGCCTGATAAATGTCCCCGGCCCCGATCGCGTCATGAACCTGTCGAAAGGCGCGGGTATACCGGGCCTCATCCCAGCGTGGCTGAAAACCGGTCACCCCGCCGGCGGCGGGGGGAAGATCACGTTGTGTGGGCGCGGCATAAACGCCAAAACACAGAAGCGGCAGGCGGCGATCTTCCGGCAGACGGTCGTTCAGGCGCGGCTCTAAAACATAGCCAAGCTCGTAACTGGCGTAGCCTGCCAGCCATGCACCGTCAGTGCGCGCCGAATCCAGCGCCGCCATCGCCTGGGGCACGTCCTCCGCCTTGTCCGCGCGGATCACTCTGGCTGGCCGGTCGAAACTGGTTCCGGGTCCGGCTGGCCCCTGATCGAAACGAATTCGCACGTGCATCCTCAATTTACCGTGCTGCGCGGTATAGAGAATACGGCGGTAAGGGAAAGAGGGGAAAGCGGCAATTTCATCCCTGTTTCCGATCCCCCTTGAACCTTTTGGCGCGGTCCCTATAACGCAGGACAATTTGGGCACTCGGAGGGTGCCCTGACTCGCGGACAATCGAAGGAACCAGGCCATGCCCAGAAGAACCGACATCCAGTCGATCATGATCATCGGGGCCGGCCCCATTGTCATCGGACAGGCCTGCGAATTCGACTATTCGGGCGCACAGGCCTGCAAGGCGCTGCGGGAAGAAGGGTACCGGGTCATTCTGGTGAACTCGAACCCCGCTACGATCATGACCGATCCCGGTCTTGCGGATGCCACCTATATCGAACCGATCACGCCCGAAGTGGTTGCCAAGATCATCGAGAAAGAGCGCCCCGACGCCCTGCTGCCCACGATGGGCGGGCAGACCGGGTTGAACACTTCTCTCGCCTTGGAAGAAATGGGTGTGCTCGAGAAGTTCGGGGTCGAGATGATCGGTGCCAAGCGCAATGCCATCGAAATGGCCGAGGACCGCGCCCTGTTCCGCGAGGCGATGGACCGGCTGGGTCTTGAGAACCCCAAGGCGACAATCGTGACCGCACCCAAGCGCGAGAACGGCTCCACCGATCTGGATGCCGGCGTACAAATGGCGTTGGACGAACTGGAAGAAATCGGCTTGCCTGCGATCATCCGCCCCGCCTTTACACTGGGCGGAACCGGCGGTGGTGTCGCTTATAACCGCGAGGATTATATCCATTTTTGCCGCTCGGGCATGGATGCTTCGCCGGTGAACCAGATTCTCGTCGATGAAAGCCTGCTGGGTTGGAAGGAATACGAGATGGAGGTGGTGCGCGACACTGCCGACAACGCCATCATCGTCTGTTCCATCGAAAACGTGGACCCAATGGGCGTGCATACCGGTGACTCGATCACTGTGGCCCCAGCCCTGACGCTGACCGACAAGGAATACCAGATCATGCGCAACGGCTCGATCGCCGTGCTGCGCGAAATCGGAGTTGAGACTGGCGGATCGAACGTGCAGTGGGCGATCAACCCGGATGATGGCCGTATGGTCGTGATCGAGATGAACCCGCGTGTGTCGCGCTCGTCGGCACTGGCCTCGAAAGCGACTGGTTTCCCGATTGCGAAGATCGCGGCGAAACTGGCCGTGGGCTACACGCTGGACGAGTTGGACAATGACATCACCAAGGTCACGCCCGCGTCGTTCGAACCGACCATCGACTACGTCGTCACCAAAATCCCGAAATTCGCGTTTGAGAAATTTCCGGGCTCTGAACCCTACCTGACCACCGCGATGAAGTCGGTGGGTGAGGCGATGTCCATCGGCCGCACGATCCACGAATCGATGCAGAAGGCGCTGGCGTCGATGGAATCGGGCCTGACCGGATTTGACGAGATCGAAATTCCGGGGTTGAGCATCGGCCTGTGGGACGAGGTCGAAAGCGGCGACGACAAGGCGCACGTCATCAAGGCGATCAGTCAGCAGACGCCCGACCGCCTTCGCACCATCGCGCAGGCCATGCGCCACGGCCTGACCGATGACGAGATTTTCGGCGTCACCAAGTTTGACCCGTGGTTCCTGGCACGCATCCGCGAGATCATCGAGGCCGAGCGCACGGTCCGCAAAGACGGCCTGCCGGTAACCGAGGACGGCATCCGCAAGCTGAAAATGCTTGGCTTCACCGATGCGCGTCTGGGCAATCTGTCTGGCCGCGACGAAGCAAACGTCCGCCGCGCCCGCCGCAACCTGGGTGTGAATGCCGTGTTCAAACGTATCGACACCTGTGCCGCCGAATTCGAAGCGCAGACGCCCTATATGTACTCGACCTACGAAGCCCCGATGATGGGAGAGGTTGAATGCGAGGCGCGTCCGTCGGACCGCAAGAAGGTTGTCATCCTCGGTGGTGGCCCGAACCGGATCGGTCAGGGCATCGAATTCGACTATTGCTGCTGTCACGCCTGTTTCGCGCTGACCGAGGCTGGGTATGAGACCATCATGGTCAACTGCAACCCCGAGACCGTGTCGACCGACTATGACACCTCGGACCGCCTGTATTTCGAGCCGCTGACCTTTGAACACGTCATGGAAATCCTGACGAAGGAACAGGAAAACGGCACGCTGCACGGCGTCATCGTTCAATTCGGCGGTCAGACCCCGCTGAAACTGGCCAATGCGCTTGAGGCTGAAGGTATCCCGATCCTTGGCACCACACCGGACGCCATCGATCTGGCCGAAGACCGCGAACGGTTCCAGGCGCTGGTCAACGATCTGGGCCTGAAGCAGCCCAATAACGGCATCGCCTCGACCGGCGAACAGGCGCTTGAGATCGCCGAAAAGATCGGTTTCCCGCTGGTGATCCGCCCGTCCTACGTGTTGGGTGGCCGCGCGATGGAAATCGTGCGCGATATGGATCAGCTGAAACGCTATATCAACGAGGCCGTGGTTGTGTCTGGCGACAGCCCGGTTCTGCTGGACAGCTATCTGGCCGGTGCGGTCGAACTGGACGTGGATGCCCTGTGCGACGGCACTGACGTGCATGTGGCCGGCATTATGCAGCATATCGAGGAAGCAGGTGTGCATTCGGGCGACTCGGCCTGTTCGCTGCCGCCTTATTCGTTGTCGAAAGAGATCATCGGCCAGATCAAGGAACAGGCGTTCAAACTGGCAAAGGCGCTGAACGTCGTCGGCCTGATGAACGTGCAGTTCGCGATCAAGGACGACGAGATTTTCCTGATCGAGGTCAACCCGCGCGCCAGCCGCACGGTGCCGTTTGTCGCCAAAGCGACCGACAGTGCAATTGCCTCGATCGCGGCGCGGGTGATGGCGGGTGAAAAGCTTTCGAACTTCCCGATGCGTCCGGCCTACAAGACCGTGGACGACACCAAGATCGCCGATCAGATGACACTGGCCGACCCGAACATGCCGTGGTTTTCGGTTAAAGAGGCGGTGCTGCCCTTTGCCCGCTTCCCCGGCGTCGACACGATCCTAGGCCCCGAAATGCGCTCGACCGGGGAAGTGATGGGCTGGGACCGCAGCTTCCCGCGCGCCTTCCTGAAGGCGCAGATGGGCGCCGGGATGGTATTGCCGTCTTCGGGGCGCGCGTTCATCTCGATCAAGGACGCGGACAAGTGCCGGACGATGCTTGAAGCGGCGCAGGTGCTGGTGGCGCAGGGCTTTATGCTTGTCGCGACCCGGGGCACGCAAAGCTGGCTGGCTGAACAGGGCGTGCCCTGCGACGTGGTCAACAAGGTGTATGAAGGGCGCCCGGACGTGGTCGACATGCTGAAGGACGGTCAGGTTCAGTTGCTGATGAACACCACCGAAGGCGCGCAGGCGGTCGAGGACAGCAAGGCCATCCGCTCGATCGCGCTTTATGACAAGATCCCGTATTTCACCACAGCCGCTGCCAGCCATGCTGCCGCTCTGGCGATCAAGGCGCAGGCCGAGGGTGATGTCGAAGTCAGGTCGCTGCAGGGCTGACACGGTTCAGCGCCACAAAATGTCACGCGAAACCCTCGGAGCAATCCGGGGGTTTTTTCTGTCTCGGGCAGGTTTTCACATAGTAGGTAGGCCAGAGCAATCACGCCGGAGGTTACATCACCCGGCGTGTTCCCGCGCATTCCCTTAGGTCACCCAACCTTGATCTGCCCGCCTTGCATCGGCATTTTGTGCTGATCCAGACCAATCAGGACCGACCATGTATACGCCTGCCATCACCGGCTCCGGGGTTTTCACACCCGAAAATGTCATCACCAATGCCGAGCTTGTCGAAGCGTTCAACGCCTATGCCGACAAACAGAACGCCGCGAACGCGCAGGCCATCGCGGACGGGCGCATGGAGGCGATGCAGCATTCGTCGGAAGAGTTCATCCTGAAGGCGTCAGGGATCGAAAACCGTTATGTGATGGACAAATCCGGCGTTCTGGATCCGGACGTGATGCACCCGCTTCTGCGGCAGCGCGGCGATGATGAGCCGGGGATTATGACCGAAATGGCGGTGGATGCCTGCAAAAAGGCGATGGCGCAGGCCGGTCGCACGGCGGATGACATTGATCTGGTTATCTGCGCCGCCTCGAACCACGAGCGCGCTTATCCTGCCATTGCGATCGAGATACAGGAGGCGCTTGGTATCTCGGGCTTCGGGTTTGACATGAATGTCGCCTGTTCCTCGGCCACGTTCGGGATTCAGGCGGCTGCGGATATGGTCCGGTCGGGGTCTGTTCGGGCGGCGCTTGTGGTCAACCCCGAGATCTGCTCGGGCCATCTGGAATGGCGCGACCGCGATTGCCACTTCATTTTCGGCGATGTTGCAACCGCCACGCTGATCGAGCGGCAGGAGGATGCCACGGGCGCCCATTTTGAGATTCTCTCGACCCGCTGCGCCACGGCATTTTCCAACAACATCCGCAACAACAACGGCTTTTTGCGCCGCGCCCGACCGGCCGGGATGGAAGATCGGCGCGATATGCAGTTCATGCAGAACGGGCGCAAGGTGTTCAAGGAGGTGCTGCCGATGGTCAGCCAGCACATCACCGATCACATGGAGGCCGAGGGGCTGGGCAGTGACGATCTGAAACGGCTGTGGCTGCATCAGGCCAACAAGACCATGAACGATTTCATCGGCAAAAAGGTTCTGGGCCGCGTGCCCGATCCGGGTGAGCAGCCCAATATCCTGCAGGATTACGCTAACACCTCATCCGCCGGGTCGATCATTGCATTCTCGAAATACTCGGACGATCTGGAAGATGGCCAGATCGGCCTGATCTGTTCCTTCGGGGCCGGTTATTCGGTCGGGTCTGTGATTGTGAAGCGGAAAAGCTGACTTCACAATCATACGGGTAAGCGTCTGTTCACGAAAATCGCATCTCGGACCCGAGTTCCGGCGGTTCAGCTGACGCTTTCTTCTTCCAGATGCAGCTTCATTTCGATCAAAACCTGCTGCAACAGGCTGGTTTCTCTCAGCAGCCGCTTTGCTTCGTTCACGGTGATGATACCGTCTTCGATGGCAGCCTGGTATTCGGTCATCAGCATCGCAAAACGCTGACTTAAGGCGATGACGTCCGAGTTCACGCCGCCGGTGCGCGGGGAGTCGGAATTCCGGCCGTCATACGACAAAGTGATGTTATTGAGATCGGCCAGCGCAGAAGTAACGTGGGGAAAGCCTGCCACCGTCTCAAGCCTCGCTACGGCGTCCACCGGCATGAACCGGTCGCTGTGTTCGGCGTTGTCTGAATAGTACCGCCCAAGTGTCGCTTTGGACTTGCCCGTTATCTTACAGGCAGATTCGATTCCCACATCTTTGACCAGTGCTTCGGTATGCTTTTTCAGATAGGCCCCGATATCTGCCATTGTTTTACCTTTGTTACCTGTAATCACCCTTCAGCCGACCGCATTTGGGGGAAAGGGTGGGGAAATTTCCCATATTCGATTCATAATTGAAATGTCATATATTGGCTATCCCTCAGATATGCGGGGATTTTGTGAGTGAGTGGCGGCATTTCAAGCCGGTAATGAGTGATCGCGGAGCTGATTTTTGGCTCCGCTCTGTTTAGGCCATATGTTGGCCGACGGCGTCGTTGTTGTGGGCGCGCGGGTTCCATCCCCAGAGAGCATATGCTCGGCCCATGCAAC
Source organism: Ruegeria sp. BG6 (assembly GCF_056538465.1). Lineage (NCBI taxonomy): Bacteria > Pseudomonadati > Pseudomonadota > Alphaproteobacteria > Rhodobacterales > Roseobacteraceae > Ruegeria > Ruegeria sp. BG6. The sequence continues at coordinate 177,304 of NZ_JBQFTB010000006.1, read as the reverse complement.
CGCAACGGCGACGTCGCTTCCTCAATGCCATTGATGACTTGCCCCCTTGGTTCACCCGATTTAGACCCGGCCCATGGCAAAACTGTATTTCAACTATTCCACCATGAATGCGGGCAAATCGACCGTGTTGCTGCAGGCATCGCACAACTATCGCGAGCGGGGCATGGACACCTATCTGATGACCGCCGCGCTGGATGGACGGGCCGGTGTCGGTCGCATCGCTTCTCGCATCGGCATATCCGCCGAAGCGGATGTGTTCGCAACGGAAGACGACGTTTTTCAGATGATCCAAGATCGCCGGAACAAAGGCAAAATCGCCTGCGTCTTCGTCGATGAGGCGCAGTTTCTGACCGAGGATCAGGTATGGCAACTGGCCCGCGCGGTGGACGATCTGGATGTTCCCGTGCTGGCATATGGGTTGCGGGTCGATTTTCTGGGAAAGCTGTTCCCGGGCTCGGCCGCCCTACTGGCGTTGGCCGACGAGATGCGCGAGGTGCGCACCATCTGCAGATGCGGACGTAAGGCGACCATGGTGATCCGGCAGGACGAAAACGGCCAGGCCATCACCGAAGGCGCACAGGTGCAGATCGGCGGCAACGAAACCTATGTTTCGCTGTGCCGCAAACACTGGCGTCAGGCGGTGGGCGTCTAAACCGGGTTGAGCAACGGACGCCCCGCAATAAAGGCCGCGACATTGTCCAGCGCCATCTGCCCCATATCGGTACGCACCTCTTCGGTGGCGGTGCCAAGATGCGGCAACAATGTCACGTTTTCCATATCACGAAGGGCCTGAGGGACGGTCGGTTCGAATTCGTATACGTCCAGACCCGCGCCAGCGATTCGGCCTTCTTGCAGGGCCGCGATCAGGGCGGCCTCGTCCACAACCTCACCCCGCGCGATGTTGATCAGCAGGCCGGACGGCTTCATTGCCTCAAGAACCTGCGTGTTGACCAGATGCCTTGTTTCCGCGCCGCCGGGGACGGCAAGCACCAGGAAATCGACCGACGCTGCAAGGTCGGTCAGTTTGGGGATGTAGTCCGCGGGAAAATCGACGTCCTTTGGGCTGCGGGACTGATAGGCAACCTGCATACCGAACCCGAAATGACAGCGCCGTGCGATGGCCTGCCCGATACGGCCCATGCCCACGATGCCGACCCGCTTGCCGGTCACGTGGTGGCCCAGCATCTGGGTCGGGTGCCACCCCCGCCAGCCAGCCGAACGGACCAGCCGCTCACCCTCGCCCGCACGGCGAGCAGTGGATAGCAGAAGGGTCATGGCGATGTCAGCGGTGGCGTCCGTGACAGCGCCAGGCGTGTTGGTAACGGCGATACCTGCCGACCGTGCCGCATCCACGTCGATATGGTTGTAACCCACGCCGAAATTGGCCAGCAGCTTGCATCGCGGTGCGGGCACCTCACCGATGATCTGTGCCGAGAACTGATCGCCCAACGTCGGAACCACCAGATCGAACTCGGTCAAGGCACGATGCATTTCAGCGTGGTCAAGCGGCGTGGTTTCAGCCCTGATCTGGACGTCGAATTCGGCGCGGGCGCGGCTTTCGACGGCGGGTGTCATCGGTCGGGTGATCCAGAGCTTCATCAGTGCATCCGCCCACCCAGCGGGACCTTGCCGTCAGGGCCGATAAGAACGATTTCGCCGTTCTCGTCCGGCAGGCCAAGCACCAGAACTTCGGACATGAATCGTCCAATCTGGCGCGGCGGAAAGTTGATCACGGCCATCACCTGTTTGCCGACCAGCCCGGCCGGGTCGTAATGGGCCGTGACCTGAGCCGAGGTTTTGCGCTCGCCGATCTCGTCGCCGAAGTCGATCCACATCTTGATCGCGGGTTTGCGGGCCTCGGGATATGGTTCCGCGCGCACCACCTGACCCACGCGGATATCGACCTTGAGAAAGTCGTCGAAGGAAATCTCACTCACGCGACAGCTCCCTCGACCGATTGGTTGCAGCGCCGACGGCGCGGTGCAGAAGATCCGGGAACCCGGTTTCCTCGTGCATCAGAACCTCAAGCGCGGCCTGAGTTGTCCCGTTGGGCGAGGTGACATTGATGCGCAGTTGTGCAGGGTCTTCCTCGGCGGCCATGGCCAGCGCACCGGCCCCGGCCACGGTGGATTTGGCCAGCTTCATCGCCAGTTCGTGCGGCAGGCCATGCGCCTCGCCCGCCTTGGCGAGCGCTTCGATCAGGTGGAACACATAGGCCGGACCCGAACCGCTGAGGCCGGTTACGGCATCCATCTGGTCCTCACTCTCCAGCCGGACCGTCTGTCCGATGGCCGACAGCAGGGATTCGGCCAGATCCGCATCGGCGTCTGTGGCGTTGGCGTTGCCGATCAGCGCGGTAATGCCCTGGCGGATCGCGGCGGGCGTGTTTGGCATGGCGCGGATGATCGGGGTGCCCTGCCCCAGAACGTCCTCAAACGTGGCCAGAGAGGTTCCGGCTGCAACAGAGATGAACAGGCTGGTGCCACCGCCCAGCGCCTTGATCGCGGGCAGCGCGTCGCCCATCATCTGCGGTTTGACGGCAACAAGCACCACGGCGGGCGCTTCGGGCAACGGTGTGTTGATGTTCACGCCCTGCGCCTTGAGCCAGTCGGAAGGGTAAGGGTCGATAACCCAGACCGAAGATGCGGGAAGACCATGCTCAAGCCATCCGGCGAGCATGGCGGACCCCATCTTGCCACATCCCAAAAGCACAAGCCCCTGATCGGCGACGCGTGACATATCCATGATTGCCCCTCTCGTAACGTAACGATTCAGGGCAAAGCTTTACGCGCGGCCGTAGGCCTCTGCAATGGCGACCTGAATGGCCTCTTCCGGGGTACGGTTGCCCCACGTGACCAGTTGTATCGCCGGGTAATACCGCTCGGCGCTGAGAACGGCGGCGTTGATCATCGTATCGATCTGCTCGGCGCTGGCCATCTGGCCGCCCGCCAGCACCAGACCATAGCGGTAGACCATCAGTTTCTGGTTGGCCCAGTAGGTAAAGGCCCCCGCCCAGCACTGATCATTCATCTTGTTGAGCAGCTCGTAAAGCTGCATTTCCCGTTCGGCCGGCGGTTCCATTTCGAACGAACAGACCATTCGCAGTGTTTCGTCATAGTTGGACCAGGCCAGCGTGATCGAATAGGTCCGCCACTGGCCCTCGACGGCCATGGCAATCTGGTCATCGCCGATGCGGTCAAAATCCCAGTCGTGGTGTTCGGCCAGATGTTCAACAATATCAATCGGATGAAGGTCTTCTTCTAGAAACTGTTCGGAAAGGGCCATAATGCCACCTCGCTCCTTCTCTAGCATTTCGGGGCTGGCAGCGCCCCATTGCTAGTTGCCTGCTCTACAAGCCGGGCTTCCCCCTTGGGCCTGTACTAAATATGGTGCGATGTGGTTGATATTCTGACAACCCCCATTCTTGGGGATAACAGCAATAAGTTGTGGACAGCCTGCAACGGCATCCAAAATATTGGCACTTTGCCCAGCTTTTTCTTGATTAAATTCTGCGACGCGTCAAAATACACCGCATCGCACAACCCGTTAATTCGGATTGCGCGGCAAAAAATTTTGTCCTGAAAACTTGGTCAACGCGGCGCGAACGGAACGTTACTTGTCCAGTTTCGCCTCAAGCGCTGCTATCCGCGCTTCGAGCGCCGCATTTTCTTCGCGCGCTTTCTGGGCCATGGCACGGACGGCATCAAATTCTTCGCGGGTAACGAAATCACGGTCGGCCAGCCAGCGGTCGATCATCGACTTCATCGCATTTTCGGCCTCTTCCCGCGCGCCCTGCGCCACGCCCATCGCGTTGGTCATCAGCTGGGATACGTCGTCCAGGATTTTGTTGCGGGTTTGCATGTCTCTAACTCCGGTTTCGCGGTTGGTCCCTATATGGGTAAAGAATGAGCCGGACTCAAGGTTGACTTGCCCTGCAAAGCCCGGGCAATGAGACGCACATGCAGGCTATTCTGAATTTTCCCGATCTGTCGCCCGAATTGTTCTCGATCTCGCTGTTCGGGATGGAGTTCGCGCTGCGATGGTACGCACTGGCTTACATCGCCGGCATTCTGATCGCGTGGCGGATGGCGCTGTCCGCGTTGCGTCGCCCTGCCCTGTGGCCCGGCGAGGCGCCGCCTTTGCGCAAGGAGCAATTGGAGGATCTGGTCACTTGGATCATCCTTGGCGTCATTCTGGGCGGACGGCTGGGGTTCGTGCTGTTCTATCAGCCCGGATACTACCTGTCGCATCCGCTGGATATCCTGAAAGTCTGGCAAGGCGGCATGGCCTTTCACGGCGGATTGCTGGGCGTGGTTGTCGCCGTATATTTTTATGCAAGGCGGCATAATATACCGGCGCTGACTCTGGCCGATCTGATCGCCCACACCGTACCGCCGGGATTGTTGCTGGGGCGACTGGCCAATTTCATCAATGCGGAACTCTGGGGGCGGCCAAGCGATGCGCCATGGGCCGTGAACTTTCCCGGCATGGCCGCGCAGGACTGCCCTGGCGTTGTGACGGGCATGTGCGCGCGCCACCCTTCACAATTGTATGAGGCTGCACTTGAAGGCATCCTGCTTGGCGCGCTGTTGCTGTGGCTGGCCTATCGGCGCGGGGCGTTCCGCAAACCCGGTCTGATTATGGGCGTGTTTCTGGTCGGATACGGCGCATCCCGCTTTATAGTTGAGTTCTTCCGCCAGCCGGATGCGCAGTTTGTTTCTCCCGGCAACCCGTTGGGACTTGCATGGCATGTGGGCGGCTATGGACTGACGATGGGGCAGTTGTTGTCTCTGCCGATGATCGGTCTTGGCCTGTGGTTTGCCCTGCGCGCCCGGGCGGCGAAATGAACCTGACCGATCACCTGCTGGCACGGATCGGGCAGGACGGCCCGATGACGATTGCCGATTACATGAGCGAATGCCTGCTGCATCCTGATTTGGGATACTACACAACCCGCGACCCGCTTGGCGTGCAGGGCGATTTCATTACCGCCCCGGAAATCAGCCAGATGTTCGGAGAACTGATCGGCCTGTGTCTGGCGCAAGGCTGGTTGGATCAGGGCCGTCCCGCACGGATTACCCTTGTCGAGTTGGGCCCCGGTCGCGGAACCCTGATGTCGGACATCCTGCGCGCCACACGGGATATTCCCGGTTTTCACGATGCTGCGCAGGTCGTGTTGCTGGAGGCATCACCCACGTTGCGCGCCATCCAGCTTGAGACGCTGAAAGATCATGCGCCGGTCTGGATTGATACGATCGACATGTTGCCGGACCTTCCGATGTATCTTGTCGCCAATGAGTTCTTTGATGCCCTGCCGATCCGGCAATTCCTGCGGGATGGCGAGGGCTGGCGCGAGAGGCTGATCGGCGCGGATCACGGCGCGCTGAGCTTTGGTTTGGGACCGTCGGGGCCACAGCCCGCCCTGCACGCACGGCTGGAGGATACCCAGGACGCTGATCTGGTCGAACTTTGTGCCCCGGCCATTCCCTTCGTCAGCGAGATTTCCGGCCGCATTGCCGCAAATGGTGGCGTTGGCCTGATCGTGGATTATGGCGACTGGCGGTCGCTGGGCGACACGTTGCAGGCGCTGCGCGGGCATCAGCGGTCAGACGTGCTGACGGACCCGGGCCAGGCCGACCTGACGGCCCATGTTGATTTCGAACCCCTTGCAGCGGCCAGCCGGACAGCGGGCTGTGCCCATACACGCCTGACCCCACAGGGCGTTTTCCTTGAGCGGCTGGGCATAACGGCACGTGCGCAAAGACTGGCTCAATCATTAACCGGTCCGGCGCTGGATTCGCTGGTCTCGGCACATCGCCGGTTGACGCATCCCGAGGAAATGGGAAACCTGTTCAAAGTGCTGGGCCTCTATCCGGCAAACGCTTCTCCACCACCGGGACTGGAACCATGACGCTCGAGATTCTGACATCTGATCTTCTGTCCCCTGTCCGACATGGGTTTTTCAGCCGCCGCGGCGGGGCGTCATCCGGAATCTTCTCGGGGCTGAACTGCGGGTACGGGTCGTCTGACCAGACCGACGTCGTAACCGTGAACCGCAGCCGGGTGGCCGATGCGATGGCAGTTGCCCACGACGCGCTGATCGGTGTGCATCAGGTGCATTCCCCAACCGTCCTGACGGTCGATGCCCCGATTACCGGTGAGAAGCCAAAGGCGGACGCGGTTGTGACCGCAACGCCCGGGCTGGCCCTGACGATCCTGACGGCCGACTGCCAGCCAGTGCTGTTTGCTGATCCAAACGCAAATGTGATCGGGGCCGCACATGCTGGGTGGCGCGGTGCCCTGGATGGCGTGCTGGAAGCCACGTTGGAGGCCATGGTGGCCCTGGGCGCGCGCCGCGAAGACACCATTGCGGTGATCGGCCCCACGATCTCGCAACGCGCATATGAGGTCGGGCCGGAGTTTTTGGATGACTTTGCTGCGGACTCGCACGATAACATGCGGTTTTTCGCAAATGGGCAAGGCGATCGGCTTCATTTCGACCTGCCCGCCTTTGGCCTGCACCGGCTGCGGGCGGCGGGTATCGGGCAGGCGGAATGGACACGGCATTGCACCTATTCCGACCCCGAAAGGTTCTATTCCTACCGCCGGTCGACACACGCCAAAGAGGCGGACTACGGGCGCCTGATTTCCGCGATCAGATTGTAGCTTTAGGCAAGATTAAGGCAATTTTGCCGCTTTTCCGCCACATTTGTGGTGTTTATTCCAATCAGAATCGAACGGGAATTATTGTCCGCTGTCAAACAGTTATACGTTTTGACCTTTAATTGGCGCGGCAATGTTAACAAAAGGGAACCGCTTACCTTCAATTTGTCCTCAATTGATCCCGGATCAGCCTTATCGGTGCCGCAAATCAGCGTCACAAATGGTTCACACAAGGGAAAACGGGCCTAAGCCCCAATAATTGAGCAGGACAAAGTTATGAAGACGAGATCACGCTTTCTAAGCGCTGTTTTCGCGGCGATCAGGGACCAAAACCCTGACATGCCATGGAAGCGAGTTTCCAGCAGATCTGTCAGAGTTGCGCGCCGTCTGGCGGCGCGGCGCTGATCATGAAGGCCCGAGGAACCATGCTGCCGGTTCCAAGGGCTAATACGTGCAACGGGAGGGTGCTCCGGCCCGATGCACGAGCTGCCACGACCATACTGCGTGGCGCTGATACGGGGCGTGTGTGCGTGAACAATTTCAGTTTGCGGTTGTGTGAGTTTGTCTGGGGGGTCAATGTGTTGACCAAAGTTATGCGATATTGCGTCGCGACGCGCGGGAATTCCGACTGTCGTCCTGTGGTCTCTCGTTTCATTCAAGACAAAGAACGACACCGATCTGGTGGGTCTGCCCTAGGGTTCGGCCTGCATGACCGGTATTTAGAGGGGACGGAATAAATATGACTATTCCAAATTCATTGGCACGCGCCGCCAGAAATGCCGTCGAAACGTCGGCGATGCTGCGCGAAGCCCAACAACCGCCAGTAAAGGCAAAGGCGCAGCTACGGCGCTACGAGGTCAGCACGTTGCTGAAAAATGGTGAAGTTTCGCAAACCCGCCACATCGCACCGGCGCTGCCCATGTTCGAGGATGCGTTCTGCGCCTTCACGCGCGGTTCGCTGGTCGATACCGAACACGGACCGATTGCAATCGAAGATCTGACGCCGGGGGATACGGTCCTGACACAGGATGGCACCTCGGAAACCGTGCTGTGGAAAGGATCCGTCACGCTGATTCCAGGACGCGAAGATTCTCGCGGCCGGACGCGGCCATTGACCCGGATCATGGCCGACACGTTCGGGATGCAGAAACCGATGTCCGGTGTCATCGCCGGACCAGCGGCCCGGCTGCTGGGCTGCCCGGCCCATTTGCGCCACCTGCATGGCGGCGCACCGATTCTGGCACCGGTTCGGGAGTTCCAGGACGGAATGGGCGTTATCGAAACATTGCCGCCCACTCCGGTCGAACTGTTTCATATCTGCCTCAAACGGCATTCGGTGATAAGTGTTGATGGGTTATCTTTTGAGTCTTATCATCCAGGCGTTAATGCTGTTCGGATGATCAGCCACTCTTTGCGGTCGATCTATTTGAACCTGTTTGCTCATATCGAGTCACTCAACGATTTTGGCCCGCTGCTGATGCCGCGCGCCGGAGATGGAGAGGTGGACGCGATATCAGCGTGAAATGTTAACGATTACTGCATAGTGGGGGCATAATGCAGCTAATACTCAGTTGGATCTTATCTTTGGCGGTCGCCGCAATGCTGCCGCCGGTTACGGCACATCCAAAACGCGCGGGGGTTACGCCGTCCGGTTCATTCGTTCTTCCAGAACGTCGAAGGGCACGCCGGGCTCGTCTTTTGCGCCGCGGATGACAAGCGACGTCTTTACGCTGGCCACGTTCGGCGTGGTCAGCAACTCGCCTGTAAGAAACTGCTGAAAGCTGCTGAGATCTGGCGCAACGCATTTCAGGATGAAATCGACTTCGCCGTTCAGCATATGGCATTCGCGGACCAGTGGCCATTCCCGGCACCGATTTTCGAACGCGCTGAGTTCGGATTCGGCCTGGCTTTCGAGGCCGACCATGGCAAAGACCTGCACTTCGAACCCAAGTTCGCGGGCGTTGACGTCGGCGTGGTAGCCGTGGATCAGGCCTGATTCCTCGAGCGTACGCACCCGGCGCAGACACGGCGGGGCTGATATTCCCACGCGTTTGGCCAGTTCTACGTTGGTCATGCGACCGTCTGCCTGCAATTCCGCCAGAATTTTGCGGTCAATCTCATCCAGCCGTGTGGCGACCATGGAATGCTCCTGAATTTTCAGTTGTTATATCAGCGCCCAGCTAATGCGCAATATTATTTCACCGCCGCGCAATATTGTTTATTTGTAATGCAAATTTCATCGACATCGCCTGCCCCGCCTGCCGTACAGGAACCGTCAGGAAGGGGCTTTAAGCCCGATCAAGCGGTCGCTATATCCATCCTCAACGGGCAAAGCGCCCACATCAGGCAGATCGAGTTGGGGGTACCATGGCCGACACAAAACACACCAAGGTTCTGATCATCGGGTCGGGACCGGCCGGATACACGGCCGGCGTTTATGCGAGCCGGGCAATGCTGGAGCCGATCCTGGTACAGGGGATCGAGCCCGGCGGCCAGCTGACCACCACAACCGATGTCGAGAACTACCCCGGCTTTACCGAGGTGCAGGGCCCCGATCTGATGATCAAGATGCAGGAACATGCAGCGGCGATGGGCTGCGAGATCATCGGCGACATCATCAGCGATCTGGATATCAGCAAGCGCCCGTTCACCGCGAAGGGTGACAGCGGCACGGTTTATTCGGCAGACGCGGTCATTCTTGCCACTGGCGCCCGCGCCAAGTGGCTTGGCCTGCCCTCGGAAGACAAGTTCAAGGGCTTTGGCGTATCTGCCTGCGCCACCTGCGACGGGTTCTTCTATCGTGGACAGGAGATTGTGGTGATCGGTGGCGGCAATACCGCCGTCGAAGAGGCGCTGTTCCTGACCAATTTTGCCAGCAAGGTCACACTGATTCACCGCCGGGATGAATTGCGGGCAGAAAAGATCCTGCAGGATCGCCTGTTCAAAAACGAAAAGATCGAGGCGCTGTGGTTCCATGAACTGGACGAGGTGATCGGAACCGATGCTCCGCTGGGCGTGGAAGGCGTGCGCGTGAAGAACGTGAAAACTGGCGAGATCACGGAAATTCCATGCAAGGGCGTATTCGTGGCCATCGGCCACGCTCCGGCCAACGAACTGGTCAAGGACACGCTGGAAACCCATATGGGTGGCTATGTCGTGACCAAACCGGGGTCCAGCGAAACCTCGGTTCCCGGTGTTTTCGCTGCGGGTGACCTGACGGACCATATCTATCGCCAGGCCGTCACCAGCGCCGGAATGGGCTGCATGGCCGCACTGGACGCCGAGCGTTTCCTGGCCGAACAGGAATAAGCAATTGGCTGAATTCACCAGCGACGCCCGGTGAATTCAGTCGTTCGCCCGATGGCCGTCTTGACCGCCGCCCTACCCCGTATCAGACTTTGGGGGCACGAAAGGCCGTATATGGGTGGCATCTTTGAGTAACGTTCTGTGGCGCGGCGGATGGGCTACCCGTCTTCGGATCGGCAGCGGTCTTGTCCTGTTTAACTTTGCCTTCTTTCATTTCATCAACATTGGCCTGGGCCTGTTTCACACGGACTACCTGCATGGCATGCAGGATGGGCGTCAGGCTGTCACCCGGCACGATGCCGGGGCAATCCTTCTTTATTCGGCGCTGTTCACCCATGCCGGTCTGGCACTTTACTCCATTGCCCAGCGCAGAACCCTGCGCATGCCGTTCAGCACCGGATTACAGGTTGTTCTGGGGTTGCTGATCCCGCTGCAGCTGATCTCTCACATTGTTCATACACGGTATGCGCACGAGATTTTCGATGTGAATGACGAGATGGGCTATATCATCATCCTGATGTGGCCCAGCATCGCGATCTGGATGCAAAGCCTGTTGCTGTTGTTGGTCTGGATACATGGCTGCATCGGTTTGCATATGTGGCTGCGCCTGACCCGTTGGTGGTCACGGGCCGTGCCTTATCTGATTGGATTGGCCGTTTTCATCCCGACCTTTGCGCTTGCGGGGCTGCTGACCGAGGGGCGGCGGCTGTGGTTGGACTTCGCTGATGACGACCTGCGCGAGCAGTATATCGAGCACTACAACTGGCCCTCCCCCGAAGCTTTCCAGACCATGTTCGGTGTCAAGAACACCTCGCTAATGGTTTTCTGGGTGGCCCTTGGGGCGACGCTGCTGATCTATTTCGGGCGCAAGATGTGGCGGCGCAGGCATTCGGTGCGTGTCCGGTATGTGGACGGCCCCGAGGTAGTGGCGGAGAAAGGCATGACCCTGCTTGAGATTTCTCAGGCCAACGGCATCCCGCACACCGCATTGTGCGGCGGCAAGGGGCGTTGCACCACCTGCCGCGTGATTGTCGAGAAAGGCGCCGACGATCTTCCGTCCCCCAGTGCAGTCGAGGCACGCAGTCTGAACGCCGTAAACGCCCCGCAGGGCGCGCGCCTGGCCTGTCAGATTCGCCCGACCGAACCCGCAACCGTGTTCCGCATGTTCCGCCCTGAAGGCCGCCGCGGGCGCGCGCATGCCAGTCAGGGAAAAGAACGCCAGCTTGCCGTGCTGTTTCTGGACATGCGCGGGTTCACCGCGCGCACGACCGGCCAATTGCCGTATGACATCGTGTTCCTTCTGAACCGGTTCTTTGACGCGATCGTGCCGCCCATCACTTCCCAGGGCGGTGTTGTCGACAAGTACATGGGCGACGGGCTGCTGGCCGTGTTTGAAACACCGGATACCGCAAGCTCGGCCCGGGCCGGGCTGAAGGCGGCCGCCGAGATCAGCCAGGCGCTGCAGCAGTTCAACCGCCAGCTTGAGGGTGAAGGCGCCCCAGGTGTCAGGATCGGCATGGGGTTGCATCTGGGCGATCTGGTTTTGGGCGAGATCGGCGCTGCCGGTTCGGCTTCGCGTACCATTATCGGGGATGCCGTGAACGTGGCCAGCCGGTTGGAAGCCGAAACCAAGGCACTGGGTGCGGAACTGCTGGTGTCCGAGACGCTTTTGCAGGCGGCAGAGTTTGATTACAGCGTTTCAGACATCCACTTTTTCGAGTTGCGCGGCGTGAGCCACCCGGTGCCTGCCCTGACCGTCAAACGTGCATCGGAACTCGAGCTGAGCGTCGCAGCATAGGAACACATGCGCTGAAAGCGGCGGAATTGTTGCCAATTTGAAGAACCGTGATCGCAAATGCATTCCAAACATGGAAAATCCTTCCAATCCGGGAAAATTCGACGCATATCGTCCTTTGTTTCATGAAGGTATATGGACTCCGGGCTTGCATCGGGGCACATGCGCCGCGACGACAGGCAACACCACACTGTAATAAGAGTATTCTGATGACGATGTTAAGCAATCTGGCACCGATCCCTGAACTGTACGTATCCTATGACTCGGCCCAGAAACTGAAGGTCGAAGCCGCCGATCTGACAAGCTGGGACCTGAGCCCGCGCCAGATCTGCGATCTGGAGCTGCTGATGAATGGCGGGTTCAACCCGCTCAAGGGTTTCCTGTCCGAGGCCGACTACGACAACGTCGTGGAAAACATGCGCCTGGCTGACGGCACCCTGTGGCCGATGCCGATTACGCTGGATGTCAGCGAAGATTTTGCCGAGAACATCGAACTGGGTCAGGACATTGCCCTGCGCGACCAGGAAGGCGTCATTCTGGGCACCATGACCGTGACCGACCGTTGGACACCGGACAAGGCGCGTGAGGCCGAGAAAGTCTTTGGCGCGGACGACGACGCGCACCCGGCCGTGAACTATCTGCACAACGTGGCCGGCAAGGTATATCTGGGCGGCCCCGTGGTCGGCATTCAGCAACCGGTCCACTACGATTTCCGCGCCCGCCGCGACACCCCAAACGAGCTGCGCGCCTATTTCCGCAAGCTGGGCTGGCGCCGCATCGTGGCGTTCCAGACCCGCAACCCGCTGCACCGTGCGCATCAGGAACTGACCTTCCGCGCCGCCAAAGAGGCGCAGGCCAACCTGCTGATCCATCCGGTTGTCGGCATGACCAAGCCGGGTGATGTCGATCACTTTACCCGTGTCCGCTGCTACGAGGCGGTACTGGACAAGTATCCCGCATCCACCACATCGATGTCGCTGCTGAACCTGGCGATGCGCATGGCCGGCCCGCGCGAGGCGGTCTGGCACGGGCTTATCCGCGCCAACCACGGCTGCACCCATTTCATCGTGGGCCGCGACCATGCCGGCCCCGGCAAGAACAGCCAGGGCGAGGATTTCTATGGCCCCTACGACGCGCAGGATCTGTTCCGCCAGTTTCAGGACGAAATCGGCGTCGAGATGGTCGACTTCAAACACATGGTCTACGTTCAGGAGCGTGCTCAGTACGAGCCGAATGACGAGATCCTGGACAAGGACAAGGTCACGATCCTGAACATCTCGGGCACCGAACTGCGCCGCCGTCTGGCCGAAGGTCTGGAAATCCCCGAATGGTTCAGCTTCCCCGAAGTCGTTGCAGAACTGCGCAAGACCAAGCCGCCGCGCAGCCAGCAGGGATTTACGGTGTTCTTCACCGGTTTCTCGGGCTCGGGCAAATCCACTATCGCCAACGCGCTTATGGTTAAGCTGATGGAAATGGGCGGCCGCCCGGTGACTTTGCTGGACGGTGACATTGTGCGTAAAAACCTGTCATCGGAACTGGGCTTCTCGAAGGAACACCGCGACCTGAACATCCGCCGCATCGGCTATGTGGCGTCCGAAATCACCAAGAACGGAGGCATCGCTATCTGCGCGCCGATCGCGCCTTATGCCACAACCCGCCGCGCGGTTCGCGAGGAGATCGAACAGTTCGGCGCGTTCTGCGAGGTTCACGTGGCCACCACGATCGAGGAATGCGAGCGCCGCGACCGCAAGGGCCTGTACAAGCTGGCGCGGGAAGGCAAGATCAAGGAGTTCACCGGCATCTCGGACCCTTACGACGTACCGCAGAACCCGGAACTGCGCGTTGAAACCGAGAATGTCGAGGTCGACAACTGCGCCCACCAGGTACTGCTGAAACTGGAAAGCATGGGCCTGATTGCCGCGACCTGAGCCGGTTTCAGAACCTGAACACGAAAGCCCCCGGTCTATGCCGGGGGTTATCTTCTCTCAACTTCCGGAATTCAGTTCCGCGCGAAGCGCCTCGACTGCGCGGCGCTCGAAGGCGCCAAATTCGGCGGCTTTGGCCTGAATGGCCTGCACATGCGGCAGACGGGCGGTGAAATCCTCTGGCGATGCATCCGCAATCGCCTGCTGAATTTCAGCCTTGGATTCGCACAGGATCATGCCCGAAGTGTCCATGAAGTCGTCGATATTCGGGCATCCCCAGTAGATCGGCACGGTCGAACACAGGATCGCATCGATCAGCTTTTCCGAGAAGTAGTTCCGTTCCCGGACGTTCTCGATAACCACCGAGTACCGGTATTGGGCCAGACCATCGGACTTGTTCTCAAACGGTTTGTAACCCCGGCCCATTACATCGACATCCGCGCCACTTTCCCGGACCCAGTCAATCAGTTCGTGCCGCAATTCATGCCCAACCTGATCCCGTTTGGCCGACGCGATGAGGGAACAGGAGCGTTTTTTTTCAGTTTTCAGATCCTGCCAGTCCAACACCTGCGTATCGCCGTAGGGCAGGAACACGGCGTTCGGGATGGTCTGCAGAAGGATGTCGTGAAAGGTGAACACCCGGAAAAAGCGGCGATGGGTCCAGCGCAGCATCCGGTCGTGCTTGGCGTGAATGGCCGAAGGTTCCCCCATCATCAACGAAATGCGCGCGCGTGTGCCGCGGCGCAGGCGCAGATGTACGGTAGAGTTGGGGTACATGATCAGGTGATCGGTGCGCTCGAGATCGCCGATGGTCTTGCCGGTCAGGCGCTCTGGGCAGCCCTCGGGCCAGATGAGATCGGACAGGGGAACTGCCCCCAGTTTCGGACCCAGACGGTGGCCGTATGGCAAAATGGCAATCGCGGGACGGGTCATTGCAATGTCTCTTGCAGGTCGACCTGACCACGCATCAGGACATGGCCGCGACCGGCAACCCTGATCCCGGTCATCGCGTCCGGGGGGCCAATTCGCGTGACAGTCGCCTGTCCGGGGCGGCCCATGTCGTGCCCCTGCTCGGCCACAAAGGTGTCCTTCGGCATCAGGCCGTATTTCCACAGGTAAGCCGCCATGGCGCCCGTGGCCGAGCCGGTGAACGGATCCTCTGGCGGGCTGGGTGGCGCCAGCAGCAGGCGCGAGAATGTGTCACCGACAGACGTTGCACCCTTCAGCGTCACAAGGAAGGGTTCGGCCATATCTGAGCCCGAAAAACCTGCCTTCTCGGCCACCTTGCGCAGAGGCTCTTCGGACAGTTTTGCGGCCCGCAGGGCATCATGATCGCGCAACACAGTGATGCAGAACGGCAATCCGGTCGACACGAACTGGGGCGGGGAGATGATGGCGCTTTCCGAAAGGCCGATCGCGGCGGCAACAAGTTCCGCCGGCACGTGCTGGCCAAATTGGGGGGCAACCTGCGTCATCTCAATTTCATCGCCGCTCAAGCGGATCGATACGATCCCTGCCCCGGTTTCCAGCGTCAGGCAGTCACCTTCGAACAACCCGCGCGACCGCATGGCTGCTACGGTGGCGATGGTGGGATGCCCGGCAAATGGGATTTCGCGACTGGCCAGGAAGTAACGCACATGCACATCCGCGACTTCCGAAGGGCCGGTGAAGGTGCATTCCACAAGCGAGGTTTCGCGGACATAGGCCATGCACACTTCCTGCGACAGCACAGCACCACCGTGGACCACGGCACAACCGTTTCCGCCAAATGCCCGGTCGCTGAAGGCGTCTACCCAGTCAAAATCGAACCAGCTCATGCGTCACTTTCCTCGAACCATATGAATTACGGGCGCATCCGGCCCTTCCGGTTCGCATATGTCGCCGCTATGGCGGTCATTGTCACGCTAAAAACAGCCGGAGGCGGGGCCGTTCAGTGAACGGCCACCGGTGAAAAGTCATGTTCACGGGCCAGGACAAAAGCCAGTTTCCGGTCGGCGACCAGCGCCAATTGCTGTCCGTCGGAATCGTGAACCGCATAAAGCTGATCCAGATCACCAGCCTGCTCTCGCACTTCCAAGGGAAGATCGGCAACATCGACCGCTTTGACATACACGATCCGGTCGCCTTCGGTGTTAATCTCAATCGGTGTATTCATTGCTCTTACCCCTTCCTTATGTTGATCGTCTGTACCACGGTTTCCGGCACGGCGCGGGTCAGATCCACGTGCAGCAGACCGTTTTCCATGATCGCCTCGCCGACCTCGACCCCATCAGCCAGCACAAACATGCGCTGAAACTGACGCGCCGCGATGCCACGGTGCAAAAAGATACGCCCCTCGCTGTCGTCGCGTTGACGGCCCCGGATCACCAACTGGCGATCCTCGATGGTGATCGACAGATCTTCTTCCGCGAACCCGGCCACGGCCAGGGTGATGCGATACGAAAAATCCGATGTCTGTTCGATATTGTAGGGCGGGTATCCTTCGTTGCCAGCCTTTGCAGACCGTTCCAGAAGGCGTTCCAACTGCTCGAACCCCAAAAGATGCGGGTATGAGCCAAGAGTAAGTTTTGACACGTTTTCTCGTCCTTTTATGTCAAAGCGACGGGTGGTGCGGCCCCGTTGCGGCAACCGCGTGTAATAGAATATGGGAATATGCAGGGATGTCCACAAGGTCTGGCCCGATAAACCCTGACACACTATCTTGTGTGGAAAGCACCACAACTACGACTGAGTCGCCTATGAATGCGCCTACCGATCTTTCCATGAAAACTGATGAGGTTTTGCGGGTTGAACTTGAGGTGTTCCGACGTCAGCACCGCGATCTGGACGAAGCGATCGAGGCGCTGCAGGCAACGGGTACCTCGGACCAGCTGACCATCAAACGTCTTAAAAAGCAGAAACTGCGGCTGAAGGACATCATCCGGCTGATCGAGGACCGCCTGACCCCCGACATCATCGCCTGACGCATTGCCAGGCAGGTGGATTTGGCTATAGTGCGCGCTCTTTGAAAAGCCGGGGAAAATGCGGATGGGTGAGATCAAGGTAGGCATCATCATGGGCAGCCAGTCGGACTGGCCCACGATGAAGGAAGCCGCGGATATTCTGGACGAACTGGGTGTTGCCTACGAGGCGCGCATCGTGTCGGCCCACCGCACGCCGGATCGCCTGTGGGACTATGGCAAAACCGCTGTGTCGCGCGGCTTGCAGGTGATCATTGCGGGTGCCGGCGGGGCCGCGCATCTTCCGGGCATGATGGCTTCGAAGACACGGGTTCCGGTGATCGGAGTGCCGGTTCAGACGCGGGCCCTGTCGGGTGTCGATTCCCTCTATTCCATCGTTCAGATGCCGAAAGGGTTTCCGGTGGCGACCATGGCCATCGGATCGGCGGGTGGTGCCAATGCCGGGTTGATGGCTGCTGGTATCCTGGCCCTGCAGGATGCCGAACTGGCCGGACGGCTGGATGCCTGGCGCGAGGCCCTGTCGGCCTCTATCCCCGAGGAGCCCGCCGATGACTGAAGCATTGCAAACCGGGGCTCGGATCGGAATTCTGGGCGGTGGCCAGCTGGGCCGGATGCTGTCGGTCGCGGCGGCCCGACTGGGGTTTGTCACCCATGTTTATGAGCCGGGCGCGAACCCACCTGCTGGCCACGTCGCCGACCGCGTGACCACTGCCGCCTATGACAATGCCGACGCCCTGCGTGCCTTTGCCGAAGACGTGGATGTCATCACCTATGAGTTCGAGAACATCCCGACCGAGGCACTGGATCTGCTGGAAGCGCATCGCCCCATTCGCCCGGGCCGCGAAGCCCTGCGGGTCAGTCAGGACCGGCTGACCGAGAAGAGCTTTCTGCAGGGACTGGGCCTGAAAACGGCACCCTTCGCCGACATCACAGATCTGGACAGCCTGCGCGCAGCGATTGATGAGATTGGCACACCCGCCATTCTGAAAACCCGCCGGTTCGGCTATGACGGCAAAGGTCAAGCCCGGCTGCGCGCGCCCGACGACGCCGAATCCGCACTGGCCGAAATGGCGGGCGCGCCTGCTATTTTGGAAGGCTTCGTGGATTTCTCGCACGAGGTGTCCGCCATCGCCGCCCGTGGTCTGGACGGTCAGGTTGCCTGTTTCGATCCCGGTGAAAACGTCCACCGTGACGGTATCCTGCATACAACGACCGTACCGGCGCGGCTGTCGCCGTCGCAGCGAACGGATGCCGTGCTGCTGGCGGCCAATATTCTGAACGCGCTGGATTATGTCGGGGTGATGGGCGTTGAACTGTTTGTCACGGCCGAGGGTCTTATCGTCAACGAGATCGCCCCGCGTGTTCACAACTCGGGACATTGGACCCAGAATGGATGCGCCGTGGATCAGTTCGAACAGCACATCCGCGCTGTCGCAGGGTGGCCTCTGGGGGATGGCCAGCGGCATTCCGACGTGGTCATGGAGAACCTGATCGGCGCCGATATGGACCGTGTGCCCGATCTGGCCCGCGAACGGGATGTGGCGCTGCATCTCTACGGCAAGGCCGACGTCAAGGCAGGCCGCAAGATGGGCCATTTCAACCGTGTCATCCGCTGAGGGGTATCGAGCCGGCGTGCGATGCCTCAGTCGAAGCTATTCCTGAACAATAGAAAACGCAGCGCGCTTATGCCACCAGGCGCGCCGCGATGTCCCCGGACATGTAGCTGACGCGCCCACCCGCCAGAGTGGCCGCGACACGGTTGGTGGCGGTTTCCAAGATCACCAGATCGGCCCGTTTGCCCGGTGCAAGCGTGCCGCGATCCGTCAGACCCAGCACCTGCGCAGGCCCTGACGAGACCAGCGCCCAGGCCCCGGCCAAATCCAGCAGACCGCTTTTGGCCAGCATCAGGGCCGCGCGGCGCGGGCTGGGGTAATGGTAATCCGACGCCAGCGCGTCGCACAGGCCGATCGTGATCAGGTCAAGCGCGCTGGCATTGCCTTTGTGCGAGCCGCCCCGCACCACGTTCGGAGACCCCAGTATGACGTGATCACCGGCAGCACGGGCCGCCTCGGCGGCTTCCAGCGTTTCGGGAAACTCTGATATCCGGGCCCCACGCGCGCGCCAGTCTGCCCGGGCCCGGGCCGTGGCGTCGTCATGACTGCCCAACCGGACACCGCGATCGGACAGCTTGGCGCAAAGCTGTTCCAGCGCTGCCGGTACTTCCCCTGACCGGGCATGCATTTCTTGCAGCATTTCGAGATGCGCTTCAGGGCTGCGCCCGGCCTTGAGCGCCTGCCCGGTCAGACGCGGCGGTGTGCGTCCTTGCGCCAGGCGGTCATGCGGCAGATGGTCATTGAACACCACATAAGGCACCTGCCACCGGGCAATACGCTCGGGCAGGTCCGCATAGTCGTCCAGCATGTGGGTTTCAAACCGCAACTGGGGTAACAGATCCGTCACGACGGTATCCCTGACCACGGCAATCGCGTCAAAGACCTGGCCCGCAAATCCCGGGCCACGCACGCCGCCCTCCCAGCTATGGAACTGGGCCAGCACGGCTGTGGTAATACCATTGGCGGCCAGTTCCGCCTCGGCCGACACCAGACCTTCGGCCATTTGCTTCATCGCTCCGCGACGCGGCGCAAGATGACGCTCAAACCCGTCCCCGTGCAGATCGACGATCCCCGGCAGGATGGTGTATCCCGACAGATCGATCTGCCGTCCGGCCCCCGAGGACTGAATGATCCCGTCCGCCACGGCCAGTTCGGTTCGCGTCACTTCGTGACCTGACACAAGAACATCCGCCCGGGTGAAGGTCAGTTCAAGTGCGGTCATCGCGTCGGCTCCGACAGAGGTTCTGAACAGTCCTCTCCGATACAGATCTCGTCAATGACATTCATGACACCGTCGAGCCAGGTGATCTGCGGATCAAAGCGGCCAAACTCGATAAAATGCAGCGACTGCGCCATGACCCGGGGGTTGTTCATCATGAAGGTATGGGTCACAGGCAATACGATGTGATCGGCCATGCCTGCGACACGGGTGGTTCGCACTGACACCTTTCCATCATCCCGCCCCTCGATCATCGACGAAAACAAAGGGTTCAGCGAGTTTTCTCCCGCGATTACGCCAAGATCGAATTCGACCGGCGGCAACTGGCCGGGAATACCCTCCGGTCCCGTTCCCAGCGCCAACCCGGCGGGACCGTTGAGCATACCGAAGACCTCCCATGAGCCTAGTTCATCAACCAGTTGGCTGCCCTGGTTTGGCGGGCCCAGCATGACCACGCGGCCCAGGTTGTCCGGTGTATTGTCCTGCAGCCAGTACCGCAGAAGAATCCCGCCCATCGAATGGGCCACGACATTTGCGGTCTCGTCCCCGCAGGCGGCAAGGGCGCCCGGCACGGTTTGCCGGGCCAGTTCGGGTATGGGCAGATCCGTTGACGGGTAATCCGGACGCACGACTTTGTAGCCGTGGGCGCTAAACAATTGCTCCATCACCGAAAACGAAGCCTTGGTTCGCGCAAGCCCATGCAGCAAAACAACGCATTTCGCGCTGGCTAAAGATGGAGCGAGGCAAAGAAGCAATACTACCAGAAATCTCATAGCCGCCAGATAAGGCTTATCGTGGATCGTGAAAACCCCTAGCCGGTCTTCCGTCGCGATACGGCCATCGCAATGCCGCCCAGCACCGCGACGGTTCCAAAAGCCAGACGCAGACCTGCCGTTTCCCCCAGCAGTGCAATGCCAGCCGCGATAGCGATGATCGGAACGCTCAGTTGCACCACGGCCGCAGTCGCAGGCAAAAGCTGCGGCAGAACCCGATACCACAGCGCATAACCCAGCCCCGAGGTTACGGCGCCGGACAAAACCGCCAGCGCATACCCAGTGGGTTCCATCTGCCACGCTCCGCCCAACAAAAACAGCGCAACGGACGTGACCGGCAGGGCCACCACGAAATTGGCAGCTGTTCCCTGCAATGCGTCGGGCTCGGACCGGCCTGCCAGCGAATAAGCGGCCCAGCCCACACCCGCCGCTGTCATCAGCGCGGCGCCGGACAAGTTGACCTGAACAGCACCAGATGGCCACAACACATACCCAAGTCCGAAAAGCGCAATCCCCGCTCCGGCCAGCTGGCGCGCGGTGGGACCCGAACCTGACACGGCGCCAAAGGCAAACATGGAAATCTGTACAACCCCGAACAGGATCAACGCCCCCAATCCCGCATCAAGCGTCAGGTACGCCATCGAAAACCCGATCATGTAAAGCGACAGTGACCCTGCCCCGATAACCCTGCGCTTGTGAAATACCGGCAGATGCCCGCCTTGTTGCCGGACCAGCACCACCAGCATCAAGGCCCCAGACAAAACCCGCACCACGGCAAATCCCGCCGGATCGGCGGCCCCGCTGTCGATTGCCAGCCGGTTCAGGATCGAGTTCGCCGCGAAGGCGCACATGGTCAGGGTGGTCAGCAGGAACAGTCTCATATCAACCGCATAGCCGGTTCGCCGCGAACTGGACAGTCCTTTCCGCAAACACCCGGCGCTTCATCTTTTCCCAAATACTCCCGCCGGAGGCATGGCCGCATCGCGGCCATCGAAACCGAAACGGGGCCGCCCGAAGGCGACCCCGTTCCTTTGTACTGTGCGTCCCCTTGAAGCAGCCTGGCCATGTGGCCTGGCGCCTGTCGGGGCCGTCGGAATTCGCCGGAGCGAATTCGACGTCTTACATCATGCCGCCCATGCCGCCCATGTCGGGCATGCCGCCTGCGGCAGGTGCGTCTTTCTGCGGCTTGTCTGCAACCATCGCTTCAGTGGTGACCAGCAGACCGGCAACCGATGCCGCGTCTTCCAGAGCGGTACGGACAACTTTGGCCGGGTCGATCACGCCGAACGAGAACATGTCGCCATATTCTTCGGTCTGCGCGTTGAAGCCGAAGGCAGCGTCCGAAGATTCGCGAACTTTGCCTGCAACAACCGCACCGTCGACACCTGCGTTCTCGGCGATCTGGCGCAGCGGCGCTTCGATAGCTTTGCGAACGATGTTGATGCCTGCATCCTGATCAGCGTTTGCACCCTTCAGAGCTTCCAGTGCTTTACCGGCCTGAACCAGAGCAACACCACCGCCCACAACGACGCCTTCCTGAACGGCAGCGCGTGTTGCGTTCAGAGCATCGTCCACACGGTCCTTACGCTCTTTCACTTCAACTTCGGTCATGCCGCCGACGCGGATAACAGCAACACCGCCTGCCAGTTTGGCAACGCGCTCTTGCAGCTTCTCACGGTCGTAATCCGACGAGGTTTCTTCGATCTGAGTGCGGATCTGAGCAACACGTGCTTCGATCTCGGCTTTCTCGCCAGCACCGTCGACGATGGTGGTTTCGTCTTTGGTGATTTCGATCTTCTTGGCGGTGCCCAGCATGTCCATGGTGACGGACTCGAGCTTCATGCCCAGATCTTCGCTGATGACCTGACCGCCGGTCAGGATTGCGATGTCCTGCAGCATGGCTTTACGGCGGTCGCCGAAGCCCGGTGCTTTGACAGCAGCAATTTTCAGACCGCCGCGCAGTTTGTTGACAACCAGAGTTGCCAGCGCTTCGCCTTCAACGTCTTCCGCGATGATCAGCAGAGGCTTCTGCGACTGGATCACCTGCTCGAGCAGCGGAACCATCGGCTGCAGCGAGGACAGTTTCTTTTCGTGCAGCAGGATCATGCAGTCGTCGAGTTCTGCGATCATCTTGTCTGCGTTGGTGACGAAGTAAGGCGACAGGTAGCCACGGTCGAACTGCATACCTTCGACAACATCGGTCTCGGTTTCCAGACCTTTGTTTTCTTCGACGGTGATGACGCCTTCGTTGCCAACCTTCTGCATCGCGTCTGCGATCTGCTGACCGATTTCGGCTTCGCCGTTGGCCGAGATGGTGCCAACCTGAGCAACTTCTGCCGAGTCCTTGACTTCGCGCGAAGCGGCCTTGATGCCTTCAACAACCTTGGCGGTTGCCAGGTCGATGCCGCGCTTCAGGTCCATCGGGTTCAGGCCCGCTGCAACCTGCTTCAGACCTTCTTTAACGATGGCCTGTGCCAGAACGGTTGCGGTGGTGGTACCGTCACCGGCTTCATCATTGGTGCGGCTGGCGACTTCTTTCACCATCTGCGCGCCCATGTTTTCGAACTTGTCTTCCAGTTCGATTTCCTTGGCAACCGAAACACCGTCTTTGGTGATGCGCGGCGCGCCGAAGGATTTGTCCAGAACCACGTTACGGCCTTTGGGGCCCAGGGTCACTTTAACCGCGTCAGCCAGGATGTTCACACCCTTCAGCATACGGTTGCGGGCATCGGTGTCGAACTTGACGTCCTTTGCAGCCATGTCGTTTCTCCTTGAGAAATATGTTGGAAATGAAGATCAGAGAAAGCGCGTGGGCTTACTCGATGATCCCCATGATGTCGCTTTCTTTCATCATCAGCAGCTCTTCGCCGCCGACGTTGACCTCGGTGCCCGACCATTTGCCGAACAGGATCTTGTCGCCGGCTTTTACGGCCATTGCGATCAGTTCGCCGCTGTCCTTGCGTGCGCCTTCGCCGGTTGCAACGACTTCGCCTTCGCTGGGCTTTTCTTTTGCGCTGTCAGGAATGATCAGGCCGCCTGCTGTTTTCTCTTCGCTTTCAACGCGACGGACCAGCACACGGTCATGAAGCGGTTTCAATGCCATCTTTGCAGCTCCTTGGGCTCAAAGTTTGTTTATCCTCCCCTCACCTAACGGCGAGGCGTTAGCACTCGGGTCATCCGAGTGATAACGACGCATAGCTAGGGAGTTGGAAAGGCCGAGTCAACAAGATGTGAGAAACTTTTTGCGTCCGGGATTCAAGCGGGGCCGTTTCGGGCTTCAGTCCTGCTGTTCCCAGCTGTAGGCCCAGTGCTTCAGCCCCTCGGATCCACAGGCCGACAATTGGTAGACCCCCTTTTCGACTTTTTCGAACCAGCCATAGTGATTGTCGCGCATGATGCGCGTCGCCCCGGTAACTCCGGTTGCGCTGGCCACGTCAGATCCCTTGGTCGCGCCGCATTCCGCCAGATGGGCCGCACATTTCAGGGCGTCTTGGCGGTACCCGGTCACGATTCCGTGCCGCGTGGCCCCGCCCGCATTCGGGTCACCTTGCAGCCGGTCGAATTCCCGCAACAACCGCGCGGCCCTTACCTTGTTCTTGCGAGGCGCGTACGGCCCCGGGTCGCAATGCACCTCGGCCCGGCCATCTTCCCGGACGGTAATCAGGCCCAAACCCAGCCTGCGGCATAAGGACAGATTATCCCTCAGCGCCCGCCTTGCGGTCCGGCCCTTCGGTTTGCGCACACCGACATAGACCTGATCGGTTACTTTCAGGCGCGCGATCGCCTGATGAAACAGGGCCAGCGAAAACCCCAGCTTCAGCTCGACAATGACCGGATCATCGCCGTCGCGCGCGGCAACGATATCGGCTGCGCCGACCTCGCCCTTGACAGTGTATCCCTGACGCTCAAGCAACGCCTTGATCGGCGGGTATAGGTCCTGTTCGCGCTTCATCTCACCATGCTAGGCTATTCGGCCGGGATTGCCAGACGTTGCCAGTCCCTTCAGCTTGCGCATCGCCGAAAGGAAAGGCAATGTCGCGCCCGGTAGGATGACCGTCAAAGCAGGGAAAACGATGCGCCTTCTTATATTTCTGTTGTGCCTGATCTTGCCTGCCAGCCTTCACGCCGCTTGCGAAGGCCGCGACCTGAGGGCGGACATGACACCCGAGATGGCGACCCGCCTTGAACACGCCTTGGACGGCATCCCCTTTCCCGAAGGCAACCACTGGGTTGCCGTGAGGGGCGACACGGTAATGCATCTGATCGGAACCCTGCACGTCAATGACCCGCGCATGTCCGCCGTGGTCGAGCGGTTGGAACCGCTCCTGAAAGACGCCGACGCCTTTTTCTTTGAAACCTCGCAGGCCGAGATGAAAGCGTTCGAGCAGGCTCTGGCCAAGGACCCCAGCCCTTTGCTGATCACATCGGGGCCGACTCTGATTGATCTGATGTCGGCCGAGGATTGGGCCGCCCTGTCAGCCACCTTGGCCAAACGCGGCATTCCCGCCTGGACCGCCGCCAAGTTGCGCCCCTGGTTTTTGAGCCTGACATTGGGCGTGCCATCCTGCGTCGCCCAGACCCCGGACGGAGACCGCGGCATGGATGCACGCCTGTCCGAACTCGCCGATACTCACGGTATCCCGCAGCATTCGCTGGAACAGGTCGAAGATGTCATTGCGATGTTCGAGAGCCATCCGATCGAAGAACAGGCCCAGTCACTGGCCCGGCTTGCCGGCGCGCTGGAGGCCAGCGAAGACCAGTTGGCCACGATGACCAACGCCTATCTGGAAGAAAAACATGCCGAAATCATCCAGCTTTCCTTGCTGCAGGGGTTCGACGCATCAGGTCTGACGCAGGAAGAATTTGATGCCGAATGGAAGGCGTTCGAGCAGCAATTGCTGATCCAGCGCAACGACAACTGGCTGAAGCACATTCTGGAACTGAAGAACCAAACGGCCGTCATCGCCGTGGGTGCGGGGCATCTGGCAGGTCAGCAGGGGTTGTTGCATCAATTACAGCTTGCGGGCTTCACGCTGACCCGCGCGCCCTTTTGATCTGACAGTCAGATTTGACGAACAGTCGCATCTGGCGCACAGCCGGGTGACAAGCCTGTCTGTCCACCCTATAAGGCCCGCAAAATCCCATTTCTGCAGGACACTGACATGACAATCCAGGTTTTCGGCCACAAGTCCCCCGACACTGACTCGACCGGCTCGCCCATTCTGTGGGCCTGGTATCTGAACGAAATCCAGGGCGAGAAAGCCGAGCCGGTGCTGCTGGGCGAGCCCAATACCGAAGCCGCCTTCATGCTGCGCCACTGGGATCTGCCGAAACCGCGGATCATCGATGACGTGAGTGAGGGCGCTCCGGTCGTCATCGTCGACACCAACAACCCCGCCGAGCTGCCTGCCGGTATCAACGGCGCCGATATCCGCGCCATCATCGACCACCACAAGCTGGTCGGCGGCCTGGAAACCAAAGGCCCAATCGACATTACTGTTCGCCCGCTGGCCTGCACCGCAACCATCATGATCGACCTGATCGGGGATGACGCGGCCAAGATGCCTGACGCCATCAAAGGCGCGGCGCTGACTTGCATCCTGTCCGATACGCTGGAGTTCCGCTCGCCCACAACAACACCGCGCGATCGTGCGGTCGCGGAAAAGCTCGCCGCCGAACTTGAGTTGGATATTTCGGAATACGCTGCCGACATGTTCGCCGCGAAGTCGGACGTTTCGTCCTTTTCCGACGCGGAATTGATCCGCATGGACAGCAAGGAATACGAGGTCGACGGCACCAAATTCCGCGTCTCAGTTCTTGAAACCACCGCGCCCGGTGTGGTTCTGGACCGCAAGGACAGCCTGGCAGGTTCGATGGCGGATGTCGCCCGGGAAGATGGTGTGGATCAGGTTCTGCTGTTCGTTGTGGACATCCTGAACGAAGAAGCCACCCTGTTGGTTCCGAACGATCTGGTCAAATCCGTGGCCGAAAAAAGCTTTGGTGCCTCGGTCGACGGCGATGCCGTGGTTCTGCCCGGCATCATGAGCCGCAAGAAACAGATCATCCCGAACCTCAAGGTCTGACACCGAACTCTTTACAGATTGTCAGGCGCCCTTATCGGGCGCCTGTTTTTTTTGCGAGGCTCTGCCTCGCGCTCCGGGATATTTTTGGCCAGATGAAGTTTGGATCCCCTGCTTCATCTGGCTGAAAGCATCCTGGGGGAGACGCCCGAAGGGCGGCGGGGGCAAAGCCCCTACTGGCCAAACCGGTATTCCTCTGCCATAGGCTTTGATGACTTTCCCACCGCGTCAACAGGGTCCTGACATGACACAGATCATCCAATCGCTTGCCGAGGTTTCCGACCGCTACAAAGCTCTGTTCGTCGACCTGTGGGGCTGCGTGCACAATGGCATTACAGCCTTCCCCGAAGCGGTTGCTGCGCTGCAATCTTACCGCGCGTCGGGTGGTTTGGTGGTTCTGGTCACAAACTCACCAAAACCCCGTGCCGGTGTGGCAGTGCAACTGACGCAGTTCAACGTACCGGCCGACGCCTATGACACTATCGCCACCAGTGGCGACTCGGCCCGGTCAGCCATGTTCCGGGGCACGGTTGGCCAGAAAGTCTATTTCATGGGCGAATGGGAGCGCGACGAAGGGTTCTTTGAACCACTCAAGCTGTTGCATCACCCAATCCAGATCGAACGGGTGCCGCTGGATGAAGCCGAAGGAATTGTTTGCTGCGGCCCGTTCGACCCCATGGCGGACCCGGCGGTCAACCGGCCCGATTTTCTGTACGCCAAACAAAAAGGGCTGAAGCTGCTCTGCGCAAACCCCGATATTGTCGTGGATCGTGGTGAAGTACGGGAATGGTGTGCAGGGGCTCTGGCCCGCCTTTACACCGAAATGGGCGGTGAGAGCCTGTATTTTGGCAAACCTCATCCGCCGATTTACGATTTGGCCCGGCGCAGGCTGCAGGAACTGGGCGCAGACATTGCCGATGCCGATATTCTGGCAATCGGTGATGGTCCACATACGGACATCGCCGGCGGTATGGGGGAAGGTATTGATTCCCTGTTCATATCCGGCGGTCTGGCTGCATCCGAGACAAAAACGTCATACCAGCCTGACCCGGATGCGCTAAACAGCTATATTGAAAAAGAAAAAATAAACCCAACCTATTCGATCGGCCGTCTGAGGTAATAAAATAGGGCTTGATTTTCTGCACTTGCGAAGTAATAAAGTTGCCAATCGATGGCTACGGGCGGTTTTTTATTTCTCCGCCAACTGCAAGTGAGGGCAACATGTTGGACAATCTTCCGCGCGGAACGATCTGTATCGAAGACATTGAAATGGGCATGAGCCGCCACCTGCGCAAAGTGGTGACGGACGAGGACATCGAGATGTTTGCCCAGGTGTCGACCGACCGGAACCCGGTTCATCTGGACGACGATTATGCCCGCGACACGATTTTCGAAGGGCGCATCGCGCATGGGATGCTGACGGCCGGCCTGATTTCGGCGGTAATCGGTGAGCAGCTGCCCGGTCACGGTACCGTATACATGGGCCAGTCGCTGAAGTTTCTGGCTCCGGTCCGCCCCGGCGACATGGTTTATGCCGAGGTCAAGGTCATCGACATCGACTTCTCGAAGCGGCGCGTCAAGCTGGACTGCCATTGTTCTGTCGAAGGCAAAAAGGTTTTGGTTGGCGAAGCCATGGTTCTGGCCCCCTCGCGGAAATTCGACTGAGGCGAACTCTGTCTGATCTGCTATCGGCAGGTCTTGAACCCGCCTCTCAGTCCCGCTAGGCAGACGCCATGCGCATCATCCGGGATTTTCAGTTTGTCGAGCCTCAGGACCGGGGCGCCAGCGTGGCGATCGGGAATTTTGACGGCGTTCATATCGGCCATCAGTCGGTCATCGAACTGGCGCGCAAAGCCGCGCCGGATGCGCCCTTGGGTGTCATGACGTTCGAGCCGCATCCGCGCGAGTTTTTCGCGCCAGACAGCCCCCCTTTCCGCCTGATGCGCGGCAACAGCAGGGCGCATCGGCTGGAAAAGCTCGGGGTGCAGAAGCTGTATGAGCTGCCCTTCAACAGTGCGCTGGCCGGCCTGACCCCCGAGGAATTCGCGCGCGATGTCATTTGCAAAGGCTTGGGTCTGGCGCATGTGGTGGTGGGGGCCGATTTCTGTTTTGGCAAGGGACGCAGCGGCACAGCCGATGACATGGTCCGGTTTGGCCGGGACATGGGGTTTGGGGTCACCATCGCGCCGCTGAAGGAACGGTCCGAGCATGTGGTCTCATCCACCGCGATCCGACAGGCGCTGAGTGACGGACGCCCGCGCGACGCCGCCTCGATGCTGGGTCACTGGCACCGGATCGAAGGCGAGGTCATCGGCGGGGAACAACGCGGGCGCGAACTGGGTTTTCCGACGGCCAACATGTCCATCGAAGGGCTGCACCCGCCGAAATTCGGCGTCTACGCGGTGCTGGTTGACGTTCTGGATGGACCCAATCAGGGCAGCTATCGCGGTGCCGCATCTGTTGGGACACGCCCGATGTTCAATGGCGCAGTGCCGAATATTGAGACCTTTCTGTTCGACTTCTCGGGCGATCTTTACGGGGCCACATTGTCGGTGGGGCTGGTGGACTATCTGCGCCCGGAAATGACGTTTGAGAGGCTGGACGGGCTGGTCGCGCAGATGGATGCGGATTGTGCCCGTGCCCGCGAGGTTCTGGCGGGCCAATGAAACAAGACCCGATCGAACGCGGCGGCCTGTCGCATCGTTTTTGGGAGCGTAAGCCCCTGCGTCGCCTGAACCAGCGCGAATGGGAGGCCCTGTGTGATGGCTGCGGCAAATGCTGCCTGAACAAGCTGGAAGATGAAGACACGGGCGAGGTCGCCCTGACCTGCGTCGCCTGCCGCCTGCTGGACGACGAAAGCTGCCGGTGCACGCAATATGACATCCGCCATCAGTTCGTGCCGGAATGCATCGTGATGACCCCGGACAATATTGACGATCACGCCTATTGGCTGCCACAGACCTGTGCCTACCGGCTGCTGTGGGAAGGCAAGCCCTTGTATGACTGGCACCCCTTGATATCGGGGACGCCGGACAGCGTTCATGCCGCCGGGGTTTCCGTTCAGGGGCGCACCGTGTCCGAATTCGAAACCCCTCTGGAAGAGTGGGAAGACCATATTATCGAGGAGCCCGTCTGATGTTTTTCGCCTCTGACAATTCCGGACCAGTCCATCCTGAAGTGCTGACCGCGCTGAGTGAAGCCAATCATGGCTATCAGATGGCGTATGGCGCCGACACGCTGATGAACGAGGTGCGCGACCGGATCCGGGGCGTCTTCGAGGCGCCGGGCGCGGCGGTATACCTGGTGGCGACAGGCACGGCTGCAAACTCGCTGGCGCTGGCGACACTGGCGAACCCTTGGGACACCGTCTTTTGCTCGCCCGTCGCCCACATTCACGAGGATGAGTGCAACGCGCCCGAGTTCTACAGTGGCGCCAAGCTGACGCTGGTGCCCGGTGGCGACAAGATGCAGCCTGAGGCATTGCGCAGCAGTATTCTGGGAGAGGAGACCCGCGGCGTACATGGTCCGCAGCGCGGCCCTGTATCGATCACTCAGGTCACCGAGCGCGGGTCTGTCTATTCGCTCGCCGAATTGCAGGGGCTGTGCGGTGTTGCACGGGAATACGGCCTGCCGGTGCATCTGGACGGGGCACGGTTCGCCAATGCTCTGGTCGCGCTGAACTGTTCGCCTGCCGAAATGACGTGGAAAGCCGGGGTGGACGCCGTAAGCTTTGGCGGCACCAAGAACGGGCTAATGGGCGTCGAAGCCATTGTTTTCTTTGACGAAAGCAAAGCATGGGAATTCGAATTGCGCCGCAAGCGGGGCGCGCATCTGTTTTCCAAACACCGCTATCTGTCCGCGCAGATGGCGGCCTATCTGCGGGACGATCTGTGGCTGCGCGCAGCCCGGCAGGCAAACGCGAATTGCGCAAAGCTGGCGGCAGGATTGCAGGCGGCCGGTGCGGATTTCCTGCACGAGCCGCAAGCCAATATCGTTTTCGTCCGTTTCCCGAGGCACCTGCATCGTCGCCTGCACGAAAAGGGCGCAGTCTATCACATGTGGGGTGATGAACTGGACGGGGCGGACGAGGACGAGATGCTGGCCTGCCGCCTTGTCTGCGACTGGTCCATCAGTGCGGAACAGATCGACCGGTTTCTGGCCCTTTTCTGACGGTCGTCGGGGGCGCCGCCCCCGCCGCAGAAAATTCAGACAGAAGAGGCTAGCGGAATGCGGAAGAACTCCGACAGGCTGCGCGCCGTCTCTTTTGGATGGGAAATCGGCAGCATGTGCCCTGCCCCCGGGATGATTTCGGTGGTTGCCGCAGGCAGACGGCGTTGCAGGCTGTTGCATATTGCGGGTATGACCGGGTGCGTCAGCGATCCGCTGAGGATCCGGACCGGCATTTGGGCGCGTTCCAGTTTTCCCGATTGCAACAGGCCCGCACCGTCCTCGTATAGGGCATTGTTGGAGGCCGGGACTACATGCACCCCGCGGATCATTGCGGCGCGGGTACGGTCGGGCAGATCCGCCCAGCGGGGGCTGTCCTGTATGCTCCACATGCGGTTGAACAGGCGGGCTGCCTGCGATGCGTTGCCTGTGGCGAGCGCGGAGACAAAGGGTTCTGCATCTCGCTCATGCTGATCGTAGAGGTCCGGGGCATCCAGCTTTGCCAGGGCAAAAAAGACCGGCTCAATCAGAATAGCGCGGCGCACGAGGTCGGGGTGTTCGACTGCCAGGCGCAACGCAATCATCGCACCAAAGGAGTGGCCGATCACATCCATCGGTTTTTGCAACTGGCTGGCCGCCAGTTCGGTCATCCGGTCAAAAAAGTCGCCGCGCCCGTCCCAATCGGGGCTGCGACCGTGTGACAGCATGTCCGGCGCAATCAGGCTTGCCTTCCCGCTCAGCGCAGCTGCAAGGCCCGACCAGGCGCCGGAATGGGCAATGGTGCAGTGCAGGGCGAGCATCTGATGCGCGCCCTTGCCCAGTGTTCGCACAAAGACATCTTGCGGCACGGAACGGCCTGTCATGCCTACAGCGTCGCCAGGTGCCGGTCCAGATCGTCCAGCCTGTCCTGCCCCCAGAACCTCTGGTCATCCGGGGTGATATAAAACGGCGCGCCGAACACGCCGCGATCAACGGCCTCTTCAAGATTGGCGGCGTAGGTTTCCGCACCCACAAGCAGGCCGCTGTCGGCAAGTCCGGGATCGAACCCGGCCTTTGACAGGCAATCGCGGATCACATCATCCTGAGCGATGTCCTTTTCCTCCGCCCAGCAGGCACGCAGGATCGAATGGCAAAGCTGCCCGACATCGCCGGACCCGTCCTGAACGGCGGCGATCACGGCGTAGGATGACGGGGCCATATTCGTTGGCCAGTGCGCGGGTTGCAGGTTGAATTCCATTCCCAGATTTCTGGACTGGCGGAGCAATTCCTGGGCCCGGTATTCGATGCGAGAAATGTGCCGATCCTTCGGCGGAACCCCACCAGTGCGCGAGAACAGAGCGATAATGTCCAACGGCTTGTAGTTGATCGTCGCACCGTGCTTGGCCGCGATCTCTTCCAGCCGGGTTCCGGCCAGATAGGAATAGGGCGAGAGTGTCGCAAAATAGTAGTCAATCTGGGTCATGTGCACTTTCTCCGCTGCGTTACCTTTGCGGGACGGTAAGGCCATGCTAAGCGGTGTCAACATCACGAATCTGTCACATTGCCATTGCTGCCCGGGGACCTCAGCCGATGCCGACACTTCACGAACCCAAGCTAATCGCTGGGAACGCCAACCTTCCGCTTGCCAAAACCATAGCCCGCCGCATGAGCCTTTACCGCGGCGTCGATCAGGGGCTGGTCGATGCGCGGGTCGAACGGTTCAACGATGGCGAGATCTTCGTCGAGGTGTTCGAGAATGTGCGCGGCGAGGACATGTTCATCATCCAGCCGACCTCGAACCCGGCCAATGACAACCTGATGGAACTGCTGATCATCGCTGATGCCCTGCGTCGGTCGTCGGCCCAGCGGATCACTGCCGTGATCCCCTATTTCGGGTATGCCCGTCAGGACCGCCGCACAAAGGCGCGTACGCCGATCTCTGCCAAGCTGGTCGCCAACATGCTGACCGGTGCCGGAATCGAGCGGGTCCTGACCATGGACCTGCACGCGGCCCAGATTCAGGGTTTCTTCGATATTCCGGTGGACAACCTCTATGCCTCGCCGATCTTTGCCCTGGATGTGAAACACCAGTTCAAGGACAGCCTGGATGAAATCATGGTGGTGTCGCCCGACGTCGGCGGCGTGGCCCGTGCGCGCGAACTGGCCAAACGGATCAACGCCCCCCTGTCGATCGTGGACAAACGCCGCGAGAAAGCCGGTGAAGTGGCCGAGATGACCGTAATCGGCGACGTCAAGGACAAGATCTGCCTGATCGTGGACGACATGTGCGACACTGCCGGTACGCTTTGCAAAGCGGCGCAGGTGCTGCTGGATAATGGTGCGAAAGAGGTGCACTCTTACATCACCCACGGCGTCATGAGCGGCCCGGCGGTCGAACGTGTGACCAACTCGGTCATGAAGTCGCTGGTTCTGACCGACACGATCCAGCCCACCGACGCAATCGCCAAGGCCAAGAACATCCGGATCGTACCGACGGCACCGATCTTTACCCAGGCGATCCTGAACATCTGGAACGGCACAAGTGTTTCTTCGCTGTTCGAAGACAAGACACTGACACCAATCTACGAATCCCTGTATCAGATGAACTGACCGGAAAAGGGGCGCCTGGACAGGGCCCACCTTTCTTACACGCATATCTTAGAACGGACAGCCTTTTCATGACTGACAACAAACGCGTCGTCCTTTCCAGTGACCATGCCGCCATCGGACTGCGCCAGGCAATCGCCGCACATATCGCGGACGCCGGATGGGAGGTCGTGGATATCGGCCCGACCACTCCGGAAAGCACACACTATCCCCTGCATGGCAAGGCCGCTGCCGAGCGCGTCGCCTCGGGCGATTGTGCGCTTGGCATCCTGTTGTGTGGCACCGGTCAGGGCATCATGATGGCAGCCAACAAGGTGCCGGGCATCCGTTGCGGTGTGTGTTCCGACACATTCTCAGCCCGGATGATCCGGCAGCACAATGATGCCAACATGCTGTCCATGGGCGCGCGCGTCATTGGCGAAGGTCAGGCGCTGGATATCGTGGACGCGTTTTTGGGGGCCGCGTTCGAAGGTGGCCGCCACGCAACACGCGTGGACATGATCGAAGGCACCGACGCGTAAGAAACGGGCTTCAGGTGAGCAGTTGACGACAAGAGCGCGGCTTCCGTTCTGAAGGTGCGCTCAGGATATATGCCAGTCATCCTCGTGCGGCACCTCGCCAATCGCGGTCCACGAGGCGCGGATGCGGGCAACGCGCGTATCCGACCAGGTGCGGAAGACAGCGCAGAACCCTTCGGGCGTAATGTTCTCGGCCTTGATTTCGGCGCGTAGCGCCGAGGACGTGTCCACATCCCACAGCGAAATGCCGATCTGTACCATCGGTGCCGAGCGAAACGGTTGGCTGAATGCAACGGTCGTCCGGCGTTCCCGCGCCCCCTCACCTGTCCACATTTCACCGCCATTGGCAAAATCGGAAAACAACAGGGCCTCGCCTTGATCAATGCCAATAGGATGGGTTTGAAAAGTTTTCATTCTGTCGTCGTTGTTTTTGAATTCCCGCAACTTATTCCGGCATTCGGTCAAAAGCACGACAAAAAAACGGCCCCGCAAACGCGAGGCCGTTCTAATTCATAAACGATCAAGCCGCGTTACAGGCTCATATGCGTCCCAAGCGCTTCCATGTCGGCCAGCAGCTTGGCGGCGTCGTCGACGATGGTCTGATCGTCGCCACCTTTTGCCGCTTCGTGCGACTCGCGGGCCTCGGTGATCAGATCGTCGATATGCGCACGGGTCACTTCTGAAACCGGAATGGCCTTTTCGGCCAGAACCGACAAGCTGTCGCCGTTGATCTGGGCAAACCCTCCGGTGACCAGGTATTCGCTGGACCCTTCGGGCGCCTCAACCTTCAGCAGACCGGGGCGCAGTGTGGTGATGGTGGGGGCATGATCGGGCATTGCCGTCATGTCCCCGTCCGCGCCGGGAATCTGGACCGCCGTCACCGCGAGTGAAGCAAGGCTCCGCTCGGGGCTGACGAGGTCGAATTGCATCGTGTTTGCCATCAGGGTTTCTCCTTAGGCAGCCGCTGCAGCCATCTTCTCGGCCTTGGCGATCACGTCTTCGATGCCGCCGACCATCAGGAAGGCCGCTTCGGGCAGGTGATCGTATTCGCCGGCCACAACGGCCTTGAACGACGAGATGGTGACATCCAGAGGAACCTGAACACCAGGCGAACCGGTGAAGACTTCGGCCACGTCGAACGGCTGCGACAGGAAGCGTTCGATCTTACGGGCACGGGCCACGGTCAGCTTGTCCTCTTCCGACAGTTCGTCCATGCCGAGAATGGCGATGATGTCCTGCAGCGACTTGTAGCGCTGGAGGATCTGCTGAACGTCGGTCGCAACCTTGTAGTGCTCTTCGCCGACGATGGCCGGATCGAGCAGACGCGAGGTCGAGTCGAGCGGGTCAACCGCAGGGTAGATACCCTTTTCCGAGATCGCACGGTTAAGAACGGTAGTCGCGTCCAGGTGCGCAAACGAAGTTGCCGGCGCGGGGTCGGTAAGGTCGTCCGCAGGCACGTAAATCGCCTGAACCGAGGTGATCGAACCAGCTTTGGTCGAGGTGATGCGTTCCTGCAGCGCACCCATGTCGGTGGCCAGCGTAGGCTGATAGCCCACGGCCGAAGGAATACGACCCAGCAGAGCCGAAACCTCGGAACCCGCCTGCGTGAAGCGGAAAATGTTGTCGACGAAGAACAGAACGTCGGTACCGGACTGGTCGCGGAACTGCTCGGCCAGGGTCAGACCGGTCAGAGCAACACGTGCACGGGCTCCTGGAGGTTCGTTCATCTGACCGTAAACCAGGGCCACCTGCGATTCCGACAGGTTGTCCGGCTTGATCACGTTCGATTCGATCATCTCGTGGTACAGGTCGTTCCCTTCACGGGTCCGTTCACCAACACCCGCGAACACCGAGAAGCCCGAGTGCACTTTTGCGATGTTGTTGATCAGTTCCATGATCAGAACGGTTTTACCAACGCCGGCGCCGCCGAACAGGCCGATCTTACCGCCCTTTGCGTAGGGGGCCAGCAGGTCAACAACCTTGATGCCGGTGACCAGAACTTCGGATTCGGTCGACTGTTCCGCAAAGGTCGGTGCGGGCTGGTGGATCGCGCGGGCTTCTGTCGCCTCAACCGGGCCTTTCTCGTCGATCGGCTCGCCGACAACGTTCAGGATGCGGCCCAGAGTGGCGTTGCCGACGGGAACCGAGATCGGTGCGCCGGTGTCGGTCACTTCTTCACCACGGACCAGACCTTCGGTCGCGTCCATCGCGATGGTGCGGACAGTGTTTTCACCCAGGTGCTGAGCAACTTCCAACACCAGGCGCTTGCCGTTGTTGGTGGTTTCCAGCGCGTTCAGAATTTCAGGCAGCTGATCGTCGAAGTGCACGTCGACGACGGCCCCGATGATCTGTGTGACTTTGCCTTTTGCATTCGCCATGTTTCGTCTCCGGTTTTCTTACAGCGCTTCGGCGCCGGAAATAATTTCAATCAGCTCGTTGGTGATCACGGCCTGACGCGAGCGGTTGAACTGGATCGTCAGCTTGTCGATCATTTCACCCGCGTTACGTGTCGCGTTGTCCATCGCGGACATCCGTGCCCCCTGTTCGGACGCTCCGTTTTCGAGCAGAGCCGAGAAGATCGCGGTCGCAACCCCCTTGGGCAGCAAGTCGGCCAGAATGGCCTCTTCGCTGGGCTCGTAGTCGAAAATGGCACCGCTGTCGTCACCTGCCGCTTCGTCCTCGAACGAGGCGGGAATGACCTGCTGTGCCGTCGGGATCTGGGTCACAACGTTGACGAACTTCGAGTAGAAGATCGTGGCAACGTCGAACTCTCCCCCGTCGAAACGAGACAGGACGTCCTTGGCGATGTCTTGCGCGTTGGAATACCCCAGACGCTTGACCTCGCTCAGGTCGATATGTCCAACGAACAGATCGCCAAAATCACGCTTGAGCGCGTCGCGGCCTTTCTTGCCGACCGTCAGAACTTTGACCGTCTTGCCTTTCAGGCGCAGCTCTTCCGCCTTTTGGCGGGCCAGCTTGGCGATGTTCGAGTTGAAGCCGCCACACAGGCCGCGTTCAGCTGTCATCACAACCAGCAGATGGACATCATCACTGCCCGTACCACGGAGCAGCTTGGGGGCGCTGTCGCTGCCCCCGACCGAAGCCGCCAGCCCCGCCATCACGGCATTGAACCGCTCGGCATAGGGGCGCGAAGCTTCGGCAGATTCCTGGGCGCGGCGCAGTTTTGCTGCCGCGACCATCTGCATGGCCTTGGTGATCTTGCGGGTCGATTTGACCGACTCGATCCTGTTTTTAAGGTCCTTCAGACTAGGCATCGGAACCCCCTATCAAGCGAAGGTTGCGGCGTATTCGTCGATCGCTGCCTTGATCTTGTCGGACGCGTCGCCTTTGACCTTCGGATCTTCGTCGGTGATCCACTTCAGCAGGTCGGCGTGCTTGCCGCGCAGGTGCGCCAGCAGACCGGCCTCGTAGCGGCCAACATCCGATACGTCGATCTTGTCGAGGTAGCCGTTGGTGCCTGCGAAGATGACGCAGACGATTTCCGCGTTGGTCAGCGGCGAGTACTGCGGCTGCTTCATCAGCTCGGTCAGACGCGCACCACGGTTCAGCAACTGCTGGGTTGCGGCGTCAAGGTCGGAACCGAACTGCGCGAACGCAGCCATTTCGCGGTACTGGGCCAGTTCCAGCTTGACCGGGCCGGCGACCGATTTCATCGCGTTGGTCTGGGCTGACGAGCCCACACGCGAAACCGACAGACCGGTGTTCACAGCAGGACGGATGCCTTGGTAGAACAGTTCGGTTTCAAGGAAGATCTGACCGTCGGTGATCGAGATCACGTTGGTCGGAATAAACGCCGAAACGTCACCACCCTGAGTTTCGATAACCGGCAGAGCGGTCAGCGAACCCGCACCGAAATCCTCGTTCAGCTTCGCCGAACGTTCCAGCAGGCGGGAGTGGAGGTAGAAAACGTCACCAGGATAGGCTTCACGTCCGGGCGGACGGCGCAGCAGCAGCGACATCTGACGATAGGACACGGCCTGTTTCGACAGGTCATCATAGATGATCAGCGCGTGGCGGCCGTTGTCACGGAAGTACTCGGCCATCGCGGTCGCGGCGTAAGGTGCCAGGAACTGCATCGGTGCCGGGTCGGACGCGGTTGCGGCCACAACGATCGAGTATTCGATGGCACCGGACTCTTCCAGTTTTTTCACCAGCTGCGCAACGGTCGAACGCTTTTGGCCGATCGCAACGTATACGCAGTACAGTTTCTTCGACTCGTCGTCGCCCGCTGCGTCGTTGTAGACTTTCTGGTTCAGGATGGTGTCCAGAGCAACGGCGGTTTTGCCGGTCTGACGGTCACCAATGATCAGCTCACGCTGGCCGCGGCCGATCGGGATCATCGCGTCAACCGATTTCAGACCAGTTGCCATCGGCTCATGCACCGATTTACGCGGGATGATGCCCGGGGCTTTCACGTCTGCAACGCCGCGCTTGGAAGCGTTGATCGGGCCTTTGCCGTCCAGCGGGTTGCCCAGACCGTCAACAACGCGACCCAGAAGTTCGTCACCGATCGGAACGTCCACGATCGAGTTGGTGCGCTTGACGGTGTCACCTTCTTTGATGTCACGGTCGGAACCGAAGATAACGACACCGACGTTGTCGCTTTCCAGGTTCAGCGCCATGCCCATGATGCCACCGGGGAATTCGACCATCTCACCTGCTTGCACATTGTCCAGGCCGTATACACGGGCAATCCCGTCACCGACGCTCAGCACGCGGCCGATCTCGGCCACTTCGGCTTCCTGACCAAAATTCTTGATCTGGTCCTTCAGGATTGCAGAAATCTCTGCAGCTTGGATTCCCATTTATCCGACCTCTTTCATTGCATTCTGTAGGGAGTTGAGCTTCGAACGGATCGAACTGTCGATCATCTTCGAGCCCACTTTAACGACAAGACCGCCGATGAGGCTTTCATCAACGGTCGCATTGATTGTCACGGTCTTGCCCACACGCTCGGACAGCGTTTTGGACAGTTTTTCCATTTGCGTCTTGGTCAGCGCCTTGGCCGAGGCGACATCGGCGGTCACTTCGCCGCGCTCGTCCGCCAGCATATCGCGCAGAACCTGCACCAGCTGCGGCACAACGAACAGGCGACGCTTTTGCGCCATCAGGCCCAGCGTGTTCTGCAGGATGGAGTTCAGCCCCATCTTGGCGGCAATTGCGGTGATTGCGCCTTCCTGTTCGGCGCGGGAAACCAGAGGCGAGGCGATCAGGTCGCGCAAATCTGCGCTTTCGCCCAAAGCTGCTGCCAGATCATTGATGCCGGTTTCCAGACCTGCGAGGTCATTATTCTCTTTGGCAATCTCGAAGATTGCGGTGGCATAGCGCTCGGCGATGCCTGTGGAAATCGAAGCTGGTTCGGACACGTCCACCCTTCCGATATTTTGGGCCCCGAATTCGCGTGCGGCAGCTACCCCGGGGGCGTGAAGAAACCCCGTCCTTGTAGGGCGGGGATCAAAATCACCGGGGATGTAGCAGAGGTGTTCCAACCTCGCAATATAGTATAGTGATTACGATGTTATCCACAAATTGTTTGATTTCATGCACTTACGCAAAGTGCGACCCTTTGGACACGTCTGAAGGGGTGAAAAATGTTACCAAATTGCAGCTTTTGGCGATTCCTGTGGCCTATTTCCCTCAGATTTGGGCACCACACATGGGTGTCCATCACCTGTTCTGTCAGGCCGGCTTGAGCAGGCCGTCCAACGCCTTGATCGGGCGTTTGACCGCATCTTTGGTCACGGTGCCACTTGGCGGCCGGATAAGCTTGGTCGCCTCGACCATGAGAACGCCACCCGCCATAATTGTCGGCAGACGTTGCCCCGTCTTTTCGATCAGATTGCCGGATTTCAGCCAGAACCGTCGATAGGATGGCGGCATGTAAAGAGCCGAGCAATGCGTTTCCGGAACGAAATGATGGGCCTTGAGCTGGGATTCCAGCTGCGATGCGGAATACGGGCGACCAAACCCGAACGGTGTCCGGTCGGACCGCGACCACAGACCCGCCCTGTTGGGCACGACAAACAGGATACGCCCCCCCGGCCCCAACACGCG
This sequence comes from Ruegeria sp. BG6, assembly GCF_056538465.1. Lineage (NCBI taxonomy): Bacteria > Pseudomonadati > Pseudomonadota > Alphaproteobacteria > Rhodobacterales > Roseobacteraceae > Ruegeria > Ruegeria sp. BG6. Next base: position 137,624 of record NZ_JBQFTB010000006.1, on the reverse strand, counting down.
CCAGCATTCCTCCAGCAACTGGGTGGGCCGCTCAGAGGTTTCCAGACCGTGCATAACCACCAGCTTGTCCACGTGACCGGTTTCGATGGGCCAAAGCGTCTCTCCGGTTAGGACAGAGACGTTGGGCATTCCTGCAGGCCAGGGCATTACACCCTGCGGGCCGGGCATCAGTCCGATCACGCGCCGCGCATCCTTCAGATAGGGGCGCAGCAAGGGCACGGCGAATCCGAACCCGACAACAGTCTGCCCCTTGGCCTCGGGCCACAGCTCGACCATTCGACCACGGATCGCCGCCTGCGCGGCACGTCCCAAAGTGCTGCGATAGTAGAAATTCCTCAGATCCTGCACATCAAGATGCATTGCGGAAACCCGGTCAATCGGCTTAGCTGTCGGCAGTCTAGCAACGAAAGGGCAAAAGGCCATGCCTCTTGAGATCGTCACCATCCCATGCCTCAGCGACAATTACGCCTTTCTGGCGCATGATGCGGCCAGTGGCCAGACCGCATTGATCGACGCGCCTGAACCTGGATCGATCCTGACCGCGCTTGACGCCCGCAACTGGAAACTGTCTCATGTCCTGCTGACCCATCACCACTGGGATCATGTAGATGGTCTGGCCGGAATCCTCGAACATCACCCTGCCAAAGTGGTCGGAGCCGCCGCTGACGCCCACCGCCTGCCGCCTTTGGATTTGCAGGTGCGCGAAGGCGATACTTTCGAAATTGGCGGCGAACCGGTTCATGTGCTGGACGTCTCGGGCCATACGATCGGACATATCGCGTTTTACATGCCGGAGAGCACGGCCGTGTTCACAGCAGACAGCCTGATGGCCTTGGGCTGCGGCCGTCTGTTCGAAGGCACACCTGCGCAAATGTGGGCTTCGCTTGGCAAACTGGCCGCCCTGCCCGACGAGACGGTCGTCTGTTCCGGTCACGAATACACACAATCCAATGCAAAGTTCGCGATCACTGTCGATCCGGACAACGCGGCGCTGCAGCAGCGCACGCAGGATATCGACAGCGCAAGGGCTGCCGGCGACCCAACTGTTCCGTCGACTCTGGCGCTTGAGAAGGCCACAAATCCGTTTCTGCGGGCCACGGATCCTGGGATCAAGACTCAACTTGGGATGGAAAATGCCGATCCTGTATCGGTGTTTGCCGAAATTCGGGCTAGAAAAGACCGGTTTTAGGACCTATTTGCCCCACGTCACGGTCACGGTCACACGAAATGTGACTGTCAAGAGCAAGAAAACCCTTGAAGCCGCGCCACGATCAACCAAACTCTAATAGTATGAGGACATGGTTGGGATGGGGATCCGACCTTTAATGCGCCCCCTTCTGACCCAAGACAGAGGAGCACCCGCGTGCCTTCATTCTCGAGCACATTAGAACAAGCCATTCACGCGGCCCTGGCTGCGGCGAACGAACGGCGACATGAATTCGCAACGCTGGAGCATCTGCTGCTGGCGCTGCTGGAAGAACCCGATGCAGTGCGCGTGATGAAGGCGTGCAGCGTCGATCTGGATGAGTTGCGCAGCACCCTTGTCGAGTTCATCGACGAGGATCTGTCAAATCTGGTAACGGATATTGACGGATCCGAGGCGGTGCCGACCGCAGCCTTCCAGCGTGTCATCCAGCGCGCGGCGATTCACGTTCAAAGCTCTGGCCGGACCGAAGTCACCGGGGCCAACGTTCTGGTCGCCATCTTCGCCGAACGCGAAAGCAACGCGGCCTATTTCCTACAGGAGCAGGACATGACCCGCTATGACGCGGTGAACTTCATCGCACATGGCGTGGCCAAGGATCCTGCGTATGGTGAAAACCGCCCCGTTTCCGGCGCGGATCAGGTTGAGGAAGAGGTTCAGTCAAGCGCGGGCGAAGGCGAACAAAAGGAAAGCGCGCTGGGCAAGTATTGCATCGATCTGAACGCCAAATCGCGGGCTGGAGATGTCGATCCGCTGATCGGGCGCGCAGATGAGGTCGAACGCTGCATCCAGGTGCTGTGCCGCCGTCGCAAGAACAACCCGCTGCTGGTGGGTGATCCGGGTGTAGGCAAAACCGCCATCGCCGAGGGTCTGGCGCATAAGATCGTCGCGGGTGAAGCGCCGGATGTTCTGGCCAACACCACGATCTACTCGCTCGACATGGGTGCGTTGCTGGCCGGAACCCGATACCGCGGTGATTTCGAGGAGCGTCTCAAGGCTGTCGTGACCGAGTTGGAAGACCATCCTGACGCGGTCTTGTTCATCGACGAGATTCACACCGTGATCGGTGCCGGCGCCACTTCGGGCGGCGCGATGGACGCGTCGAACCTGCTGAAACCTGCACTGCAGGGCGGCAAGCTGCGTACCATGGGCTCGACCACGTATAAGGAGTTCCGCCAGCATTTCGAGAAGGACCGCGCGCTGAGCCGCCGTTTCCAGAAAATCGACGTGAATGAGCCTTCGGTCGAGGACAGCGTGAAGATTCTGCGCGGTCTGAAACCCTATTTCGAAAAGCATCACGAGATCAAATATACCGCTGATGCGATCAAAACCGCTGTGGAACTGTCGGCGCGCTATATCAATGACCGCAAACTGCCCGACAAGGCGATCGACGTGATCGACGAGGCCGGCGCGGCCCAGCACTTGGTCGCGGAAAGCAAACGCCGCAAGACCATCGGTGTGAAAGAGATCGAAGCGGTGGTCGCCAAGATCGCCCGCATTCCGCCCAAGAACGTCACCAAGGATGATGCCGAGGTTCTCAAAGACCTGGAAGCTTCGCTTAAACGAGTGGTGTTTGGTCAGGACGAAGCCATCGAGGCGCTGTCCAGCGCGATCAAACTGGCGCGCGCGGGTTTGCGTGAGCCTGAAAAGCCAATCGGCAATTACCTGTTCGCCGGCCCGACCGGTGTGGGTAAAACCGAGGTTGCGAAACAGCTGGCCGATACGCTGGGTGTGGAACTGCTGCGCTTCGACATGTCCGAATACATGGAGAAACACGCGGTTTCCCGTCTGATCGGTGCGCCTCCGGGCTATGTCGGGTTCGACCAGGGCGGTCTGTTGACCGATGGTGTCGACCAACATCCGCATTGCGTGTTGCTTCTGGACGAAATCGAGAAAGCGCACCCGGACGTGTTCAACATCCTGTTGCAGGTGATGGACCACGGTGAGCTGACCGATCACAACGGCCGCACAGTGAACTTCCGCAACGTGGTCTTGATCATGACCTCGAACGCTGGCGCGCAGGAACAGGCCAAGGCCGCCATCGGTTTTGCCCGTGATCGCCGCGAGGGCGAGGACACCGCCGCAATCGAGCGCATGTTCACGCCGGAATTCCGCAACCGTCTGGATGCGGTGATCTCGTTCGCGCCGCTGCCGAAAGAGGTCATCCTGCAGGTGGTCGAGAAGTTCGTCCTGCAGCTTGAGGCGCAGCTTTTGGATCGCGGCGTCTCGATCGATCTGACCCCCAACGCAGCCGAATGGCTGGCCGACAAGGGTTATGACGACAAGATGGGGGCCCGCCCGTTGGGACGGGTTATTCAGGAGCACATTAAGAAACCGCTGGCCGAGGAATTGCTGTTCGGAAAACTCGCCAAGGGCGGTGTGGTCCGCGTATCCGTCAAGGACGGCGAACTTGATCTGGAAATCCTCGGCCCCGATCAGCCGCGTATTCCGGGCGACAAACCTCCGCTGCTGACGGCAGATTAACCCGAAGAATGAAACGACAGCCATCGCCTGCCAACCCAAGTTGGCAGGCGATTTTCGTTCAAAGGACAGGAGACAGGGATGCGTAAAATCGGCGCTTTGATTTTTCCCGGGTTTGAGTTGCTGGATGTGTTCGGCCCGATGGAGATTTTAGGCCTGCTCACCGATGACTTCACCCTGGAGCTTGTCGCGGAAACCAGTGGGCCGGTTGAAAGCAATCAAAAACTGAAGGCCTTTGCCGACACGACGATCGACGCGGCGCAGGGCTATGACATTCTTTTTGTGCCTGGCGGAGCTGGCACTCGCAAGGAAGTCAACAACTCACGCTTGTTGGATTGGATTGCGGACAGTTCGGATAAGGCGGAATTCACCTTGAGCGTTTGCACTGGCAGCGCCCTTCTTGCCAGGGCCGGTGTATTGGACAACCGACGCGCCACGACCAACAAGGCGGCCTTTTCGTGGGTCTGCGCCCAAGGACCCGACGTGGAGTGGGTTCCCCGGGCCAGATGGGTTGAAGACGGGCCATTCCTGACCTCATCCGGCGTTTCCGCCGGAATGGACATGGCCCTGGGTGCCATTGCCCTGATGCACGGCACAGATGTAGCCGAAAAGGTGTCGGCGTGGTGTGAGTATACCTGGCACAAGGACAAGACCCGCGATCCGTTTGCCCGCGTTCATGGGCTGACGTGATGTAAAGGGATCAGCGCTCGGTCAGTTTCAGCTCGATCCGCCGGTTCTGGGCGCGGGCTTCGGGCGTATCTGACGGATTGACGGGCTGGAATTCGCCAAAGCCGTTTGCGGCAAGCCGGTCTGGCGGGATGCCCAGCGCGTCGACCATGTAGCGAACAACGGACAAGGCGCGCCCCTGGCTGAGTTCCCAGTTGTCCTGATACCGCCCTGTTCCGGCCAGCGGCACGTTGTCGGTGTGCCCGTCCACCCGAATGACCCAGTTCAATCCTTCAGGGATTTCCGCCGCCACGCTGCGCAGGATATTGGCCACCTTGGCGACCTCCAATTGCCCTTCCGGGGAAAGGACGGCCGAGCCGGTGTCGAACAGAACCTCGGATGAAAACACGAACCGGTCGCCTTCGATCCGTACGCCTTCCTGATCCCCAAGAACCTCGCGCAGGCGCCCGAAAAACTCGGACCGGTAACGTTGCAGATCTTCGGCCTGCGCCGCCAGTTGCTGGTTCTGACCCGACAGCGCTTCGGCTTCGGCCTCAAGCCGTATCCGCTCGGCCTCTTCCAGCAAGCGGCGGCGGCGTTCTTCCGAGGCCGCCCGCGCCAGGGCGGCGTTCAGGTCCTGCCCCAGTGTCTGGATGCGGATATTGGCCGATGCGTTACGCTCTTCGTAGTCATCCAGCAGGGCCTGCAACGATCCAAGCTGCCCGCGCAGCGCAGCCATCTGTTGATTCAAAAGCGCCGTTTGCCGCTGCGCTTCGGCAGAGATTTCTTTTTCATCCGCAATCGTGTTGCGTGCCACTGCCAGCAATGTTGCCCGCTCTTCTGCCAGTGTCTTCTGCGCCTCGGCATCCGCTTGCGCCTGGGTCTGCGCGGCCAGCGCGGCCTTGAGTTGCGCCTTCAATTCTTCCGGATCCAGATCGCCAAAGCGACGCTCCAGCTCGGCCTTGGCCGCCTGCGCCGCGGCGAGCAGGGTCAGAGTATCCTCGGCGTCCTTGCGCTGCGCCTCAAGTGCCAGGGTCATCGCCGTCAGCTCCGCATCGGCGTCCTGAAGACGGTTGCGCAGGTTTTCGGCGGCGGCGGCTTCGGCCAATTTCGCAGCCTCTTCCGCGCTCAGTGTTTCTTCAAGTTCAGCGATCCGGCTGCTTTGGGTTGCCTCGTTCGCCTCTAGGTCAGCAACGAGCGCTTCCAACGCTTCACGGCGGGCGGCAGCCAAACGGGCAGCCTCGGCCTGCGCGTCGATTTCGGCCCGGCGTTGGGCTAGCGCAAGGTTCAGGGCCTCCTGTTCGCTCAGCAATTCCTCGCGCTGGGATTGAAGATCAGCAATCGCCTCGCGCGCCTGTTCCTGATCGACCAGCAGAGCCGCGACCTGAGCCTCAAAATCCGTGATCCGGGTCTGTGCCTGTGACAGGTCATCCTCGGCCTGCGTCAAGGTCGCGTTCAGCGCCCCCAGACGAGCCTGCAAACGGCTGTTTTCACGCTCTTCCAGCCCCAGTGCGCCCGCCAAAGCGGCGACTTCGTCGGACAGGGCGGTCAGCTCATCCTCCTGCCCCGAAATAGTCTCGCGCAGGACGAATTGCACCACCATGAAGATGGTCAGGACGAAGGTCAGAACCATCAGCAGCCCGGTCATCGCATCCACAAAGCCCGGCCAGACCGAACCCTGGAAACGTTGACCTGTGCGGCGGGACAGAGCCATGGTTTACTCGCCTTCCGGTGTGCTGCGCACGGCGCCCTTGGGCAGGGTCAGAGCCCTGACGAGCAATTCGATATCCTTGCGCATCTCGTTCATGCTTTCCTGACGGCCAGCAGAGATTTCCTCGAGGATACGCAGCAGCTGCACGTCCATCGACCGCAGGCGCATCCGGCTTTCGGCGTCGATCCCGTCGCCGGCGCCATGTTCGCGCATGTGATCCAGCAGCGCGTCCTGACCAAGGGCCACGCGTTCCAAAGCAGATGTCACGCCTTCGGTTTCAGACTGCCGCTGGTTCATGTCCCCGATGGTTCGAACCAGCTGACCCATCTTGGCCGAAAGGTCGGCGCGGTCAGCTTCCTGCGCTGAAAACAGATCCTGCAGCGCATTCATCTGTTCGGACATTGCATCCAGAACCGGCGTCAGAACCGCGATTTCTGCGCCGCCTTCTTCACTTGCTGCGAAACCGACGCGGGTGATCGATGACAGCCATTCCTCAAGCTCGCGATAGAACCGGTTTTGGCCGTGCCCGGCAAAGAGTTCCAGCAGGCCAACGATCAAGGAGCCAGCCAACCCCAGCAGCGAGGATCCAAATGCGACGCCCATACCCTGCAACTGCGCCTCGAGCCCGGTCATCAGCCGGTTGAACACCGCCAACCCTTCTTCGCCTTCCTGCGGGTTCAGGCTGCGGATGGTGTCGACAATGGCCGGAACGGTGGTGGCAAGGCCAAAGAATGTACCCAGAAGGCCAAGGTAAATTAGGACGTTGGTAATATAGCGTGTGATCTCACGCTCTTCCTCGACCCGTTCGGCTACGGAATCCAGAATTGACCGGGTTGAACTGGAACTGATCTGCGACCGCGCACCACGTTCCCGCAGCAGCGAGGCCAGCGGTGCCAGCAACTGCGGCGTCCGGGCATCCTCGCGCACGACACCGCCGACAAATGCCTCGATCCAGCGGACGGAGCCGATCAGCTGCCCCACCTGATAGAAACAGGCCAGAACGCCGATGACGAAAACAAGCAGAATGAACCCGTTCAGATAGGGGTTCGCCTGAAACACCGGCAGCACGTATGGCAGCGCCATGAACACACCCAGCCCTGACAGGCCAATCGCGATCAACATCATCACGATCTGTCGGATGGGATGCGAGAAATGGGGTCTCGCGCCCTGATGTGCCTGCGCCATGCGCGTCATTCCCGGTTTTTGCCTGCTCTGCGCTGAATCTAGCGAACTTCCGCCGGTGACGCCAAGGGTTTATGCGGTAATGCTGCGCACCCGTTGCGACAACCACTCAAGATCGGGATCGCGCAGACCGATCTCGGCCAGATGTTCGGTCGTATTGTACAGATATTCGGTGTTCGGACCGCGCCCGCCAACGGCATGGGCGATGATCTGAGCCTGTTCTTCCAAGGGCATGCCGCCGCAATACTGCACGTGGGCCTCGTCGATCACATAGGTCACGGCATTCACCACCGTACCGCAGTCCAGATGCACATCCAGCATCTTCTCGACATAGGCCGAGGAAATCAGCTCGCGCTCGCGCAGTTCATGCAGGGTGCGTTCCTCGTGCCCCGTTTCGACCGCCAGTGCCAGACCCTTGCAATGGGCGTCGGTCTGCTCGTCCAGCGCCAGCACCAGACCCGGGTTGTCCTCGGTGCCGCGGTGGTGGATGGAACTCATGCAGAAAGAGCGTGCATATCCCTGCAAGGTTGCGCGTTCGCTGCGCGCCACCGGAAACCCAGGATTCCACAGCAGCGATCCATATCCGAAAACCCACATCGTCATTACTCTGGTCCTTGCCCGTTTGCGCCTATAAACATCAAATCCGACGCAGGAAAAAGGGCCATTTGTCATGCGCCGTCTGATACGAGTACTCATATTTGTTGCCGTTGCCTGGAGTGCCTATTGGTTCATCGCCGGTTATGGGCTGCGCAGCGCGATAACCACCTGGTTCGACAAGCAACAGGAACTGGGCTGGCAGGCCGATTTTTCCGAAGTTGCAACAGCGGGTTACCCGACGCATCACGTGACCCGGCTGAACAACCCGGGGCTGGCCGATCCGGTCAACGGCACCGCCTGGAGCGCCGACTGGATCGAGTTCGAAAGCCCTGCGATCTGGCCCGGTCGGCAGGTGCTGCGGTTTGCGGATACGCCCCAACGGCTGTCCTATTTCGACCAGACGGCGACCGTTCAGGCAACGGATTTGCAGGCAGAACTGCAATTGCAGCCGGGTGTCGCACTTGTTCTGGAAAAGATGGCCCTGTCTGCGGACAAGTGGATTGTCGCTGGCGAAGCTGCTGCGGTGGCCGGTGGTGAAACCCTTGATCTGCTTATGGAACAGTCCGGCCAGCCCGAAGCATACAAGGTCAGCGCCCGGATCGACGGCTTTCGGCCTGGCATGGACCTGCGCGACCTCATGCGGTCGGCCACATCGCTGCCGCAGGCATTTGAAACGCTGGCGATGGACATGACCGTCACCTTTGACAAGCCCTGGGATCGTTCTGCGCTTGAGGAAAGCAGGCCGCAGCCGGTAGCCATCGATCTGAGGCTGGCGGAAATCAGATGGGGTGAGTTGCGCCTGTTTGCTGCTGGCGAGCTGGATGTTGACGCGCAGGGCATTCCAACCGGCGAAATCGCCATCAAGGCGGAGAACTGGCGCGACATGATCGCCATGGCCAACGCCGCCGGTGCATTGCCGGATCAGGCGGTTGACCCGGTCACGCGGGCGCTGAACTTTATGGCCGGTTTGGGCGGCAATCCGAACGCGCTGGACCTACAGCTCAATTTCCGCGACGGTTTCGTGGCACTGGGCCCGTTGCCCCTGGGACCGGCACCCCGGTTGATATTGCGGTGATGCCCGGCGATACCTTGGGCAAATACGAAACAGATTTTGGCGCTTACGGGAACGGTCAATGGGACTAAGAACACTCATTTCCTATCGGATTTCGAACTGGGCGCTGGGACACAAGAAGATCAGGCGCGAACTGCTGCGGCGGTTGTGGAAAGACGACGTTCTGTTCTTTCGCAATTTCGACGATCACAGCCTGGTCTACTACCCTCATGATGTCATCGGAGAACACCTGACGAAATTCGGCGAATTCAGTCGCGATCCGGTGCGTGAACTGGCCGAATATCTGACCCGTTCGGGCCAGCCCTCGGAAGGCGGTTCCGTGCTTGAGGTCGGTGCAAATATCGGTACCCACACAGTTTATTTCTTCAGGGATCTGCACTGCAACTCGGTTGTTGCAATCGAACCCGACCCCGAAAACCACGAGTTGCTGTGCCGGAACGTTCAGATCAACGACCTGAACGACAAGGTGACTATTCTGCGCGTCGGCGCATCTGCCAAAAGCGGACAGTTGCCCTTCGTCACCAGTGAACTGAACCGGGGCGGTTCGAAAATCGGAGAGGCGCAGGATAATGCGATCATGGTGGATGTGACCACCGTTGATTCACTTCTCGAGACCCAAGCCCAATCGCTTCAGGATCTTCGTTTAATCTGGATCGACGTCGAAGGGCATGAATTGCAGGTCCTGCAAGGCGCACTGCGAACCCTGGGCGAAGTCAAACCCCCGGTCTATTTGGAATACACCCCCAAAAAGGATGCCTCCGAAAACGAAAAGCTGCGGGATATTCTGTTTGAGGCCTATGATCACGTCGTTGATTTTGCGAACGGTCAAAAGGTTCTGACCCGTGAGAGTTTCAATCACATCCACGCACAGACCGATCTGCTGGCAATGAACCTGAAATCGCAAGCGCGCCGGAACTAGCGGCAGAACGTACCGCTGCGGTACCGCGCCGTGTCCAGGTGGAAATGATCGCGGTGATACCTGTCCGAGTTTGGTCCCAGCACGGTTCCGAACGGGCCACAGGCACCGCGCCAAACCTTGATCAGCTGCTTTTGCGAGGGGTTTTTGCGCCAACCGTTCAAAACCGTCACAACCTCACCATCGGCCATTGTGAAACCCGAGATGTCGATGGCACGCCCCTTGCCGTGTTCCGAAATCCGGGCACCTTTTTGGCTGTTGCGCGTGCGGCAGGCGTAATGGGCCGCCACCTGCAACTCGACTACCGGACCACGTCTTTTGAAGGTGGGAATGACGGCTTTGTCGACCCATTTGTTGAGCGCGATCGCCGTGCCGCAATCCATCGTCGACGGGCGGCTGAGCGCGACACCCGAAACTGATGTGATCTGGACCGCATCCTTGATCCCGCAGGCCTTGATCTTGCCCGACACCCTGCCCACCGCTTTGCCCTGAATGGCGATGTCACCGCAAACTGACCCCTTGCGCAGTTTGCGTTTCTTCAGAAAAGCCTGTTGCTCCAACTCTTTGGGCCGCAGGTACGGCATCAGTGACGTGTCCGGTCCCAGCAGCGGCAGATCCGAAGGTCGCGCAGCAGCGGCCAAAACCTGAGGCGATTCCGGACGTGTTTGGGGCCGCATCTCTGACAGCGCCGCAACGGTTGCTGCCGCTTTGGAAATCACTGCGCCCCCTGAAAAAGCCGCCGGGCGTGTCAATGGAAACAGCGATTGTTCCGGTGGCGCAGCCGTGGTTGCGGTGGCGATCAACACCGCAGTTCCGACCAGTATGCGCCCCCAGATCTTTGTCATGAATGGGCCTTGCCACGTCCAAAGTCGGGCGCGTCCGTATCCTGACCCGCGTCGATGATGCCGCGTCGGATCGCGCGGGTGCGGGTGAAGTAATCGAACAGATGCTCGCCATCCCCGGTGCGGATCGCACGTTGCAGGGCAAAAAGTTCTTCGGTAAAGCGCCCGAGAATTTCCAGCGTCGCGTCTTTGTTGGTCAGAAACACATCGCGCCACATAGTCGGATCAGACGCTGCAATCCGGGTGAAATCCCGGAAACCGGCTGCCGAGTACTTGATCACCTCGCTATCTGTGACCCGCCGCAGATCGTCCGCGACGCCCACCATCGTATAGGCAATCAGGTGCGGCGCATGAGAGGTCACGGCCAGAACCAGATCGTGATGGTCGGCATCCATTTCATCAACGTTCGAGCCCATCCCCTCCCACAGGGCACGCAGCCGGGTAACGGCTTCAGGGTCAGCGTCTTCCACCGGCACCAATAGGCACCAGCGATTGTCGAACAGTTCCGCAAACCCGGCTTCGGGGCCGGAATGCTCGGTTCCGGCCAATGGGTGGGCGGGAATGAAATGCACGCCATCGGGAACGTGCGGTGACACGGCCTGAATAACGTGGCGCTTGACCGAACCGACATCCGTCACGGTGGCGCCGGGTTTCAGGACCGGTGCGATGTCCTGCGCAACAGCTTCCATCGCACCAACGGGAACGCACAGCACCACCAGATCGGCCCCTTCAACGGCCTCGCGCGCCGTGTCGCACACGCGGTCGCACAACCCGATGCGCCGCGCCGTATCACGGGTGGCTTCGGACCGTGCATAGCCCGTGACTTCGCCGGCCAGACCGGCGCGTTTGATGGCCCAGAACATCGAGGAAGCGATCAGACCCAGCCCGATCAGCGCCACACGGTCATATATCTGGCTCATGCTGCGCCCCCTTTGAACGCGGTGATTGCTGCCACGACACGGCGGCAGGCCTCTTCATCGCCAACGGTGATCCGCAGCGCGTTCGGCAGGTTGTAGCCTGCAACCCGCCGAACAATCAAACCCTGGGTTTTCAGGTAGTCGTCGCAGGCCTCGGCCTCGGCTTGATCAGCAAAGCGCGCCAGGATGAAATTGGTGCAAGACCGGTCTGACGGAACGCCGATCTTCGCCAGCTCATCCGACAACCAAACGCGCAGGCGGGCGTTCTCGGTCTGGCAAAACGTCATGTAATCGGTGTCCCGCACCGCCGCTTCTGCTGCGGCCAGCGCAGTCTGCGACAGGTTGAAGGGCTGGCGGACCCGGTTGAGCACATCGATGATCGGCTGCTGCGCGTACCCCCAGCCGACACGCAGCCCGCCCAGACCGTAGATCTTGGAAAAAGTCCGCGTCATGATCACATTTTCAAAACGGTCCACCAATGCCGCGCCGCCATCAAACCCATCGACAAACTCGGCGTAGGCGCCATCAACCACCATCAGGCAGCTTTCGGGCAGGTTTTCCGCCAATCTCGTCAGTTCGGCCTCGGAAATCATGGTCGAAGTCGGATTGCCGGGATTGGTGACAAAAACGATCCGTGTGCGTTCGGTGACGGCAGCCAGAATGGCATCCACATCGACCGTGCGATCTGTTTCGGCCACCATGATGGGGTCCGCGCCGACCATACGGGCGATGATCGGGTACATGGAAAATCCATGCTCGGTATGGATCACCTCATCGCCCGGTCCCGCATAGGCCTGCGCCACGAACTGAAGAACTTCGTCGCTGCCGACGCCACAGATGATCCGCGCCGCATCCAGCCCGTTCCGCTCGCCGATTGCACTGCGCAGACTGGCATGATCCGTGCTGGGATAGCGATGCAGCATGGCAGCAGTTTCCCGAACGGCCTCAATCGCCTTTGGGCCCGGACCAAAGGGGTTTTCGTTGGAACTCAGCTTGGTGACATCCGCCACGCCTTTGATATGCGACTGGCCGCCCTGATACAGCGCGATGTCCATGATGCCGGGTTGCGGGGTAATCTTGGTCATGAGGGGCTCCGTTATCCCAGCCCCTCATACCCGTCTCAACGGATTGAGAAAAGCGGCAATTCTCTTATGCCGCCCGGAAGCGGGCCGTTGCCGGATCAGCGTCGTAGAATGGCGCGAATTCTTCGGTCCGGTGCGACAGGTCATTGACACTGTCGATGATGAACTGAACCGTCTCTTCGGTCATCAGGTACGAGAAGTTCAGCCGCACCCAGCCGGGTTTCTTCATCTCTTTCCCTGCGGACAATTCGGCATGCAAAACCTCGGATGTTGCACGGTCCATGCCCAGCAGTCGGTGCGCATAAGGCCCGGCGCAGGCACATCCGCCCCGAGCCTGAATGCCATAGACATCGCTCAGCATGCGGGTGAACAACTGCTGGTGCACCGGCTGGCCGGAATTGTCGCGGACGAGAAACGAAAAGATGGGAAGGCGGTGAGGGTTGTCCACGCCCAGCAATGTCAGGTTTGGATTGCCACGCCAGCCGTCCAGCGCCATTTGATTGTAAAGCGCCTCGCGCTTTGCGATCTCATCGGCGCCGACGAAATCCTTGACGATAAAGGCCAGCGCAGCGCGAATATCTCCGATGACGTTTGGCGTTCCGGCCTCTTCCCGGGTGGCAAGATCTTCGCTGTAATCATGGCGCCAGGGCGACACGAAACTGACCGTTCCGCCACCGGGCCAGCTGGGGCAAGTGCGCTGAACCGCATGACTGTTCACGATCAGAACGCCCGACGCCCCCGGCCCGCCCGGAAATTTGTGTGGTGACACGACTATCGCATCCTTGCGCGCGTCCGCCGGCCCCATATCCATCGGCAGATAAGGTCCGCCACCGGCATAGTCCCAGACCGACACAGCACCATGCTCCTTCAGCAACCGTGTGACCGGATCGGGATCGGTGATGATGCCCGTCACGTTTGATGCCGCCGAAAACGAACCAATCAACAGATCCGCATCCTGGTTTGCAACCAGCGCCTCTTTCAGTGCATCCAGATCAAGGCCACCCTCCGGGGCTTCGGGAATTTCGATCACCCGCGCCTTGCTTTCCCGCCATGGCAGAATATTCGAATGATGTTCATACGGCCCGATCAGGACAACCGGCTGGTCAGCTTGCTCTATCCCCAGCAAACTGACCAGCCGGTTGAGACCCGCAGTGGCGCCCGACCCGGCAAAAATCACCGCTTCTTCTCCCCTTGCGCCAACAATGCGGGCGATCTCTGCGCGTGCTTCACGGCGCAAACGTGTCATATAGGATCCGCAAAAAGAGGCCTCAGTATGGCTGTTGGCATAAAACGGCAACACATGCCCGGCCACAAAGTTTTCGACCTGACGCAACGCCCGGCCGGAGGCCACGTAATCCGCATAGACAAGCGGTACGTCCCGAAGCAGACCAGGGATCAGCACGTTCTCTCCGATCAGCCCTTCACGCAAGGATGAATCTTGAGCGGCGGTCTGAAGGTTTGCTCGAAATTCGGACAAGGTCATTGCATCTGCTCCATTCCTTTGGAACCAATGTGATTGAACCCTGTTCTAAAAACTTCACCTATTTTTTCTTCATTTTCTCCTTTTTTGTGTCATATGATCAGGAATGGCCTCAAAATTAGATCAAATAGACACACGCATTCTGAAAGAGCTGCAACGGGATGCTTCGTTGTCGCAACGCGAGTTGGCCGACCGGGTCGGCCTGTCGCAGAATGCGTGCTGGCGCCGCCTCAAGGCGTTGACCGACGATGGCGTGCTGCGAGGTTCCAGTGCCCGGATCGCGCGTGAAAAGCTGGGGCTCAGCCTAGTTGTCTTTGTCATGCTGCGCACCCGGCACCATTCAGCGGAATGGCTGCAGGCTTTTCGCAGCCACGTTCTGACCATCCCTGAAGTGGTGGATTTCCACCGGATCGGCGGCGACTATGACTATCAGCTCAAGGTGGTGACCCAGGACATGGCATCTTACGACAAGGTCTACCAGCGCCTGATCGAAAAGGTGGAACTGGACAGCGTGACTTCGTATTTCGCCATGGAAGCGATTGCCGAGGGGCGTCCGCTACCGCTCTGATCCGCACTTCATCTGGCCAAAAATATCCCGGGGGAAGCGCGGCCTGCCGCGATGGGGGCAGAGCCCCCAACAAAAACAGGCCGCGCAGAACAGCGCGGCCTTTGAAACTTGGGATCGGCGAAGATCAGTTCTTCGCGTAGAATTCGACGACCAGGTTCGGCTCCATGACGACCGGGTAAGGCACATCGCTCAGGCCCGGTGCGCGCACGAAGGTCGCGGTCATTTTCGAATGGTCGGCGTCGATGTAGTCAGGCACATCACGCTCGGCAAGAGCAGCGGCTTCCAGAACAACGGCCAGTTGCTTGGACTTGTCACGCACTTCGATCACGTCGCCTTCCTTGACTCGGTAGGACGGGATGTTGACGCGCTGGCCGTTCACCTTGACGTGGCCGTGGTTCACGAACTGACGTGCAGCAAACACGGTCGCCACGAACTTGGCGCGGTAAACAACAGCGTCCAGGCGACGCTCCAGCAGGCCGATCAGGTTTTCACCGGTATCGCCTTTGACACGCTCGGCTTCGGCGTAGATGCGGCGGAACTGCTTCTCGGTCAGGTCGCCATAATAGCCTTTCAGCTTCTGCTTGGCGCGCAGCTGCAGACCGAAGTCCGACAGTTTGCCCTTGCGGCGCTGGCCGTGCTGGCCGGGGCCGTATTCACGACGGTTGACCGGGGATTTCGGACGACCCCAGATGTTTTCGCCCATCCGGCGGTCGATTTTGTACTTGGCAGACGTGCGTTTGGTCACGGCTGATCTCCTTCGTTCAGGTCGAGGCCCCAAGGGCCACTATGAAGGGCGTTGTCCTCTTGAGGTTTCCCCCATGACAGGCATCCCCTTGCGGGGGCCACCAACACCAATGAAGCCGCGCTTATATCCGTGAATTTCGGAGAGTCAACAGGTCTCGGGGCTTTGATTTTTCAACCCGCAGGGAAACAGCCGGCCCGTTGCACCAATTGTGGGGAATACTACCGTATACCGTTCCGTGCCGGAAATGCGATCACTGTGCTGTTGCTGTGATCGATGGCGTCCAGTGGCAGGCCGATTTCCCGGATGTCGCTGACCCAGTAATCCTGATCCCGCTCGGGGAAATCCTGTTCAAAAACCAGCGTCGGCGCGTCTTCACCTTCGGGGACAATCAACTCCGCTCGATATTGCCGTGCACCGTTGGTCAGAACAACAGTGCCGAAGACATCACCGGGTATCTCCGAAGAGGAATATACGCTTTCAGCAACAACTCTGCTGCCGACGCTTTCTGCCTTGCCCAGCATCATCTCGGCAGCCACGTCCAGTCGACGTGCCACGCCGCGCCAGGACCATGCCGCACCTACCGTCAACGATTCCAGAGGCGCAGCCTCAAGCCCGTCGATTTCAGTTTGTGTCCACAAGATAGCTTTGCGACCGTTTTGTCCGGTTCTCATTTGCCCGCCCGACCTTTCAACAAACTACACGTTACCGATGCGTATTTATCTATTAAGAATTGGTCGGAAAAAAGACCGAATTGCAGCATTCACAGGAATGTTGTGCTTTTGCCATTTCAAATCGATACTCCCGGGCTTTTCACTGAGTTTAAGTACACGGACCATCGACATCTAAGAACGCGTTCACCCCCCCCACTTTGGCCGTCTCATCCGCGCGATTGTGACCAGAAAGTCGCAGAAAGCAGCAATGAACCAATTCACTTTGAGGTTGCTAGAAAATGCAGGTACTCAGCTTGGAGAATACTGGTCGGAATCGACCCCCCAAGAGTGAATAAGTTTGTAAAATGAAAAAGTTATTGTTTGGTGCATTGCTTGTTCTGAGTGCTTGTGCCGCCAATCCCGGACCGTCCATCCCCGTAAAGCCCGGCCACGATCTTGCCTTTGCCCGTAGGGCGGTTCAAGGCTGTTCGGCCAATGCCGAAGCAGGCGGCACCAGTGCCGTTGTCGGTGGCTATGCAACCGGTGTCATTCTGGTCGGCGTCGTTCTGGGACCGGCGATTGTCGGGATGAATCAGGACACCATTTATGAAAACGGCAAGATCGACGGCGTCGACCGCTGCCTGGCCAAGCACGGCTTTGAACGCCGTGACCTGACGGATGGTGAAGTCTTCTGGCTGGGCGACAGTTATGGCACGGAACGCGAGAACCGGTTAAGTCACCTTATCGGCGGCGGCACCGTTGAAAGCTACAAACCGACTTTGAATTGATGGGTGCACTTGCCTGACGGCATCCGTGGCGGGGAACGTCGCCGCCTCGGCATGCGCGTGGCAAGTCATTGCAAGTACGGATATCCTGCCCGATCGGTACAGGATATCTGACCGGATTACAAAAGTTGTCATTGCGAAATCATTGCCCGCGAGACGGGTGGTCTCTTAGCGTTTGAACAGGGTCGCAGACCCAACAATTTCAAGCAGGAGATTACAATGAAAACTGGAATGATACTTGGAATTATCGGCGGTGTTATCGCCTTATTGGTCGGTGCGGTGGGCTACAGCGCCTCATCCGCCCTCGGCTCGTTGTCCAGCGGCATCGGGTATGAACAAGGCGCGTCATCCGCGCAGTTCTACAGCATCATGTCGCTGGTGTTGCCGGTCGCCGGCCTTCTGGGCGGAGGCATCGCCGGCAGGAACGCGCAGGTTGGAGCTGGCCTGATGGGCCTGTCCGCTGTTGGAATTTTATGGGCCTTCGGCCTGAGCTTTTTGTCAATCGTTCCCGCCGTCCTACTTGGGCTCGGCGCTTTTCTGGTGCTTTCAGAAGGCGAAAGCAGTTCGCCTGAAAATAGCTGAGACACCTACCAAAACAGGCCTGCCCAACTGGGCAAGCCTGACCGGATCGTCCGTGCTTTTGCTGCTACCCGGAATTCGCATAAGCAAACGTCCGGAGTTCACCCCCTAAGAAAACTCAGTTGCCTCCAGCCTTCCAGCGGGCCCAGATTTCCGGCTCTCCGTTGAATGTGTTGATATCAACCTTGCCCTGGACCCCCGGGACCAGCCCTGTGCCGGTGTATTGCCAGAAACGCCAGATCGTATTCGGATAGACATCTCGCGGGTGCCCGGCAACCGAACGCAACCAGAACTCGGTTTTGGGCAGGCGACTGATATTGGTGTCCTGATAGAAATCCACAGTGGTGTAGACGATCGGTCTGCGCCCGTAGTGACGCTCGAGAATATTCAGGAATTTCTCGGCCTCGGCCCGCACTGTTTTGCCATCGGGCCGCAAAGTGCAGGTCTTGGAATGGGGCGTCCATTCCATGTCGAGAACATGAGGCAGATCGGCGCCCTTGGGCACGTTGCGGATAAACCAGCGGGCCTGTTCGGCAGCAGGACGGCAAAAGTAATAATAGTGATAGGCGCCCCACGGCACACCCGCTGCCTGCGCGCCCTGCCTGTGTTCGTTGAAGCGCGGGTCTGCGAAATCGCCCCCCTCTGTGGCCTTGATGAACACAAAGCTGACCCCGGCAGAGCGGGCAGTGCGCCAATCGATCGAGTCCTGCCAGCGCGAAACGTCCAGACCATGGACCGGGTAGCTTCCAGGGTGCCGCACCTCCCACTCATGAGGGTCCGCATCGCCAAAGCGAGGGTGAATAACCAATGGCGGTTTCGGGTCCGTTACCTCGAAATGCTCGACCACCTGTGGTGGCGGAGGGCGCCGCCCGCAAGATACAAGTGTCAGCCCGATAAGTGCCAAAAATATCGCTAAGCGCATTATTCTAACCTGCCTGAAATATCTGCTCGTATTGTTGGGCTTAGAATGACAAATCTGCATGATAAGACAACGCTACAATTGCGTGACGGCGGAAACTTACCGCTTACACACCGGGCACCTTCAGAAATTGACAATTGATGCTTGATCCCGGGCACCAAAACGCCTAAAGCAGCGCAATCCGGTGTCGCGTCATGCGACTCCGGTGTTTTGGTTTGTTTCAAAGCGTGACGTCCCGCTTTCTTCGGCCCGGACGCGATGCGGCAAGCCAGACCAAAGGAACATTCGATCTGACCTCTGGCGGGCTGTGCGCAGGACCCGGTGAAGACCAAGAGCTCTCAGGCCGTGCCCAAACTTCGTGGACCAACCACGAGCAGATAGGAGTACCTGCGATGGACCTGATCGCACAGCTTGAGGCGGAACAGATTGCCGCCCTGGGGAAAGACATCCCCGATTTCAAAGCCGGAGACACCATCCGTGTCGGCTTTAAAGTGACCGAAGGGTCGCGTACCCGTGTGCAGAACTACGAAGGCGTCTGCATCGCGCGCAAAGGTGGCAGCGGCATCGCCGGTTCGTTCACCGTTCGCAAGATTTCGTTTGGCGAAGGCGTGGAGCGTGTGTTCCCGCTGCATTCGACCAACATTGACAGCATCACCGTTGTCCGCCGTGGCCGCGTCCGTCGCGCCAAACTGTACTATCTGCGCTCGCGCCGTGGTAAGTCCGCGCGTATCGCAGAAGTCACCAACTACAAGCCCAAGGCTGGCGCCGAGGCGTAAGGAGCGGAAAGATGAAAAAAGACATCCATCCCGATTATCACGTCATCAACGTCAAAATGACCGATGGCACCGTGGTTCAGATGAAATCCACCTGGGGCGCCGAAGGCGACCAGCTGGCTCTGGAAATCGACCCCTCCTCGCACCCCGCGTGGACCGGTGGATCGTCGCGCCTGATGGACGCTGGCGGCCGCGTGTCGAAGTTCAAGAAAAAATACGAAGGTCTGGGCTTCTAAGCCTTACCGGTTCCGAATGCAGAAGGCCGCCCATTGGGCGGCCTTTTTTTTGGAGCGTGTTGGGTTTTATTCGAACAGGTAAAAGCACAGCTTGTTGCCGTCTGGGTCCCGGACATATGCGCCGTAGAAGCGGTCAGGCACACGCTGGCCCGGCTCGCCCTCGTCCGTCGCGCCAAGGCTGATGGCCCTGTCATACATGGTGGTGACCGCATCTTTGGATTCGGCGGCAAAGGCCAGCATGTTGCCATTTCCTGACGCGCAGGTTTCGCCGTCATAGGGTTCGCAAACCGCCAGCATGGGTGCAGTCGGATCGTTGCCGATGAACGCAATCCGACCGGCATCGATCAGAACCTTCGCGCCTTTGTCCGCAAAAAGCGCGGTATAGAACTCTTTGGCCTTGTCCATGTTGGAAACGCCAATGGTAGCATATCCGATCATTCAGGATGTCCTCTGCTGATTGCCAATCTGTTTGTGAGGCAACATCCGCCAGGCGCCACAGGTATTCAAGTCACGAAACCGGCATCGGCTGACCTTGAAAGCCCACTGGGGAAGTGCAGGTCACGGCCTTCGCAACCACGCGCTGTTTTTGCCTGTCTGGCCCATCGTTTCTTTGGCAAATCTGAGAAACGGTGCAAGCCGCCCGTCTTGTTGCACGGCGTAACCCGCCCGGGCCGCGCTGTTTTCCGGTTTCCTCGCCAATAATAGGCCAATACACCGCTTGAGGTTCTTTCCTTCCCACCAAACACAACATATAGTGGCCACAAACAACGTGTGGGCAAACACGGCGGGACTTGGGAATACAAGCATGGCACATATCATTGTGGTCGGGAACGAAAAGGGCGGCGCAGGCAAATCGACCGTTTCGATGCATGTGGCGACGGCGCTGGCGCGGCTGGGGCACAAGGTCAGCACACTGGATCTGGACCTGCGGCAGCGCAGCCTTGGGCGTTACTTCGAAAACCGCCTGAACTTTCTCAGAAGTTCGGACCTGAGCCTGCCCAGCCCGCGTCATCACGACCTGCCCGAAATCGATGCGGCCACGCTGAAGCCGGGCGAGAATATCTATGACCACCGCCTGTCCGCCGCCGTTGCTGAACTGGAAAGTGACAGTGATTTCATCCTGATCGACTGCCCCGGCTCGCACACACGCCTCAGCCAGGTGGCGCATTCGTTGGCCGACACGTTGATCACGCCGCTGAACGACAGCTTCATCGACTTCGACTTGTTGGCGCGGATCGACTCGAAGGGTGAAAAGATCCTCGGGCCGTCGGTCTATTCGGAAATGGTGTGGAATGCGCGTCAACTGCGGGCGCAGGCCGGGCTGAAACCCATCGACTGGGTTGTGGTCCGCAACCGGGTCGGCACACAGCGCATGGTCAACAAAGAAAAGATGCAGCGCGCGATCGAGATGCTGTCTCAGCGGATCGGTTTCCGGGTTGCATCCGGCTTTTCCGAACGGGTGATTTTCCGCGAGCTGTTTCCGCGCGGCCTGACCCTGCTGGACCTCAAGGATATCGGGGTCAAACAGCTGAACATCTCGAACATAGCCGCGCGACAAGAGCTGCGCGACATGATGAAGGAACTGAACCTGCCGGGGGTCGAGATCGACTTCTGACGGGGCACATCTTCACCGCTGCCTTGAACATCCTGATCATTTTGCCAGGGCGATCGCCTTGTTGACTTCGATGCCACGATTGATGGCAAGGTAGGTCGGAAAGGGCGACCGGCCTGAGACATCGATGTCGCGCCTAAGCCAGTCATGCGTTTCCAAAAGATAGAGCGACTTCGACAACGCGCGGTCGGTGATCGTGTACAGATCTGACTTTATGGCCGAAAAGCGCTGGGGTTTATGCGTCACGGCCAGGATTGGCACCGTCCAGCTTCGCCTCAGAAGGGCAAAGTCCTTTTCGT
The DNA here is from genome assembly GCF_056538465.1 of Ruegeria sp. BG6. Classification (NCBI taxonomy): domain Bacteria; kingdom Pseudomonadati; phylum Pseudomonadota; class Alphaproteobacteria; order Rhodobacterales; family Roseobacteraceae; genus Ruegeria; species Ruegeria sp. BG6. The sequence goes on along the minus strand of NZ_JBQFTB010000006.1, from coordinate 116,308 downwards.
CGGGCACGGCCTTAACAATTCTGCTTGCAACCTCGGCCATTTCTTTACCGCTCTGCGTTAGCCGGAATTCGGGGCGCAGTGGATGACCGTGGCCGGGGTTTTTCTCAAGAAGCCTTAACTCGATCAGGTGCCCAAGGCTTTGGGTAAACGAACTGCGGCCTGCCCCCGTCGCCGCAATCAGCGGTGCCTGCCGCCCCGGAACGCCCGCGTGCAGCTTTGCCAGAATGCTCAGCGACCATGCCCGCGACGTAAGCTTGACAAGTGACTTTGTGTCCATAAAGTATAGTTACTTTATTATTAGATAGTAGGAAAGACCGATGCTGCCAGTTTCTTTGGAAAACACGATCACGCTTGCGATCTCAGTCCGCGACCGTCACGCCAGCGCCAAATGGTACAGCGACATGCTTGGGTTTGAGCTGATCCATCACATTGACGAGGCCGGCTGGAGCGAAATGCAGACAAAGACCGACGGCGTAACGTTGGGACTGGGCGAGCAGACCGAACCCGCGCCCGGCAACACCGTCCCGGTTTTTGGAGTAAGCGACATAGATACGGCAAGGGGCGCGCTGGAAACGGCCGGGGTCAAATTCGACGGCGACACAGAAACCATCGAGGGGATGGTCAGCACCGCCACATTCTACGACTTGGACGGCAACGCCATGATGTTGGCGCAGGACCTGACCAGTCAAGGATAACATCTTACGACCGGTGCAATTCCACGGGCCGCCGCTATTCGTCGGCCCTGTAGACAGTAAACAGCTCTTTCGGCTCGGTCACACCGCGCAGCATGTAGCGGCCCAACGATACAAGCTCGTGACTGCAAGGCTCGGCGGCCCGGGCGACGTCGTCTGATATCAGGATTCGCTGCCCCAGAGACCGGTGCATGCCGGAGATGCGGGCGGCCTGATTGACCGCAGGTCCGATCACGGTGAAATCCAGCCGGTTTTCCGCTCCGATATTGCCATAGAGGATCTCACCTGCGTGCAGCGCCAGGGTGTAACCAACAACGCGCAGACCCTCTGCCTGCCGCTGCGCGTTCCTTGCGGCCATTCGATCCTGCAACAGCGCCACGGCAGCAAGCGCGGCGCGGGCGTCTTCGTCGATTTCCCCGACATCGAACATGGCCATCAGCCCGTCGCCCATGAATTTCAGGATATTGCCACCGCATTCGTGCACGACCGCCACCACAACCGCCAGATAGTCATTCAGCATTTCGATGATTTCCGGGCCGGGCAATTGCTCGGACAGGCTGGTGAAATCTTCAAGATCGAAGTTCCAGATCACGGCGTCGATCTGCTGTAGCGAGCCGCGGCGAATTTCCCCTGACAACACCCGGCGCCCCGCATCCCGGCCCAGATACACGCGCATCAGATCCCTGGCCATCCGGCTGTTGGACGCCGATTTGAGCGCAAGTCCCAGATGGGGCAAGACAGTATTGATCAAGTTCAGATCATGATCGCGGAACCCCTCGGGCGCGTCGCTGGTCCAGGACATCAGTACTCCGTCGACCGAAGTGTCCGGTTCTTTCAGGGCCTCGCGCATGGGACGCTCGAAAGACACGCCTGTTGCGTAATAGTCCGTGGCGCCCTGTTCGCGCAGTTCATTGAGCAAAGGAAAACGGCTGGGCGTGTTCTGATCGACCAGCCGTTCACGCAGGTCCTGCATGTCCTCTGTCATCAGTGCATAAAGCGGGCTTTGCTGCCATTGCGGGCTGGGTTCTTCGGAATACTCGAACTTCTGATAGTCTCCGCCATGCCCGTGATACCAGCTGTATCCTGTGCCGCCATACACCGGGTGCAGGGCGGATTGCGCCGCGTGAAACCGCATGAGGGGCACGCCCAGATCAACCAGTCGCGCGCAGTACCCGTCCAGCAACTCTTCTTTTCCGGCCCCTTCCAGCCCCCGGTCGACCAGCCATTCGATCAGAGAGTCCGCTTTTGCCGTTTCGGTGTCGGGGGCCGTCATATTCAAGTCCTGTATCAAGTCTGTTGATCATCTGGGGTAAGGGACGGCAAATTACCAGTGCTCAGACCATTCCCGCCAGCTTCCGAAGCATTTGCCGCAGCAGGATAACCTCGTCATCGGAAAACGCATTGGCAAGCTTTGCGTCATATTGCTCGGCAATGTCGCGCAGTTCGCGATATACGCGCGTGCCGGCGTCCGTCAGCCTGAGATGCTCGACCCGGCGGTCCGTGTCGCTTTGGGTGCGCGCCAGGTAACGGCGCTGTTCCAGCCGCTGAACCGCCCGGCTGATCTTGGTCTTGTGCACCTTGGCCCTTTGGCCGATCTCCTTAGCGGTCATTTCCCCGAAGTTGCCAAGATGGAACAGCACGCGCCATTCGGTGCGCAGCATGCCGTGCCGCCCTTTGTAAATGCGCTGGAACTCAAGCGAAACCTCTTCCGCAGCCATGTTCAGAAGAAACGGCAGGAATTCCTGCAGATCAAAGTCATCTTTTTTGTGTGAATCGGGCTTTGCCATACTTGTTAGTTACAAAATCAACTATTACCCGACAAGCAGCAAATGGAGGAACACAGGATGAACCGTCCGACTGATCCACACAAACTGACCCAGGCCATCACTCCGGTCGGGACGCACGCGGGCTACATGCCCGGCTTTGGCAACGACTTCGAAACCGAGGCTTTGCCGGGTGCGCTGCCGCAGGGCATGAACAGCCCACAGAAATGCAACTATGGCCTTTATGGCGAACAGTTAAGCGGCACAGCTTTTACCGCCAACCCGCCCGAGCGGACCTGGTGTTATCGCATCCGCCCTTCGGTCAAGCATTCACACCGTTATGAAAAGATCGACCTGCCGCACTGGAAATCTGCACCCTGTGTTGATCCGGATGTGATCAGCCTGGGCCAGTATCGCTGGGACGCGGTCCCGCATTCTCAGGAGAAGCTGACCTGGCTGACCGGAATGCGCACCATGACGACAGCAGGCGACGTAAACACGCAAGTCGGAATGGCGAGCCATATCTATCTGGTCACCGAGTCCATGGTGGATGATTATTTCTATTCCGCCGATTCCGAATTGCTGGTCGTACCGCAGGAAGGCCGTCTGCGTTTTGCGACCGAGTTGGGCATCATCGACCTGGAGCCGAAAGAGATCGCCATCCTGCCGCGCGGTCTGGTTTATCGGGTCGAAGTGCTGGAAGGCCCGGCGCGCGGCTTTGTCTGCGAAAATTACGGGCAGAAGTTCGAACTTCCCGGCCGCGGCCCCATCGGCGCGAACTGCATGGCCAATCCCCGCGATTTCAAGGCACCTGTTGCGGCTTTTGAAGATCGCGAGACGGCATCGACGGTGACCATCAAATGGTGCGGACAGTTCCACACGACAAAGATCGGGCACAGCCCGCTGGACGTCGTGGCCTGGCATGGAAACTACGCGCCCTACAAATACGATCTGCGCAATTACTGCCCTGTCGGCGCAATCCTGTTCGACCATCCCGATCCGTCGATCTTTACCGTCCTGACCGCCCCGTCCGGGCAACCCGGCACGGCCAATATCGACTTTGTTCTGTTCCGCGAACGCTGGATGGTGATGGAGGATACGTTCCGCCCGCCCTGGTATCACAAGAACATCATGTCCGAACTGATGGGCAATATCTACGGTCAGTACGACGCCAAACCGCAGGGCTTTGTTCCGGGCGGCATGAGCTTGCACAACATGATGCTGCCACATGGACCCGACAAGGATGCCTTTGAAAAAGCATCGAATTCCAACCTGGGTCCGGACAAGCTGGACAACACCATGTCCTTCATGTTCGAAACGCGGTTCCCGCAGCATCTGACACCCTTCGCAGCCAACAAGGCGCCCTTGCAGGATGACTACATCGATTGCTGGACTTCGCTTGAGAAAAAGTTCGATGGAACGCCTGGAAAGAAGTAGTCAGCCATGAGCCTGGACATCTGGATCACCTATGTCGGAACCGTCCTGCTGTTGATGAGCACTCCGGGGCCGAGCCAGTTGCTGATGCTGTCAAACTCGGCGGCCAACGGCTTTTCCCGGGGTCTGTTCACGGCAGCGGGGGATCTGACGGCAAATCTGCTGCAAATGCTGGCGGCGGGTCTTGGGCTGGCGACGCTGATTGCCACATCGGGCATTGCACTGACCGTGATCAAATGGCTCGGCGTGGCGTATCTGGTTTTTCTTGGCGCACGATCCATCCTGCGGGCTGAACGCAAGACGCTTCAGAAAGCCGTCAAAACAAGCCGGAAATCACTTTGGGCGCAGGGGTTTATCACGTCCGCTGCAAACCCGAAGGCCGTGGTGTTCTTTGCCGCCCTTTTCCCGTTGTTCATCGACGGCACCTACCCGTTCTGGCCGCAGTTTGCCGTTTTATCGGCGACCTATCTGGTCATGGACGGCCTGTTCCTTTCGGCCTATGGCGGCAGCGCAAGCTGGCTGGCCAGACGGCTCAGTGGACAGGCGCGGCTTTGGCTTGACCGGGCGGGCGGCATTTTCATGATATTGGCGGCAATACTGCTTGGGTTGAAGTCCCTCCGCCCGACAGCATAACGGCGGCATCACGCCACAAGACACAAAAAAGGACAGACCATGCCTTTGAAAAAATCCTGGGTGGCTTCGGCCAATGACGCGACGCACCCGTTTCCGCTGAACAACCTGCCCTATGGGGTCTTTTCGACCGAGGGTGAAGAACCCCGTTGCGGCGTCGCCATCGGAGACATGATCCTGGACGTCACCTATGCCGAGGCCGAAGGCCTGATCAACCTGGGTGACGAGCCGCTTTTCGATTTGCCCTTCTGGAACCCGCTGATGGAGGAAGGCCCGGCCGTCTGGGGCGCATTGCGCGATCGGCTGACCGCCCTGCTGGCCGACGGGTCGGACGAACAGGCAAAGGTCGAACCACTGCTGGTTCGGCAGGACGAGGCGGAGTTGCACATGCCCTTTGCGGTCAGCGAATACACAGATTTCTACGCGGGCCGGAATCATGCCTTCAACGTCGGGACAATGTTCCGTGGCCCCGAAAATGCGTTGCCGCCGAACTGGCTGCATATCCCGATCGGTTATAACGGGCGCGCCTCCTCCGTGGTGGTTTCGGGCACCGATATTCGCCGCCCCTGGGGGCAGCTCAAATCGCCCGATCAGGATCTGCCCGCATTTTTGCCCAGCCGCCGGTTCGATATCGAACTTGAAATGGGGGCAATTGTCGGCACTCCGTCCGATGGTCCGATCTCGGTTCAAGCGGCAGATGACCACATTTTCGGCTATGTCCTGCTGAATGACTGGTCCGCGCGCGATATTCAGGCATGGGAATACCAGCCGCTGGGCCCGTTTCAGGCCAAGGCCACCGCGACCTCGATCAGCCCCTGGATCGTCACCAAGGCAGCGCTTGAACCCTTCCGGTGTGACACACCGGAGCGTGAGTTCGAATTGTTGGATCACCTCAAGGATTGCGGCCCGATGCTCTACAACATCGAGCTGGAGGTCACGATGGCGCCTGAGGGCAAGGCAGCCACCACCATCGCGCGAACGAACTACAACGAGATGTACTATTCCGCTGCGCAACAGTTGGCCCATCACTCCACATCGGGTTGTCCGATGAATGCAGGTGATCTGCTTGGGTCGGGGACCATTTCGGGCGCGACAAAACCCGAACGTGGATCCTTGCTGGAACTCAGCTGGGGTGGGAAGGAACCACTTACGCTGGACGGCGGAGAGACACGCAGTTTCATCGAGGACGGTGACACACTGACTCTGAAAGGTGCGGCCAAGGGGGATGGGTATGTCATCGGGTTCGGTGATTGCGTAGGAACCGTTCTGCCGGCGCTGTCTGACCCCTATAAGTCCTGAGTTTTATTGGAGACTTCCGCCGTTCCTGCAGGCAAGCATCGGCGGGGGTCTCCCTTGCAAGACTGTGATGGGCTTACGCCAACATGCCAGTCGAGTCCTCATTGCCCGCCTCCCAGATCAAGGCCCTGAATGAAGGCACTGATTTCATCAGTCATGTCCTGAAACCGTGACCGTTCGCTGACATAAAGATAGACCTGCCTTTTGTCTGCAAGGTCCGAAATGGGCCGGAAGGCCGTCGCCTCGGGGATGAACCGGGCAACGGTTTGCGGAAGGACCGTCACCCATCTGCCTGTGCGGACCATCGTTACAAGCGAGTGTGTGTTGTGGATGGTGACATCCGCACTTTCGATGGCCTGCACAAATCGCGGCGAGCGGATCAGTCCGCACAATGCGTTCCGGATAAACGGAGCCGAGGTAACATCATCGATTGTTGGTGCGACTTCAGCTTTGATCAACGGATGATCCGACGCGCAAACCAATCCGAACAGGTCTTCAAACAGGGCAATCGCCCGGAACCCGTTCAGTGCGTGGTGGCCCGAGGCAATTCCGATATCAGCCTTGCCCTCGACCAGCGCATCAAGCACCTGCTGAGTATCCGTATCGCGCAGTTCGATCTTTAAGCCCGGAAACCCCTGCGTCATATGCGCCAGCGCCGCCGGGAAAACCAGCGCCGCAACCGACGGGACCGAAACGATCCGCAACAGGCCGTGTTCGGCATCCGCTGCCGCTTCGATGTTCTGCACGGTTTGATCGAATTGACGAACCTGTTTCAGTGCAAGCTCGAATACCTGCTGCCCCAAAGGTGAAAGACGGTTCTTGCGCTCGCCCTCGAACAGTTTTTTGCCGAGGTGTTCCTCAAATTGCTTCAATGTCATCGACACGGCGGATTGCGTCCGCCCAAGCCTGTCGGCGGCTTCATTCAGCTGACCGGTTTGGGCAACGGTGCAAAAACACCGCAAGGTTTCGATCTTAATTGCCATAGTTCATAATTCCTGAAGCTTTCTTCATTTATTTGAGTTTGACTGATGTTGCTGCAAAAAGCCATCCTGTCAGAAATCCTGTTTTTCGACTCTGGGGCGCATTGTGACCAAACTGAACCTGATCGCCGGCGAATGGCTGGCGGGAGAAAGCGAAATTGAAAACCGCAACCCTTCGGACCTGAGCGATCTGGTCGGCATGTTCGCGCAGGCCAGCCCGGACCAGTTGGACGCGACACTGGATCAGGCGCGCGTTGCGCAGGCCGAATGGGAGGCCTATCTGCCGGAGCGCAAGCAAGCCGTTCTGATGAATATCGGGAATGAGCTGATGTCGCGCGCCGAAGAGTTGGGCACGCTGCTATCACGAGAGGAAGGCAAACCGCTTGCCGAGGGCAAAGGCGAGGTCTATCGCGCAGGCCAGTTCTTTACCTATTACGCCGCAGAATGCCTGCGTCAGATCGGTGAAAATGCAGACAGTGTCCGGCCGGGTGTCGAGATTGACGTACGCCGCGAAGCTGTTGGTGTTGTGGCGATCATCAGCCCGTGGAATTTCCCAACCGCGACCGCTTCGTGGAAGATTGCCCCGGCGCTGTGTTATGGCAACGCGGTTGTCTGGAAGCCCGCGAACATCACCCCGGCCTCGGCTGTGGCCCTGACCGAAATCATCGAACGGCAGGACATACCCAAGGGTCTGTTCAGCCTTGTCATGGGTTCAGGCCGATCCATTGGCCAACGACTGGTGGAAAGCCCAAAGGTCAACGCTATCTCGTTCACCGGTTCGGTTCCGGTCGGCAAGGGCATCGCTGCTGCCGCCATCCAGAACCTGACCAAGGTACAGATGGAGATGGGGTCCAAGAACGCTCTGGCGGTGATGGATGACGCTGATCTGGATCTGGCCGTCACACTGGCGCTTGGCGGCGCTTTTGGGGGCACCGGTCAGAAATGCACTGCGTCTTCGCGTCTGGTCGTTCATGCCGGTGTGCATGATGCGTTTGTCGAAAAGCTCGTGGCCGGTGCGAAGGCCTTGAAGGTCGGCCATGCCCTGCAGGATGGGGTGCAGATGGGGCCGGTTGTCAGTCAGCAGCAGCTCAAGGAAAACCTGAGCTATGTGGAGCTTGGCAAATCCGAAGGCGCTGAGCTTGCCTGTGGTGGCCAGTTGCTCGACATGCCGCATGACGGGTTCTACATGTCCCCCGGCGTGTTCCTGAACACGACCAACGATTTGCGCATCAACCGTGAGGAAATGTTCGCGCCCCTGACCAGCGTCATCAAAGTCGGCAGCTATGACGAAGCGTTGAGCGTGGTGAACGACACCAATTTTGGCCTGACCTCGGGTATTGTGACCAAGTCGCTGGCCCGCGCCACACACTTCCGCCGCAATGCACGTACCGGTGTTGTCACGGTCAACCTGCCCACCGCCGGAACCGACTATCACGTGCCTTTTGGCGGGCGCGGCGACAGCTCGTATGGCCCGCGTGAACAGGGCAAGGCGGCGGCCGAATTCTACACCACCGTCAAAACAGCCTATATCAGCGCGGGTCCCGTCTGATGCGGATTGACGGGCTGCAATACGCCAACTGGTCGGAAAAGATTTTTCGCCAACTGCGCGAAGGTGGTGTGGACGCGATCCACGTCACCATTTCGTATCACGAGAACTTTCGCGAAACGGTTCTGAACTTTGAAAAGTGGAACCGCTGGTTCGAGCAGTATCCGGACCTGATCATGAAAGGCCGTTGGGCCAGCGACATCGACACAGCCCGCGATACCGGCCGGACGGCAGTGTTCTTCGGATTTCAGAACCCCAGCCCCATCGAGGACGATATCGGGCTGGTGGAAATCCTGCATGACCTTGGTGCGCGGTTCATGCAACTGACGTACAACAACCAGTCCCTTCTGGCGACCGGCTGTTACGAGGCCGAAGACACCGGTATTACCCGCATGGGCAAACAGGTCATCAAAGAGATGAACCGCGTAGGCCTTGTGGTCGACATGAGCCATTCGGCAGACCGGTCGACCATCGAGGCCGCCGAACTGTCCGAGCGTCCCATTGCCATCACTCACGCCAATCCGCACGAATGGTCTCCGGCCCTGCGCAACAAGCGCGCGGAGGTTATTCGTGCGGTGACGGAAAATGGTGGGATGCTCGGCTTTTCGGTCTACCCTCATCACCTGAAAGACAAATCCGCATGCACGATTGAAAGTTTCTGTGAGATGATCGCGCGTACCGCCGACACATACGGCGTTCAGCATCTGGGGATCGGCACCGATCTGTGCCAGGACCAGCCCGACAGTGTGGTCGAATGGATGCGTGTAGGGCGCTGGACGAAAGAGATCGATTACGGCGAAGGCTCGGCCAGCAATCCCGGCTTTCCGCCGATGCCGGACTGGTTCCGCGACAATCGCGATTTCGGCAACATCGAGGCCGGATTGCGTACCGTCGGCATGAGCGAAGACGAAATTGCCGGTATCATGGGCGGTAACTGGTATCGGTTCTTTGATGAAAGCTTCGGACCCCAACACACATGACACCCCCCGCCCCTCATATCGCGCGACGTGATCCTGCGAAGGTGATGCGCCTTTCCCGCCTGGGCTCGCTGCATCAATGTCGCCTCAGCTTCATGCGGCAACTGACGCGGCGCATGGCGGAGGAGGCCTGGGTTTTCTCTCGCCCGGTCTTTGAGATTGATGACAACGGTGTCGGCCATGCGGTTTATACCGCTTGCGGACCCGAGCGCGCGTATTCTCTGGTCGCGTTTGCCCATGACCTGCCGCCCGAACAACGCTCGGACCGGGTGATTGCCGAGGCGTGGGATGCCACTTTCACACTGTTTGACGGGGTTCCGACGTCCGAGGATATCGCGCGACTGTCAAGGAATGTCCCGCTGCAAGAGGCGGGGCGCGTCAGCGAAAGCGAACTTTCCCTGTCGCGGGCCAACCGGTCCGTTCGCTTGTGGGCCCATGTTGTCGACAGTCTTGCCGCCGGACAACAGCCCGAGCTGGAGCAGATTTACAAGGTCGGCTATCTGATGCGGACCACGGCGGTTTACGGTTCCGGTAAGTTCGGCGCGGCGGATCGCGAGATAACGGCAGATCGTTCCGAAGTCAGCGGTCCGTTCCAGATCGAGATGCTGTCAGTCTACCTGACCCGGGTTTTTGTGCGCGATCTGGTACAGCATGTGGCGAATGTCAAAGGTAATGGACAGGCTGCGGTGCTTGACCCGCAAATCGCACGCTGGCTGGGCATCGGCAATTCCACAGGGTTGGGAATGGCGCCGTTTATCGTCAACCATCCGATCCTGTTCAACAACTGGATCATGGCACGGGAAGAGGCCATCGCCCGCGTACGCGGCATCGAAACTGCATCCAGCGACGAAGTTCAAAAATTCCTGAACATCTTTGACCGCAGCATGCTGTCGACCTCATGGTGGCGGTCGGATCACCCGATACAGATTGAAAAACTGGCGACTCTGAACGCTGATCTGAAGGCCATCTCGGACTATCTGGAACAGGATGACCTGATGCAGAACCAACCCTGGGACCGGCTTGTGCGCTGGTCAGAGAACACGCTCAGCGAAGAAGGTCAGGAACTGGTCGTCTCGCTGATCATGGAACCCTACCCCGAGCTTGTGGATGGATTGGCAAGCTGCATGGCCGACAGCAACACGCAGGCGCATCTGATCGACGGCGCGATGACGGTGAAACAGGTCCGTTCGCTGATCCGCGAAAGCTTTGACTGGGCACTGGATGTTGATTGGACCAACCCGCAGAATTGCGCCCGGGCCTGGTATGTCTCGGAAGAAAAGCTGGAACCCAGATTGGGTGAGCGGTTCGAAGAGCCGATCTCGGACTATGAACAACCGCTGGCACCAGCACGTGATGCGGCACTTGCCTGCCAGCAGCTTGCCAGTTGGCAGGACAACGCACCCATCGCTGAGTTTCTGCTGCAACACCCGGAACACCGGCATACGGTTCGACGGGCTCAGATGTCATGCGTCGCGCCCTACGGCGAAATCCGTGACAACACGATCAGTGCAGATGTTCTGCCCATCGACATGTTGCGTGCCAAACTTTCGTTTTTCGGAGCAACCCATTTCGATCCGCGGTCAGACCGATGGGTTCGCATCTGCATGTATTCAGGCGCGCCCTACCCCGAGGAATTGACCCCTCAAACGGCGGATCTGTGGGTTTACCCGGAGGCCGTGGAATGAGCTATTCCCTGAACGAGGTTGAGGCCACGGCCAAACGGGCCGCACGCGGCGCGGGCTACAGTTGGGGACTGGCCGAGGAAGCCGGCAAGGCAACACGCTGGCTATGCGCGCAGGGGCTGGACGGTACCGGAACGCTGGCGCGGCTGCTGGAACAAGAAACGATCCGGTCAGGCGAACGCGGTCCGTGTCCCCTTTCAAACGGCGCATACCTGTCCGACAGCGCGCATATTCTGAAGTCGGACCCTATAGTATTGCGGCAAGTCGAGTGCCCACTGCTTCTGGTGCCGTTTGCGGCCTATGCCGCACGTCGACTGGATACTTGTATTGCAATCACCTGCGATGGCGCTGAGATTGTTACTGACGGAACTGTTGTTTCAACCTCCGATGCGCTGCCCAATCGTGCCGATCACGTTGAAATCCGTCCAAGCGGCGATTTGACCAGCATCGCGCCACAGCAATCCCGCGCCACCCCCAACCCAGGGGAATGGGAGACCCTGAACAGGTTTGCCCACCGCACCTACGCCCCCGCCACCGAAGCCTCCCGCCTGTTGGGTGCTGGTGCCGGGCTTTCCGACAATGACTGAAGAGAAACCCATGATCGAAACCCGCACCCTGACCCTCGCAGAAATCGAAGATCTGGCCTTTCGCGCGCTTGTCGCTGCGGGCACCACCGAGGCCAACGCCCGCCCGCTGGCAGTGGCCACCGCTGCAACCGAAGCGGATGGCGTTGCCAGCCACGGCCTCGCCTATATCCCGATTTATTGCGAGCATGTGCAGTGCGGCAAGGTGGATGGTCAGGCCGAGCCTGTTCTGACCCGCCCGCGCCCAGGTGTCATCAACGTCGACGCGGCGACGGGTTTTGCACATTCCGCCATTGATCTCGGGTTCGAGGCGCTGACAAAGGCTGCGCGCGAGCAGGGCGTGGCAGTGCTTGCAATCCGCAATAGCTATAACTGTGGTGTTCTGGGATATCATACATATCGGTTGGCGCAGGCCGGTCTGTTGGGTCTGGGCTTTACCAACGCCCCCGCTTCGATCGCACCATCCGGGGGATCGAAACCTGTGGTTGGCACCAACCCGTTCTCGGTTGCGGTTCCCGGCCCGGACGGGCAGCCATCGCTGCTGATTGATCAGAGCGCCAGCACCATCGCCAAAAGCGAAGTGATGAAACACGCGCGCGAAGGCAAGGCCATTCCCGTCGGCTGGGCGCTGGACCCCGATGGCAACCCGACAACCGACCCCAATGTCGGCCTCAAAGGCTCGATGGCGCCGTCCGGCGGCTACAAGGGCGTGGGCGTTGCATTGCTGACCGAGGTCATGGCCGCGGCGCTGACCGGAGCCACACTGGGCATCCATGCATCGCCGTTTTCGGGTACCGCCGGTGGCCCACCCAAGACAGGCCAGTTCTTTATTGCGATCGATCCCGCCGCCACATCCGGCGACAGTTTCGCCACTGGGATAGGCGCGCTGGTAGATGCAATCAGGGCGCAGTCGGGCGCCCACCTTCCGGGGGACGGTCGCGGCGCGAAGCGTGCTGCGGCAAAGACCGATGGGGTGGCTGTCAATGTTGCCACCCTGGACAAAATCGAAACCTTCCTGAACTGAATCTGGCGGAACATGATCCTCAGGCAATCGCACGGAACTGTTTGAGCTTTGCGAAAGGGTCAAATAAAGAACGTTCGTTTTGTATATGACGAACCGCCGATATGCTGACCCTGATCAGGAATGCCAATCTTTTTACACCCGAGCCCTTTGGGATCGGTCATCTTTTGGTCGCTGCCGGACAGATCGTTTATCTGGGCCGGGACCTGCCTGATCTGGGCAGGCCGTTGCAGGTCGACGTGTTAGATGCCGAAGGCGCGCCGGTTGTGCCCGGTCTGATCGACGGCCATGCCCACATCACGGGTGGGGGCGGCGAAACCGGACCTGCCAGCCGGGTGCCGCCGATGGTATTGTCCTCGTTCACGCGGGCGGGCGTCACCTCGGTCGTTGGGGTTTTGGGGACCGACGATCTGACCCGCAATACGCAAACACTGGTGCAACAGGCCTACGGTCTTCGCGCAGAAGGACTTTCGGCCTGGTGCCACACGGGCGGCTATCACTTCCCGCTGACCACGCTGACCGGGTCCGCCCGTGGCGACATCGTGTTCCTTGACCCTGTCATCGGTGTCGGTGAACTGGCGATCAGCGATCATCGCTCCAGCCAGCCGACACTGGACGAGTTCCTGCGCATTGCCAGCGAGGCGCATGTTGCAGGGTTGATGACAGCCAAGGCCGGGATCGTTCATTGCCATATGGGGGATGGCGTGCGAGGGCTTTCGATGCTGGAACAGGCGATCGAGACCAGTGAAATTCCGGCCCGGGTTTTCAATCCGACCCATGTCAACCGCAACAAGCCGCTGTTCGAACAGGCCGTCGCCCTTGCCCGTCATGGCTGTTTCATTGATGCCACGGCATTTCCCTGCGCGCATGTCGATCCGGGCATTTCCGCTGCCGAAGCCTATGTTCAGTTTCGTGATGCCGGCGGGCGGACAGACCGCTTCACCATCAGCTCCGATGGTGGCGGCTGCCTGCCCGCGTTCGACCATGAGGGCAATCTGACCCGTTTTGGCGTTGGCCTGTCTGACACATTGCCCGAAACGCTGGCCGAGATAGTGGGCATGGGCGTACCTCTGGATGAGGCTCTGCGCCCTTTGACATCAAATGTCGCCGACCTGCTGAAATTACGTGGAAAAGGCCGATTGAGCGCCGGAAAAGACGCCGATCTGGTGGTTCTTGACGAAAACCTTGGCATACGGCATGTGATGGCGCGGGGGGAATGGCATGTCCGCGGCGCCCAGATAGCCCGGCGCGGCATGTATGAACAGATATAAGCGCCTGTGCGGCCCCCGGCGGCTGCCCCGCTTCAGGACGAAGAAGGTAATCTTGACATGTGCCCTGCACCCGTTGATGCAGACACCCCTCGCGGGTTCATCATTCCGATTGGTGGCGGCGAAGACCGCGTGAAGGAAATGCAGATCCACCGCAAGTTCGTGGAGCTGTCAGGCGGCGCGGATGCCGACATCGTTGTGATCCCGACCGCCTCGATGCTGGAAGAGACCGGGCCGGACTATAACCGCATCTTTTCCGAGCTTGGCGCGGGTCAGGTCGAATTCCTGCCCATCTCGCGCCGCGCCGACTGTGACAACCCCGATTACGCCGGAATGCTGGACCGGGCGACCGGCATTTTCATGACTGGTGGCAACCAGTTGCGCCTGTCCGCGATTCTCGGCGGAACGCTGGTGGCGCAGAAAATCCGCCGCCGGAATGCGGCGGGCGCGCCGGTTGCCGGAACCTCTGCCGGGGCGTCGATCATGTCCGAACATATGGTCGCCGGAGGCAGCAGCAACTCGGCCCCCGCCGAAGGCAACATCACGCTTGCACCGGGCATGGGCCTGACCAACGCGGTGATCATCGACCAGCATTTTACCCAGCGCAATCGGCTGGGGCGCCTTCTAACCGCCTCATCTTTCAATCCTTTTCTGATCGGCCTTGGAATTGACGAGGACACCGCCGCCTTTATCGGCCCCGACAACGTCCTTGAGGTTGTTGGCAGCGGCACGGTCACGGTCGTGGATGCCAGCCATCTGACGCATTCCTCGATGTGGGATGCACGCCGGGGCGAAGCGCTGAGCCTTTTGGGTCTTCGGCTTGACGTTCTGGGCGAAGGGTGCCGTTATGACCTGATGGCTCGCCAGGCTTTTCCGCCAGATGAGCATATGGCGTTCTGCACCTTGCCCGATTTGTCCGGCGATGAGGACGCCTCCGGGGGGAAATGAACAATTAATATACGAGGAGCCTTATGAAAATAATCTCTACCAATGTCTTCGTCGGTCCGAACGTCTGGGCAAGCTTTCCGGTTATTCGACACGTCATTGATCTGGGATTGTTGGAAGATTGGCCCTCGGCCCGAATAGGCCCCGAATTCATCGACGCATTGGTCGCGGCCCTCCCCGGCCTTGCCGAGCATGGCTGTTCCTACCGCGAGCCCGGCGGCTTTATCCGCCGTCTACGCGAGGATGAAGGCACCTGGCTGGGTCACGTGCTGGAACATTGCGCCATCGAGGTTCAGAACGTGGCCGGCACGGATGTGACATTTGGCCGGACGCGGGGCACTGGCGAACCCGGCCAGTACAATATGGTCTACGAATATCGCCAGCGCGACGTGGGACTTGATGCCGGGAAACTGGCCATGCGCCTGCTGATGCACCTGCTGCCGCAAAACCTCAAGGAAGCCCTGGACTATGATTTCGATCCCGATTTCGATTGGGACGACGAGTTGCGCAGCTTTGTTCTGCGTGCCCAACGCAAGGAATTCGGTCCCTCGACCGGGTCGTTGGTCAAGGCCGCCGAAGAACGTGACATTCCATGGATCCGCCTGAACGAAGGATCGCTGGTTCAGTTCGGGCATGGCAAGTATCAGCGACGCATTCAGGCGACCATCACGTCCGAGACCAAACATATCTCGGTCGAGATTTCCTGCGACAAGGAAGATACCCACAATCTGCTGAACGATCTGGGCCTGCCGGTGCCGCAACAGCGCATGGTCTATTCGGCCCGCGAAGCCGCGAAAGCAGCTGGCCGGATCGGATTTCCGGTGGTGGTCAAACCGCTGAATGCCAATCACGGCCGCGGAGTATCGATCAATCTGAACTCGGAATCCGAGGTCGAGGCCGGTTTTGCCGAGGCCAAGGAACACTCGCGAAGCCGCGCCATTCTGGTTGAAAGCTTCATTACAGGATTTGATCACCGGATGCTGGTGGTCAACAACAAGCTGGTCGCCGTCGCCAAACGGGTTCCGGGTCATGTGATGGGGGATGGCAAGCATACGATTGCGGAACTGGTCGCCATCGTGAACCAGGATCCGCGCCGGGGCATCGGGCACGAAAAAGTGCTGACCATGCTGGAAATCGACAATCAGGCCAAACGCCTGATGGAAAACGCCGGTGTGACCGAAGAAACCGTTTTGCCGGAAGGAGAGGTTTTCTATTTGCGCTCTACCGCGAACCTGTCCACAGGCGGCACGGCCATCGACCTGACCGATGTGGTTCATCCCGACAACCGCGACATGGCTGAACGCGCCATCATGGCGGTTGGGCTGGATGTGGGCGGTGTCGATTTTCTGATCGACGACATCACCAAGTCCTACAAGGATATCGGCGGCGCGATTGTCGAGGTGAACGCAGCCCCCGGATTCCGGATGCATGTGGCCCCGTCCGAAGGCCAACCGCGCGATGTTGCCGGTCGGGTGATCGACATGCTGTTCCCGGTCGGGGACAAGACACGCATCCCCATTGCGGCGATCACGGGAACCAACGGGAAAACCACAACATCGCGGATGCTGAACCATATCATGAAAACCAGCGGCAAGACCGTTGGCATGACCTCGACCGACGGGGTCTATGTGGATGGCAAGCTGAGCGTCAAGGGCGACATGACCGGGCCCAAGTCGGCCCAGATCGTGCTGCGCGATCCGATGGTCGATTTCGCCGTGATGGAGACCGCGCGTGGCGGGCTGGTGCGTTCGGGCCTGGGCTATCAACGCTCGAACGTTGCCGCCTGTCTGAACGTATCGGCCGACCATCTGGGGCTGGGTGGCATCAACACGGTCGAAGAGCTTGCCGTGGTGAAACGCGTCGTGGTGGAAAGCGCCACGGATACGGCCGTTCTGAACGCCGACGACATCAACTGCCTGAAGATGGCGGATTATGCCGGGGCAAGTCAGATCTTCTATGTCACGACCAATCCCGGCCACAGTCTTGTGAAAGAACATATCAAGGAAGGCGGCAAGGCCATCGTGCTGGAAAAAGGCATGAACGGCGACATGCTGACCATCTACGACAATGGCCTGCATATCCCCGTGCTCTGGTCGCACCTGATCCCGGCGACACTGGAAGGCAAGGCGATCTTCAACGTGCAGAACGCCATGTTTGCTGCCGCCATGGCCTATAGTTTTGGCGTTGATCTGGACAACATCCGCCACGGGCTGCGGACCTTTGACACCAGCTATTTCCAGGCACCGGGGCGGATGAACGTTTATGACGAACATCCGTTCAAGGTAATCCTGGATTATGGCCACAACCCCGCCGCCCTGAAGGCAATGGCGGCGCTGGCCGACCAGCTAGAGATCAAGGGCCGCAGGCTGTGCGTCGTATCGATGCCCGGTGACCGTCGTGACGAGGACGTCGAGGATGCGGGCGCGGCGCTGGCCGGTCATTTTGACCACTTCATCTGCAAGGCTGACGACCGCCGCCGCGGACGCGGGCATGACGAAATTCCTCAGATGCTGCGGCAGGCGTTGATTGCAGGCGGCACGCCGGATGAGGCGATCACAATCATCCCTGATGAGGTCGAAGCGGTGACGGCGGGTCTTGAAATGGCAGCTCCCGGCGATCTGCTGGTGATATTCGGCGACGACACCACCCGCTGCTGGAAACAGATCATCTACTTCAATTCGGATGGCGACGCACCTGAAGCTGAAGCAATCGGAAAGCCTGCCCCTGTTGAGACCTCTTTCGAGGACATATTCGACAGCGATCAGGCCCTGATCCGGGACGAGCGCGGCGTGCGTCTGGCCCGCGAAATCAGCGAAGACGCGGATTGAGCCGAGGGCACCGGAATGGACAGAATTGAAGAGCTTGAGACCGCGCTGACCATCCCCAGCGCGACCAGTGACGCGTTTCGGGTAGACGATGCGCGCCGGCTGACCGGGCCCGGGTTGCTCTGGGATCACCCGGGCGCAATCATGGACGTCTTTTTTGACCAGGAGCAGTCTTCGCGTGTCATTGAGCTGTGGCAGCATCATGCACGTCGTGTGCTGGATGCTCTCGGCTGGCACCAGGAAAAGCTGACATATCGGGTATTCACCGGCGGCGTGAACCTTGCGATTTCAGCGCCGATGGATCAGCTATATTCAGCGATCTTTGCGGTCCAGACCGCATGGCATTTCTGTGCCGCGGCGCTCGTCGGGGAAACACCCGGCGATTTCGACAAGATGATCGCCGACGTCCGCGACGTCATGGCCAAAGAGGCAAATCCGGCCCTGATCGCCCTGATCCAGGCGGCCTCGACGCGGGGCGTCGATATCCTGTGTGACGACGACGACATTTCGATCGGACACGGGGTCGGAAGCCGGACCTGGGCCTGGAACGCTCTGCCTGCGCCTGATGAAGTCGAGTGGGACGCCTTGCACAACATCCCCGTCGCCTTCATCACCGGAACCAATGGCAAGACCACAACGACCCGGCTGCTTGAGGCGATCGCCCGGGCGGCGGGCAAGGTTGCCGGGCTGACCTCGACCGAGTTTGTCCGCGTCGGCGACGACATCCTCGACCGTGGTGATTATTCCGGCCCCGGCGGAGCGCGCATGCTGCTGCGCGACCGGCGGCTTGAAGTCGCCTGTCTGGAGGTTGCCCGTGGTGGAATCCTGCGCCGGGGTCTTCCAACCCATGCGGCCTCGGCTGCGGCTGTCACAAATGTCGCCAATGATCATCTGGGGCAGTACGGCGTCAACACGGTTCCGGAGTTGGCGCAGGCCAAGTTCGCCGTGCACCGCACCCTTAAGAAAGATGGCGTTCTGGCCCTGAACGCGGATGACGCGTATGTCCGGGATGAGGCACTGAACACGTCCTGCAGGATCTGGTGGTTCTCGCTGGACCAGAAAAACGCACTGATCCAACAATCCCGCGAGCAAGGACATTGTTGTGCCTTCCTGCGGGACGAGATGATTGTGTTCTTCGATGGCTCCACGGAACAACCGGTGATTTCGGTTCACGATATACCGCTCGCCATGGGTGGGGCTGCCAGGTACAATATTCTCAACGCAATGACTGCGCTGTGTCTGGCCCGCGCACTCGATATCCCGATGCAGGCCATTCGCGCCGGATTGTCCGGGTTCAAGCCAGACGCCAAAGATAATCCTGGCCGGTGCAACGAGTTTTCACATAACGGCGCCCGCGTCTTTGTCGATTTTGCGCATAACCCGCATTCGGTCGCAGCGGTGTGCGAGGCTTTGTCCGGACTTCCGGCCAAGCGCCGCTTCATACTGCTAAGCCATGCCGGGGACCGGTCAGATCAGGACATCATCGATGTCACGCAAACGGCCTTGCGGTTCCAGCCGGATGTGATCGTCGCCGCCGAGCTTGAGGGCTATCTGCGGGGACGCAACCTTGGTGAGATTCCAAAGCTGATTAAGCAGGCGGCAATGAACAACGGTCTTCGGGATGAGCAGATCCTGAGCGCGCCTTCCCCGACCGAGGCGAGCAGGACAATACTGGATCAGATCGAACCGGGCGATCTTGCCCTGTTGCTGGTCCTGTCCGAGCGCGAGCAAGTCTTAAAATTGCTGGAAAACTGAACCCCTACGCTGAATCCGAGGACCTCGGGCGGTGAAACTCGAGCACCGCCCTGCCCAGCCCATCCGATTGTCCTGCCAATAATTCTGTATTGACGCATGCCCGGGTCTGAGGCACTTAGCTAGAAGATGGTTCCCGAAGGAAGACCCGAGGGATGAAAAGGGAATACGGTGCGGCCCTGAAGGCCAAGTCCGTAACTGCCCCCGCAACTGTAAGCGGTGAGCGACGCCAAACACCCACTGGCCGAATGGGCCGGGAAGGAAGGCCAAGCAAGGACCCGCGAGTCAGGAGACCTGCCATCAGTGTTCAACCAACCCAGGGCGGGGCGCCCTGGAAGGAGGCTTAGATGGCACGTCAGTCACGTGTTTACATGATCAGCACCTTCTGTCCGCGCTTGGCAACAAGTGGAGCGGACCATGTCAGACGCCACTGATCATATTCTTCTGATCTGTTCGACATGCAACGGTGATTTGTCTGCGGACAAAATACGCTCTTCTTTGTCAGATGCGCTACCTTCCCGGTTTGCCATTCGCTCGGTCGATTGCATGGCCGGGTGCGCGCGGCCGACAACCGTAGGGTTTCAGGCCACCGGCAAAGCCCAATACCTGTTCGGTGACATCCGGACCCCGCATGACATCGCGGCCTTGGCCGAATTCGCGTTGCAATATCAGAACAGTGCCGATGGATGGACCTGCGCGTCCGACAGGCCGAGCGCTCTTTTTGGCAAAACCCTTTCCCGTTTGCCCCGAATGATTTTGGAGGAGCCTTCATGACGACCTCTGCATTTCTTGCCGTGCGTGACGTCGAATACTATGCGCTGAATGGTGATGTTCTGCTGCAAGCAGCGTCTTTCGAACTGGAAGAAGGCGCAATCCTTGCAATTGCCGGACCGAACGGGGCCGGGAAGACGACGCTTCTGAACCTGTTGTGCGGCACGGCCGAACTGGTGCTGGGCGACGTTTTGATCAATGGGCGCAGCCTGAAACACACGCCCGCCAACCAGCGCGCCCGAATGATCGCTGTTGTCAGCCAGCACGAACTGCCGGATAGCAGACTATCTTTGCGGGAATATGTGGCCTTGGGGCAAATCCCGATCCGGGCTGACCGGTCGAAAGAGGGCCACGCCGCCGAACTGGACAGGGTTTTGAACCTGACAGGTCTGTGTGATCTGGCGGACAAACGAATGGGCGTACTTTCCGGGGGTGAACGTCAACGTGCGCATATCGCACGCGCGCTGGCACAGAACCCTTCGCTTTTGTTTCTGGACGAACCGACAAACCATCTGGACCCCGACGCCAAGGGGCGGATGCTGTCGCTGGTTGCCGAGTTGGGCATCACGGTGGTCATGATCGTCCACGACCTCGTCATGATCCCCGAATTCGCCACCCATGTGGCCATGATGAAATCCGCGCGGCTCACGGGCTTTGGTCCCGTGGCCGATGTGCTGACCTCGGACCAGGTCCGGGAAACCTTTGGCGTCGACTACCTGTACTTTCACCATGAGGGCCGCGTGATTCCGGCGCTGGATATCCGAAAAACCTCGGTCTCAAACTAACCCTAGGAGCATCTTTGAATGAAACAGATCTGGTCGGTGGTCCTGACCACAGCCCTGGCAGGCGGTGCGTCGGCACAAGAAATTGCCGTCGACAATTGCGGCAAGCCGCTGGTTTTTGAAACTGCACCCGAGCGGATTGTCGTGCACGATATGAACATGACCGACATGGCCTTTGCGCTGGGTCTGCAGGACAAGATCGTCGGGCTGACCGGCATCACCGGATGGTACAAGACCAGCCCGGAATTCGATACGCTGCGCGGCGACATTCCCGAGCTTGCGCCCAAATACCCAACGGTCGAGAACCTTGTGGCCGTCGAACCCGACATGTTCTTCGCGGGCTGGTATTACGGGATGAAGCCGGGCGGAGACGTGACTCCTGACACGCTGGAACCCTTTGGCATCAAGACCTTGATCCTGTCCGAAAGCTGCGTGCATCTGGACAAGGACCGCCCCGAAGCCAGCATGAACCTGCTGTTTGATGACGTTCTGCGCCTGGGCCAGGTCATGCAGGTCGAAGACAAGGCGAAGGAACTGGTTGATGGTTGGAAAGAAGAACTGACCGAGATCGAAACCCGGACCGCCGATCTGCCCAAACCGCGCGTTTTCCTTCTAGATGGTCCCGCTGATGCGCCCTTCACCGCGGGCAAGTTTGCCATTCCCGATGCGATGATTTCCGCAGCGGGCGGTGAAAACGTGACCCATGACATGGATACAAGCTGGGGCCGCACCTCGTGGGAAACGGTGGCGGCCGCCAACCCCGAATTTCTGGTGCTGCTGGATTACCAGACCGGCAACGGCGCCGAGGATACCTTCAAATTTCTGCAGGAGCATCCGGTGATGTCCCAGACCGATGCCGTCAAGAATGAAGCCTGGATTGGCCTGCGGTACGAGGAACTGACCCCGGGACCGGCAAATATCGAGGCGATCCTGAAAATGGCGCAGGCCATGCATCCGGATCTCAACTGATATGGGCCGACTTGGCCTGACACTCCTGCTGGGGGCGGTCGTTCTGGCCGCCCTTTTGCTGATCTCAACCATCTACGGCACCACATCCATTCCGGTTTCCGACACGTTCACCGCTGTCTTGCTGGGAACAGGTCTGAGTGACGGGGACATGTCGCCGTTGCACCGGATCGTGTTTGATTTGCGCCTGCCGCGCGCCCTGTTCGCGGCCGTAATCGGCGCCGGGTTGGGCATCGTCGGCGTGGTCCTGCAAACCACAACGCGCAACGATCTTGCTGATCCGTTCCTGTTCGGCCTGTCCTCGGGTGCGGCGGCCGGCGCCGTGTTCGTGATCACCGTGACAGGCGACGTGCTGGGCTTCTGGACCCTGCCGTTGGCCGCGTTCTGCGGCGGGCTTGTGGCTTCGGGCATCGTGCTGGCGCTGGTTCACGGTTTACGCACAAGCGCGCCCGAAAAACTGATCCTGGCAGGTCTTGCGGTTTCGTTCCTGTTCTCGGCCATCACCAACTACCTGATTTTTGCAGGCGACAGCCGCGCCGCGCATTCCGTGATTTTCTGGATGCTGGGCGGTCTGGGCCTGGCCCGCTGGGAGACGTTTCCGCTGGTCTGCGCAGGCCTGCTTCTGATCCTGAGCTTTTCTCTCTACCGCAGCCGCTGGCTAGACGCGTTGCTGACCGGCGATCTTACTGCCTCAACCCTCGGCGTACCCGTGCGCGGACTGCGGTTCAGCATGTTCTTTGTTGCGGCGCTGGCAACGGCGGTGTTCGTCTCGGTCGCTGGTGTCATCGGTTTCGTCGGTCTGATGGTCCCTCACATCGCCCGCGGAATCGCGGGGCCGCTGCATGGCCATCTGCTGCCGACCGCAGCTCTCGTCGGCGCGGCATTGCTGACGGGCTCGGATATTATCAGCCGTTTGTTGCTGGCCCCGCAGGAATTGCCTGTCGGGATCGTGACAACCTCAATCGGATCGGCGTTCGTGTTCCTGCTCCTGTTCAGGACCAGAGCCCGCTGACCGGACCCTTTCCACCTTCCACCCAGGACGCAAGCAGCGGCTGGTGCGAACCATTTATGTGCCGCGCTTCCTCTGTGCATCTCTGACAAGTGCGGCGAGGCGATAGAACCCATGTGCCATCTTGGTATAGGGCATCAGCAGGAAGAAGGTCAGAACCGATCCCAGATGGATGGCCAGAAGTGCGGGCATCACTGTGGTCGAGCCGAGCACGTAGAGGACAAGGCCGCTGAGGCCAACAAACCCCAGCAGCAGGATAAAGCCCATTTCTCCGTCCCACGCGGAGGTGTCGCCAAGGTCACGATCCGATTTCTGCTTCAACATGACCATGCCGCCACAGCCGATGGTCAACAGGATACCGCCTGAGACGCCAAGCAGCTTGGGTAATGACCAGAATCCGTAGGGTGCATGCAGGCCAAAGCCATAATGCATCGCTGTCGCAACCGAGGTTGAGGCAAAGCAAAGCAGGAACCCATACATGATCGCCTGATGCACGTGTCGGCGGGCGTGGCTGAACCGGTCTTCATCTTCGAAATTGCAGCCTTCGCCGTGGCCGGCGGCAAGATCCTGCATCGTCCCGGCGCGTTTGAACGCCGCTTTCAGATCGGCCCATTGGACTGACTTTCCGTCAACCGCACGCCAATAGCGGCGCAAGCTGATGGCGATGCTGAACAGCGGCAGCAGAAAGGCGGGCATAAAGATCGCCACCATCGCATTGTGGGAAAGAACCGCATAGAAACCTTCGCCGCCAGAAGACCCGATTGCCCGGATCGCCCAAAACAGCGCGGCAAAACCGAGGACCAGCGCAAGCGCAATTGCCCCTCCTTGGGTGTGGAAGCGACGCGCCAAAGGCTGGGGCCAGGCGAAGCTTTCCCAACTGTCCCGGCGCACTTCGGCCAAAGCAGCAGGCAGGTTCAGATCAAACTCGTGCGGGGCGGTGTACTGGCAGGCATAATAGCAACCCCTGCAATTGTGACAGAGGTTGGCAAGTTGTGTGATGTCGCCATCCGAGAACGCGTGCTCGGCGTGCAATGACGGGAAAACCGAGCAGTAACCCTCGCAATACCGGCAGGCATTGCAAATCTCGGCCTGACGGCGGGCTTCCTGTATCAGTTCAGTTTGCATAAGCGGCGGCCTCACGTCCTGCGATACGTCCGAAAACCGTTCCAATGGTCATGCCGAACCCGGCCAGATACCCCTGCCCCAGGATCGAGCCGGCCATGGTTTCCCCGGCCGCCCAAAGGTTCCTGATCTTGCCGTTAGGGGTCGAACACTGTGCCGTCTCGTCGACCTTGAGCCCCAGATAGGTGAAGGTCACACCGGTGCGCAGCGAGTAGCCATAGAACGGCGGTTCCGAGATTGGGCGGGCCCAGTTTGTCTTTGGTGGTGTCAGGCCGGATGTGGAAACTCCGTCCAGCTCGGTTGGATGGAAGCCGCTGACGTCGCCACAGGCGGCATTGAATTCGGCGACCGTTGCCTTCAGCTTTCCGGCAGGCAAGTCCATTATGTCGGCCAGTTCATCCAGAGTATCAGCCTGAAGCGGCGGGAAAACAGACGGCATGAACAGGTTCAGCGATTTGGCGTCGATGATCACGTAGCCCACCTGTTCCGGCTGAGCTGCCACCAGACGACCCCAGATCGCGTAACGCTTGGGCCAGACATCCTCGCCCTCGTCATAGAACCGCTCGGCGTTCTTGTTCACGACGATGGAGAACGGCACGCAGTCAAGACGGGTGACAATGCCACCGTCAAACTTGGGCGCGCGTCCGTCGATCGCAACGGCGTGGCATTGGGTCGGGTCGCCGACATTCTCGACACCCTGATCCAACAGATCGGCCAGCACCACACCGCGATTATAGGGCGTTCCACGGATCAGGAAGTTTTGCGCCGCCGGTCCCCAGGCACGGGTCAGCCAATCGGTGTCGGCCTGAAACCCGCCCGAGGCGACAATGACGGCCTTCGGTGCGATGCGGTGGGACTGCCCCTCGTGGGTATAGTCGACCCATTCGACCCTGTCGCCATTCAGTTCCAGATGGGTGACGGCAGCCTCGTACAGCACTTCAACGCCCAGCCCTGCCGCTGTTCTGTAATACGCATTAACCAGAGACTTGCCACCACCCATGAAAAACGCATTTGTTCGCGCCAGCGACAGGGTCCCCGAAAGCGACGGCTGGAACCGGACCCCGTGTTCTTCCATCCAAGGCAGGCATTCCTCGGAAGTGCGGATCGCCAGCCGTGCGAGACGCTCGTCAGTTTGTCCGTCGGTCACCTTCAAAAGATCGGACAGGTATTCGTCCTCGCCATACGCTTCGACAAGCGGGCCCAGTGGGCCCGAGTGCATGCAGCGAAAGTTGCGGGTGTGGCGCGAGTTTCCACCGCGATAGGGTTTCGGCGCTGCCTCCAGGATCAGGACACGGGCACCCGCCTCGGCTGCCGTCATCGCGGCGCAGAGGGCGGCATTTCCCCCGCCGATCACTGCAATATCATAAGCTTCGGTTTGAGGTGCCATTTCCGGTTGTCCTATTGGCCTTGATCGCTGGTGCGATCTCGTTCCTGCAATGCGCGAATGCGCATGCGTTGCGCAGCCTGGATATGCGCTCGCATTTCCGTCTCGGCTGCCGCCCCGTCACGTGTTTTGAGGGCGGCCATGATACGGCGATGTTCGGCCACGGCAGCCCCAGCCCGATCGCTGTCCAGCAGTTGCGATGGGCCAAGGATCAACAAAGCCTTTTGCAAGGACAGCATGGATTTTGCCAGAAACCGGTTCTTGGCCGCATCCAGTAGCGTTGCGTGAAAAATCCGGTTGATCCGCGCCGCATCCGGACCTGTTCCCGCCTCGGCCAGACGCTCATTCAAAACCTCAAGCTCGTCCAGTTCCACGTCCGACGCGGCCCGCGCAGCAAGGCGCGCTGCAGTGCCTTCAAGCACGGCGCGCATCTCGTACAGTTCCATGACCTCGGCGTAATCCAGGCTGCGGACCGTCGCGCCCAATCGTGGGACATGCGTGACCAACCCGTCGGCCTCAAGTTGACGGATGGCTTCGCGGACCGGCGTTCGGCTGACGCCCAGCCGATCGGACAGCTCAATCTCCCGCAGTCGTTCACCAGGCAACAACGACCCTTCGCGGATCTCGTCCAGCAATCTCTGATAGGCAGAGCTGCCTTGCGGGCCGGGCTGTAATGGGTCGTCCTGAATAGTCATAACACTCACACTTGCATATTGCGTCCATTTGTATACATTTGGATACATTGCGAGTCAACAGCGCCGGAAACCAACCTTTGCCCACCTCAGGAAACCAGACTTCGCTGTTCGTGAAGCGGTCGACGACCCTTGGCCTCGCGGTGTTCGGCACAGCGGTCTTCTGGTCGCTGGACCTGCCGCTGCCGTTTTTGTTCGGCCCAATGACCGCTTGCCTGATTGCGGCACTGGCCCACGCACCAATGGAAGGGTTTGGTCAGGTTTCTATCGCAGCCCGGACCATTCTGGGTGTCGCTGTTGGTGCCTCGATCACGCCTGCCCTGTTCGCCGAACTGCCCAAGATGGCGGCATCGATCATGCTAATCCCTTTCTTCATCATTCTGATCGCGCTGGTCGGGGTTCCGTTCTTTCGCAAAGTGTGGGGGTTCGATGAGAAAACCGCATTCTACGCCGCAATGCCGGGCGGATTGCAGGATATGATCATCTTCGGGACCGAAGCCGGCGCCGATCCACGCACCCTCTCCCTGATCCACGGTACACGCGTTCTGATTATTGTTACTTTGGCACCGCTGTTTCTGACAGTGTTCTACGATGCTGAGCTGACCAACCCCATCGGGCAGCCCGCAAGCAATCTGCCGGCGCACGAAATTCTGCTCATGGTTCTGGCCGCCTTGGTCGGCTGGAAAGGCGGTGAGCGAGTTGGGTTGTTCGGCGCATCCATCCTCGGGCCGATGATCCTGACCGCTGCTCTGTCCTTGGGGGATTTCATCCACTCCCGTCCTCCGCGTGAAGCTATTCTGGCTGCGCAGTTCTTCATCGGGTGCGGGATCGGAGTGAAATTCGTTGGCGTCACATGGGGCGAATTGCGCCGCGTCGTTGCCGCCGGCGTTGCCTATGTCGTTGTTCTTGCCATCTTGGCTGCGGGTTTTACGGCTGTTGTCACCACACTCGGGCTGGGTCGCCCTGTCGAGGCGTTCCTTGCTTTTGCACCCGGAGGTCAGGCCGAGATGACTGTGCTGGCCATTGTTTCAGGCGCGGATTTGGGATTCGTGATCACTCATCACCTGACGCGGATTGTGCTGGTGATCATTGGGGCGCCCATCGCGGCCAATCTTATATTGCGCTGGTCCAGACCTCGGGATTGATCATATGGATCGGAGCGCCTTCGGCAAAGGCGTTCACCTGATCAAAGATATCCGCAAATTGCAGGTCAAACTCATCTTCGGTCACAATACCGATATGCGGCGTTGCGATCAGGTTGGGATGCGACGGCAACGGGTCGTCAGGATCGGTCAGCGGTTCGGTGTCGAACACGTCAATTGCCGCATTTCCGGGGCGGCCGTTATTGAGCGCTTGTAACAGCGCGCCGGGTCCGATCAGACCGGCCCGCGACGTGTTCACGAACAGCGAACCGGGCTTCATCGCCTGTAAGTCGGCTGCCGTGATGATACCGCGGGTGTCCGGTTTCAGGCGCACATGGATCGAAACGACATCGCAGCCGAAAAAAACGCCTGTCGGCTGGATGCGACCGCCGCACCATCGGCTGCTGCGCGGGCACGGCCATCTTCAGACGACCACCAAACAACGTTCATGCCAAACCTGCCGGTGTGATCTCGTCTCTGATCCCCATGACTAACCCGGCGATGACATCGCCGGTGATCGGCGTTTCCGCCGCCAACGCCCGGAATGCTGTTACCTTCAGCCCGCATCCACGTATTGCACACAGGGCCTTTGAAGTGGTCGAAGTCACGCGCGCGGCTTGCCGTGCCACGGGTGCGCCAGAAGATCTGTTTCAATCAATCCCGCTCGCCTAGCACCTCATGGAGATCTGTAATCTGACGCTGGCGACCGGTTGTAACGCAGGGGTCAATGCGGCTTTCATCTCTGGGCATCCGGCCTATGGCGTCGACACATTCCGTTTATCTGACTATACTGCGGGCTTGCAAAGGTGAATTTGCCGCGTTTCGGAGGTTTGTCACACGACCGCACGCAATAGACCGTTGTTCATAATAGCCAGCACCTGGTACATCTCTTCCCGAAGCTGCTCATTGCGCCGCTTGTCTTGGAAGCGTTCGACAGAAAGAAACCCTTCTATGTCGAATTCCGGATCAATCGTGGCCAATCGTCGAATGGCGCGATTCAACCGCTCTGGGTCGCCTAAATGCAGGGCAGCAGCGGCTCGATATGCAGCTGCGCGCCGGGTCCTTCGTGGGAATGCTGTTGCTGCCTGAAAACAGGCTTCCCAGTCCCCCAAAACATAATGCGCAATGACGCCCACTTCCCGGCAATACTCTGGAAGGAACGGGTCAAGAGCTTCGGCGCGCCTTTGGAAGACCAACCCCTTTTCTCCGTCGCCCAGATAATTGTGAACATTGCCCGCGTGCGCCACTATGTACGCGTGGTTTGGCGTAATCTCGAGCGCGCGCGTGTAATGATAAAGCGCATTGTCAAAGTCCTCTTTGTACAGGGACAGTGACCCCATGATCCGATGCACTTCAGCATCATTACAGTCCAGTTCCAAAGCGCGCCGCCCCATTTCCCAGTAGCGGTCTTCGTCCTTTATCCCAAGCCATTCGTCCCGCGTTGCTACAGCACAGGCCAGCCATGCCTGAGCGCGACCGAACGCCGGATCTTTTTCCAAGGCTCTATTAAACCACTTAATGGCGGATTCGGCATTCTCGCGTGTGACCCCGCCAATGCGGTGATGGTGAAGCCCTCGCTTCAAGCAATCATAAGCCGCCATGTCTTCCGTAGGTTTTTCCCGGGCAGATTTTTCCGCTTGCCGCTCGACGCGACCCGCGACGGCGGCCGAGATTTTGGCAACCATATCGTCCTGAACATCGAACAATTCGTGCACGTCGCAGTCGTAGTTTTCGGACCAAACCTGCGCACCACGAGCCGCATCAAAAAGATGCGCGGAAATCCTCACGCGGTTTCCCAAAACCCTTACGCCCCCCTCAACCGCATACCGAACACCCGTTTCGCTACATACCGTTTCTGGCGCGCAATCGCGTCCTTCCAACGAGAAGCTGGCATTTCGTGAAATCACGAACAACTCGGTGAAGCGGGAAAGCTCTGTGATAACGTCTTCTGTAAAACCTTCCGCAAAGTACTGCTGCTCTGGATCGATATTGCGGTTCTGGAACGGAAGAACAATAACACCGTTATCGCGTTGCTGAGGCTTGGCAGCCTGAGATTGAGGCAAACCTTTCGTAAGCATGCAACTGTGCAGTCCGAGGTCTCCCTCGACGGCATAAAGTTCGACTGCCTCTTCAATATTTTTGAAACGCCGGTGACCCATTGGCATGAACCGCACCTGCGCCCCACGTTTGGCTTGTTCGAATACTGCGCTTGAAACCAGAACTCCGCCCGGCTGGGCCTCTGCCTGAATACGCGCGGCGATATTCACACCGTCTCCCAGAAGATCTTTCCCATCAACAATCACATCGGCAAGATGTATGCCGATCCGCAACTGGAGGCCGATTTCCTGTGCGTTATGAGGGGCCGATAGTTCACGCTGCAATTCAAAGGCCCCTCGGACCGCTGAAACCGGACTGGTGAACTCCGCCAACGCTCCATCACCAGCCCAGCTTATGACCCGAGCACCATGACGCTCCGCCAGATCGCTGACGATATCCCGCAATCGCTTAAGGCGCTTAACTGTGTCCGCTTCAGAGCGTTGCATCAACGCGGAGTATCCGACAACGTCCGTCGCAAGCACTGTGGCAAGACGCCGTTCCATTCTGATCTCCCGGCTAACAAGCTTTAGCAGTATATCATTTTGAAAGACTTAAATCGATTGTTCCCAGTGGGGACCGGAGGAAAATCAGAAAGAATGCTGAACGCCAAAGCGACAGCAAGCAGATTGAAGGCCAATGGCAAAACTTGTTGCTTCCAGCTTATAGGCAAGCTTTAAAAAAACCTCCGCAAGGGATCTGGCTGTTCGACTTCGTTGAGCCTCGCCTTACATACCAATCACGCTGCGTCGGTGGCCTCCAAAGCGATTGGCAAACGTCTGTGTCCTAGTTCACAGACCTCTCCTGTGGTGGCGGTTAACGTAAGGTCAGACACAGGAGATCGATATGCTTCGTCAGACCTCAAACGCCACGTTTGCACAGACCTCACACACAGCAGGTTTCGTTCGCCCATTGGTTCGTATCCTGCGTCTTTGCACCCAAATGCAGCAGCAAGTGAACCGCTACCATTAACGTTCCAGTGAACTCGGAATTGGGACGAAGATTCTTTGGCATGTATTCGGGCTGGGGTGGACCCGTACTGATCCCAACACTTCGCTGAATGCGAACTATTTGCCGAAGTCGTGAGTTTTTATCAGCTTGCCTAGATAATCGCGTGTCTCAGCATCCCAAGTGCTCGGATCTTCTCCGTGCGCGATCACAGAATGAAGTTCCATCAATTTCCATACTTCATCTTCTGTAGAAGCCACGACCTTGCCGGGGCAGGTTTCCATGCCGTCGCAGTCTTTGCAGGCGTACGAAAACGCAGTATTCATTGTGTTTTCCTCCAGTGTAACTCCGCGGTTCGTCTAAAACTCCTCAAACGTAGGAAGGCCGTCATTGAGCTTGATACAAGGTTACTTGTGAAAAAAAATTGAGCTTTGGGTAATTCCAACAATTGCCCATCCGGCGTTGCGTCTCAGGAACCTAAGTTGCGGAAAAGGCTTGATGTACAAGTCGGCGCAGAGAAGCTTGCGCGCTACTTCGGCGCGAGTGTCGCATTGGTGCAAGTGTTGGCAAGAGCCTGCGATTGTGCATCGTCGAACGAATTCAATCTGCGCGGTGTTTGGACCTGGAAACGCAATTTCGCGGATTTGAGTGAAATTTGCTTTGCCGGTGTGCGGACATAGACAGTGGCTGTGCAGCCGTGGGTCTAACGGTCGGAACATTTGGGCCACACATCCTTGCGGAAAGGAGTAAGCTCATGCTTGATAACCACAATATCCGCACCGAAAACATGTCGGGCGAGATGCAGATCTTGCTCGACAAATATCCGCGCGACAGTTGGGACTCCCATCCCGGCTTCAAAGAGAAAACGCTGCACTGGCTGGGCGCTCACCAGATGTTTCGCCGTCTTGCCGAATTGGTTCGGACCGATGCCGAGCATTTTCTGGACCGAACGGTGTCACCCGACGCGTACGCCGCCCGTTTGTCCTATTATGGTAACGCGCTTGTCGGCAATCTGCACGGCCATCACGGCTGGGAAGACCGCAGCTATTTTCCGGAACTCTCTGCGGCAGACCCCCGCTTTGATGCAGGCCTGGAGGTATTGGAAACGGATCATGCTGATCTTGATCTGGTCCTTGATCAATACACCCGAACAGCCAATCGGGCGATCAAGCTGATCCATCTGGATGAGGCCCAGGCACGTTCAGAGGTCGGAGCGCTGCGCGATACGTCGGAAGTGATCGAAGCCTTTCTTAAACGCCATCTGAATGATGAAGAAGAGCTTGCGGTGCCTATCATTCTGCACCACCGTCTGAGAGGGTGAAGCTTGACCAATGACGGACCGTTCAAAACAGAAAGACCAGTCAAATGCCGAGCTACGCCGCGCCCGAGGGGAATTCGTGCGCGGCGTAAGCGGTTTCCGACATGCCATCGGCGACACTGATTCTTCCGCAGAACCGGGTAGGTATCACCTGTTTGTCGCGCTCAACTGTCCATGGTGCCACCGGGTTACACTGGCCCGCAACGTGTTGGGGCTGCAGGGCGGTATTTCGATGGATGTGGTGTTTCCCAACCGAACAGACGAAGAAGACCCTGAAGGCCCGAACCACTGGCAATTCGCACCTGACCTCGTGGCTTCGCTGACTGGAACAACACTTCCGGAATGCACCGCCGAAACCGGCACTGGCCAAGGTTTCAGACTGGTGCGCGACATATATCGGGCAGAAAGTTCTGAAGAAAAATCGGTTCCAATCTTGTACGATAAAAAGTCAAAACGCATCGTCAATAACGAAAGCGCCGAGATCATTCGCATGCTGGATCGCAATGCGGTCGAACTGGGCAGTCCGCACGGTAACGATGCGCGGCCGGTTCTTTACCCGGATGATCCGGCCATTCGGACAGAAATCGACGAGCTGAACGAGCTGGTTTACGTCAATATCAACAACGGTGCCTATAAAGCCGGATTTTCGTCTGATCAAAGCGTATATGCGGCGGCTTTCACCGCCTATTTTGACACTCTGTCACAGCTTGACACACGCCTTGCCAGCGACGGTCGCATGTTTCTGATGGGCGATCATTTCACCGAAGCAGACCTTCGCCTGTTTCCGACGCTGTATCGACACGACCCGGTCTATTACCTGCGTATGAAGCTCAACGGTGCCAAGATCCTTGACTACCCGAACCTATGGCGCTGGCTTTGCCGGGCGCATTCCGTGCCGGGCGTGGAAAACAGCGGTTCAATTGAACACTGCCGCCAAGGGTATTTTGGTCGAAGCTGGAATGGTGTTGTACCCCTTGGCCCCACGAAACCAATGACATACCCCGAGGCCTACAAACATCCGGAACTGGCGGACCACCGCCAAGCGAAGTGACCTTTGTTTTGGGCGCGCATGTAACGTTTCAACATCGACTGACCCAGAGTTGCCGCCCCATATGCGATACTAACTGTAGCAGTCATCCCCCAACTGGATTGGCGGACATGGGACCGTCGCGTAAGAGCAGAAAACACAACAATCGCCCTCCAGCGGCTTCAAAACGGCCTTGCATGACTTGCATTCATAGAACCACTGGCAAGAGTCTGTTGGCATTTTCTCGGTTTCGACGTGCCCACATTCAGGGCAAGTCAGAGTACTGTCGAGCACCACGGCTTGTTTCGTCATTGTCTCACATCTTCATGATTAGAAGGTCGCTGATTTAGGCTTCGTGGAACACGATAGCCCAATCCAGCACAGCGATGCGGTTTTTCTTCAAAATCGCCACTGTGGGCGCGCCAACGTCCCGTTTCGATGGGATGCGTACAACTAAATCTAAGTCAGTGCTGTCGCGATGGTGAACAGACATAAACCTTCCGAGTCTCCAATCGCTGACATTCCGAGCAAGATTGAAGAATTGAAGCGTTTGGAGGGCCCCTATGTTTCGTAGCCGGGACAAAACGCAAGTTCCGGGGTTTAGCCAGTTCACGTAAGACCAAGGTCTGTGGTGCGGTAAGAGATTGTAGTTCATAGTCGATTTCACAATGAGAGGAAAAATAGCTGACCTGACAATTGGCAATTGGTCGCTGTCGCGAGTTTTTCTTGCGGCCAGTATTGCCGTGATGGGCACTGCCACCGCGATAGTTGGGGTCTGGGTGTCAAATCGAATTCAGAATGCTGTCGTCCAGAACTCCGCCAACTCTGCCGCGCTTTATATGGAAAGCATCGTTTCCCCCCTCAGTCAGGAATTGGCGCACGGCGACCGAATTTCGGAGCAGGCAAGCCGGGCACTGGACGAGATATTCATGACCCAGCCAATGCGCGACCGCGTTGTCTCCTACAAATTCTGGAAACAAGGAGGTGTCATTGCCCACGCATCGGACACTGCGATAATTGGCAGCCGGTTCAGCCTGACCGACGACTTGAAGCAAGCTTGGGGCGGAAAAATCTCCGGCTCTTTTGAAGAGCTTGATCATGCCGAAAGCGCCGCCGAAGCGGCCCTTGGGATACCTTTGCTTGAAGTGTACAGCCCCATTCGCGAGCTTTGGTCCGGCGAAATCATTGCGGTTGCCGAGTTCTACGAAAGGGCTGATCAACTGGAACTGGACCTTGCCAAGGCAAGAATAACAAGCTGGTTGGTTGTCGGCTCGGCATTTGTGGCCAGCACGATCGTGTTGTTTTCAATTGTTGCAATTGGCGACAACACAATTCAGCGACAGGGGCGTCTTCTGGAAAAGCGCCTTGCAGAAAGCGAACAGATGGCCGAGCAGAACGCCCAGTTGCGGTCGCGTGTCGTCGAAGCGTCGGAAAGATATGCCACGCAGACGGATCGGTTTCTCAAGAAGCTTGGTGCCGAACTGCATGATGGTCCCGCTCAGTACCTGTCTCTGGCCGCCCTTCGATTGGAAGCAGCGTTTCCCGAAGGGTCTGCCAAGCCCAAAGAGGCCGAAGAAATTCATCAATCCTTGCAGAAGTCCCTTGCAGAAATTCGTGCATTGTCGCGGGGGCTGTCGGCTCCGGACATCGATAACCTTACGCTCATTGATGTCGTGAAGAGGGCCGTTGAAGATCACTCGGAACACAGCCCGCTGCGGCCGGAGATTTCGTTTCAAGGGCACCAGTCGCCGGAATTGTCACTGTCCGACAAGTTGTGTGTTTTTCGGTTCTTGCAGGAAACACTCTCCAATGCAGCAAGATATGCCCCGGATTCCCGATGCACGGTCACCAGTGAAGTGCAAAGTGACCGCATCGTCATTCAGGTCAGCGATGACGGACCCGGGTTTGACACTTCAGACGAAACCGTTTTGCGCGACGATGGTGGGCAGGGATTGTTGGGCTTGCGAGATCGGGTCGAGAGCATCGGTGGCAGGTTCAGTGTATCGTCGCGTCCCGGCAACGGCACCACAATAGCAATGACATTATTTCCCAGAAAGATGAGTGCATTATGACCACATCTGTCGTTATAGCGGATGATCATCCGATTTTCAGGGACGGCCTGCAGCGTACCTTGGATGAGGCCGACGGGTTCGAGGTTCTCGCCGCCGGTTCAAGTGCGGAAGAGGCGATAGCGCTCGTCGGAACGCATCAGCCAGACATCGCCATTCTTGACCTCTCGATGCCGGGAGGCGGGATAAGTGCAACACGCAAGATTGCGGCAATGACAAACCCACCCTTCATTGCGATCCTGACGGTCTCGGAAAACAGCAGTGACGTTGCGGATGCACTGGAAGCCGGAGCCATAGGGTACATTGTCAAGGGCGTGACAGCGAGCGAGCTGACAACTTCTCTGCGCAGCATTGCTGCGGGTGATGGGTTTGTCTCGCCGGGTCTGGCTTCACGCGTGCTGCTTAAGATCAACAGCGAAAACGGTGCCCGCAAAAACAGAGACATCCTGAATGATCTCACGCATCGCGAGGAGGAAATCCTGCGCCATGTGGCCAAGGGGTTGAGCAACAGGGAAATCGCCGTAGGGCTGGGTCTTCAGGAGAAAACCGTGAAGCACTACATGACGGCGATCCTGTCCAAACTTCATGCGAGAAATCGGGTGGAGGCCGCTTTGATAGCGCACGATGCTTGGAACAGAGGAGACTAATCGCCGTGTCTTCGATGAATAAGGCGGTCTCTGCGGATGAGAGACCGCCTGGGGAACTACTTCCCGAGCTTTTGGTTAATTTGCGATTGCCTGCAATCTGCGGCGATCCGAGGCGGTTGCGTTTCTTTCAACAACAGTCCGGTTGAACGGATCTTTCAGTTCATAGCGCCCAAACTCGATCTCTTCTTTCCACCCATTGGCGTAGTTCACTTCGATGTTGTCGCCTTGGCGTTCAATTTTCGTGGGGCGGCTGCCAGATGCGCCGCCTTGGCCACTTGAGCGTACGTTGTTGATTGAGATGCCGTTCGCCAAAGACCGCAGTCGTGAGACGTCGGCACCAGTCGCGGGACGCTCCTCGACGGTTCGGTTCTGCGCATTCTTTCTTTCATAGCGGCCGTTTTCGATCTCTTCCTTGGTTCCGTCGGCGTAACGAACTTCGATGCCGCTCGCATTTGTCTCAACCTTCGTTATCCCGGCCGAACCTGTTGGTCTGCCACCGGTCTGAGACCGATCCTTTTTACCGCTGCCCCTGTTGGAGCGCTTTGAGTCATCATCGTCGTCGTCATCATCACGACCGCCTTTGCCTGATCCTGAATTGTCGTCACGATCATCATCCCGGTCGTCGTCTCGATCGTCATCCCTGTCATTGTCGCGATCATCATCCCGGTCGTCGTCGCGACCATCGTCGCGGTCACCCCCACGGCCGCTATTACCCGATCCCGAGTTGTCATCCCGGTCATCGTCGCGATCATCCCCGTCTTTGCCCTTGCCGCTTTTAGCGAACGCGTAGACCGGTTCAAACTGAAGGCGACCGTCAGCGTTAAACGTTGGCACGTAAGGCGTCGCTGCAATCAACGAAGCCAATGCCACTGTGCTTAGAAGTTGACCTAACTTTTTTTGGGCTTTCATATCCGCCTCCAATGCCGTTTGACGCGATTTTTGATACTGAAGGCAGGCTACCCTTGGTCAGGCTTTCCCACATCGGGCTTAGGTCTGACGAATATCAAGCCGAGCGTCTTAGCTAAGATCCTGTGGCCTTTTGAACCACCGTTAGTTTCGGGGCGCATCACAGGGGCGGTTTCCCGATACCAAAGACCCTTTTCCTCGAACGGCAGTTACTCCGGCACAGGCGCAACGGACGGCAGGGAAACGGCTTTGAGATAGGCGGCAATCGCCAAACGGTCGTCATCTGTAAGCTGTGATGTGTTCTCGATGACTTCCGCCATTTCACCACCCGCGCTGTCATAGTCCGGTGTGAAACCGGATCTCAGGTATTCCGCTATGTCAGCTTCAGACCAATCAAGCTGGTCGGCGGTCAGGCCGGGGATGCGACCCTTGCCGCTTGGGTTTGGCGCGCCTGCCAGCCACAGATCACGTTGCAGACCACCGAAGGCATTTCGCGGCGTGTGGCATTCAGCGCAGTGTCCCAACGCTTCGACCAGATATCGGCCTCGGGCTTGTTGGTCCGTCAGATCGCCTTCAACCACCCAGCCTGGTTGCAGGTACAAAAGCTTCCATCCCCCCAGCCCTCGTCGAATGCTGAATGGAAAGCCGACCTCATGCGCGTTACGTTCCACGGCGACAGCTGACAGGGTGCCGAGGAAGGCATGAAGAGAGGCAACATCCTCCAAGGTCATGTTGGCGTAAGACGTATAAGGAAAAGCCGGGTAATAATGTTGCCCCTCGGGACCCGTGCCATGAAGCAGGGCGTTGGCCAGATCCAGCGCAGACCATGAGCCAATTCCGGCTTCTCGATCACTGGAAATATTGGGGGCTATGAATGTGCCAAAATCCGTTTCAAACCGACGCCCTCCGGCGAGTTTAAGCTTCTCCTCTCCGGTGGCATCTGGTGGTGAGTGGCAGGACGCACACCCGCCTGCATAGAAAACAGCTTCACCTCTGGCGAGATCGGCGGTGACATCATTCAGTTGCGCCGGATCCACTCTTTGCGGTCGAGTCAGCAGAACACCGGCCAACCCGACCAAAACGACGACACCAGCGGCCAATCGAAAGAAACGCCGCACCTTCAGTGCCTCATCAGTTTTCTGGCGCTCTGTATGCCTTGTGACATGCCGTACAGGCTCCGCCCAATTGTCCCATCGCCGCTTTCACGGCTTCCACATCTTGTCCTGCCGCAGCCTGCATCGCAACGGCGGCTTCAGCCATCGCTTGCCCTTTGGCTCCGACGTCGGGAAAGTTTTCCCAGATGGCGGGCAGGGCACGGGTGGCGGGGTCGGACGCATTGTCGGAACCAGCCGGCCACATTGCGGATTGATCGATCTGCGTCAGAACGACAATATTGTTGGCAGCCCGAGTTGCCGCCTCGGCATCGTATTCCACCTCTCCCTTTATCATTCCGCCGAGTGTTTCCAGATTAAAGGCATAAAGCTTCATGATTGAGGTCCGAGCTTTTACAGCCGGGTTCTGACTTTCCTGGGCGATGGCTGTTCCTATTGCGGCTACTGACAAAAGACCTGCCGCGACAATCGTAATTTTCTTCATCATGGTATTTCTCCCTGTTCAATACACCGAATGTTAGCTTGAACGAATTTTCTTGTAATTGTTTGTTATTCGTCGTCCCCTGTTAATTTATGAACAACGACAATTGGGATGATATCCGATACGCGCTTGCCGTCTCCAAATACGGATCGTTGAATGCAGCGGCGTCTGCCTTGGGTGTCACACATGCAACGGTCCTGCGCAGAGTGGCCGCGTTCGAACAGCGAAATGGCTGCACTATCTTTCAGAAAAGCCCGTCGGGATATTGCGCGCTCCCCGAGGCCCGAGCAGTTCTTTCTGCCATGGAAGGCGTTGAAGACGCGGTCCTTTCGGTGGAGCGGGCAATTGTGGGTGCAAACCGGTCCCCTGTCGGTCGCGTGCGCATTGCATCCACTGACAGCCTCTGCCAGCTTGTGCTGCCAAAAATACTGACTGATATTTCAAATCTTTACCCCGGCTTGGAACTGACTTTGTTGAGTGGAAACAGCCACCATGATCTGCCCCGGTTGACTGCAGACATTGCCGTGCGCCCATCGGTTCAGCTTGGCGAGGGTCTGGTTGGGGAACGCTCGGGTACATTGTCGTTCGGAGTTTATGATGATGGTTCCCCAGATCAAAAATGGATGAGGCTTGATGGCGCATTAAGCCGCTCTCTCCCGGCTAAATGGATGGCGGAACACGTGAATGCTGACGAAATGACCAACGGAGCAGACAGTTTTCTGGTCCTCCAGCAGATGGCGGCTTCGGGCGTGGGCAAGACCTTTCTGCCCACATTCATTGGCGACGCGGACGCCCGGCTTCGCAGGTCGGACGATGCAGTTCCGGATTTTGAGGTTCCGCTCTGGGTCGCGACACTTGAGGAAATCGCGCACACCCCGAGGTTTGCCGTTGTTCAGCGGGCGTTGGCTGGACGGTTACCCAAAGCTCTGGCACGTTGACATCATGCCGAAAAGAAGTACTGCGGCCATCTATTCGGCAGAACGGCCATACAAAGAACCACCTCGGTTACGCGGGGCTAACGTGCGCCTGTGTGTGAAACTATCATCTCGATAGAACCATGTCCGGTGATGCAATGGACCAGTTAGATGGGCAGGGTGGGCAACGTTGAAACCCGGTCAGAGTTTACGGAACACAAGGAAGCTCGAGCGTAAGGCTTGCGCCACGCGCGGCTTTGTTGATTGAAACCTGCCCACCGTGACGCTGTGCGACGGCGGCAACGATGGACAGGCCCAGCCCGCTGCCTTCGGAGTGCTCCAGTTGTGAAAATCGCCCAAAAGCTGCCTCGCTGTGGTCGGGGTCTAGGCCTTTTCCGTCATCGGCCACAGTCAGCTTCACGACCTTGTCATCGCGGTGCAGTGTAACCGAAATTTGTCCCTCGTCAGGGGTATTGGGACAAAAGCCGGCGTGAGCGAAGAGTGGATCTGGCCCATTAAGTTGGTCTGATTACTAATGTTCCGTTGGGTATAAATAACCCATAATCGGCAGGCTCCAAATAATAACAAATTGATTTTCATTAATATTTAATATCACCCTTGATTATGCCGCGGCCACTTCGCCCATCTTGACAACTCATTGTCGCCCACAAAAAAATTTGGGCAACAAAAAAGCCGCCCCGAAGGGCGGCTGTTACTTCAGCTGTCTGTTCTTCTAGAATTCTGAGGTTCTGTAGAGCTCCACTCCCGCCGCTTTGGGTTCCCAAACTGGCAAGATCCCTTGAGATTTCAATTTCCTTCGGGCTTCCGGAACTGTTGTTGCCATTCTCGTCGCAACGTCGGTGATCTTTTGGTAGTCCACCTTGAAACGGTCCACGCTAGCAGGGCTAACAAGATCACGCATCTGCCCCATGTGTCTAGTTTGTCCGCAAATTGTCAGAACCGGTTCCATTCCGTCTGGTGGAGTTCGAAGAAGGAAGTCGACTGAGGTGGCAGAAAGGCCAAGCTTTCGCGCGACATCCGAAATCGATTTCCCGGGAGAACCAGTTTGGCAACCGAGTTTTTCACCCACTTCTGCCACGTCAACAAGTACAGATTGGTAACGCAGTTCTTCGTCGAGAAGCTCAACTCGAGTTAGTTGCCTTTGGAGCAACAGTTCGACAATCTTGACAGCGGGCACTTTCAAGGCTTCAGCCGCATTTGCAATTCCCAACACACCCTCTGAGAGTTCAGAAATGGGCTGTCCGAAACTTCGCAAGCGGTTCACAAAACTGTCCAGGTCGTTGGCGTCAACTCCCTGAGCAATGCTCCTTCGGCCATCTCTACAGCCCGCGATTGGTTTAAGCATCCCAGCTTCGATGAGCTGCGCCACTTGGGGTCGTTTGCAGCCT
Organism: Ruegeria sp. BG6; assembly: GCF_056538465.1. Taxonomy (NCBI): domain Bacteria; kingdom Pseudomonadati; phylum Pseudomonadota; class Alphaproteobacteria; order Rhodobacterales; family Roseobacteraceae; genus Ruegeria; species Ruegeria sp. BG6. Next base: position 76,120 of record NZ_JBQFTB010000006.1, on the reverse strand, counting down.
AGATACTTTGGAACCTCAGAAATCGAAACCGAACGCCGCATCCTCCTGAGAAGGTCTTCAGAACGTGCAACGTCAATGGCTCCGAAATCCCGTTTCGCGTCATAGTCCGCAGGCAGCAGATCGGCGACCATCAGCGCATTTTGAACAGTTCTGGGAGGCACACCAAACTTCTGGCTCAGTGTCACTACAGAATGACGCCGCCGCTGCAAAACGAGTTCTCCAAACAGAATCGTTCCCGCACCAATTGGCATGGTTTCCAGAATATGTTCACGGAAAACCTCCCGAAATGGCCCAATCGGTTTTCAGTTTTTTTTGAACTGAATCCACTTATAAAGAACACCGAACACACCTTGCGGCCCGGCTTGGACCTTGGAGCATGGCGTCTTCTTCTGCACCGCTTCAAACCCTTCTCGAACGCCTTCAGGGCCACATCGAGTAAACTCGTAACCAACCGCCCCGGCCAAGTCCCAATCCGCTTGCGATAGACTTGGAAGATTTGCATTTGGACCAAATACGATACACGCACCGAGCATTTCAGATGCACGTGAGGCTAGATCAATCAGCTGCCCGTCTAGCCACTCTGGCCCGGGGCACCCTTCAAGTCTGGCTTCAAGGTAAGATTGCAGTTCAGAGACGCGCCTCTGTTTCCCAATTTCGGCCAGCTTCGCCAATCGCGCTTCGTCTGGCATATGGGCAGCCAAGTCCAGAAAGAGATTGCCTCGGCCTCTCCCAGGCTCTCGGACCAAAGGAACGGAATGAACGGGACAAGTTCTCACAGGTGAAAAAGCCCAATTGATCTTCCCAACCGGCATTCTCAACGACTGAGGGCAGTCCGAGATGTCGTTCAAGATGCATTGCGGGCAATAACTTACCCGATTGCCCGCAACGAATTCTGAATGTAACTCTTCATCTCGATGTTTGTAGTAGCGAAAGGCAAGCTGTTTGTATCCGCCCTGCGTAAGTCGCTCCGCAGGAATGCCGGACAGCTGATGCATCTGCTCAACCGCGTTGTCTCGGGTCCTGGCGAGGTCCTGAAGCGGAATACGCACAAAAGAAGAAAACTCTTTCGCAGACATATCACATTGAACACGGGCGAACCGGCTGACCTGAGCCTCCCCAACTGAACTGGTCCACTGAGCCTGAGCAGCCTCATCTGACTGGTCCAGTTTGATTGTTATCGCCCACCAGCCCCGGAAACCATCATCCACATGGATCAGAGGCCAACAATGCACTAACAATCAAACTGGACCAGTCAGATGAGGCTGCTCATTCCGGCTTCATTCGTCTGGTAGCACCGAGCCCGCTTCGGGGCGGGGAAGTACAGACAATACTCGGCGGTGAATACGATCTAGATCGTAATCGGTTAGTTCTAAACCCTCAGTCATCCGCGCTTTGAATGATTGAAAGTCTCCGCGGGTAATCTCGTCACGGTTTTTGTCTCCTCCGGCAAGTTGCTGCGCGAGTTTTTCCTTTCGGAAGTCCAGCAGAAAACGGGAGAATCGAGCGTTCAATTCGGAGTATTGAGGGGACCCCTCGATAGGCGATTTGTTTTTCATCAATTCGGTATCCGATAGCCATGGAACTGCCCGAGCGGTTATGCTGGGCAAGTACAACATTCTGGTCAGCTTTTGCGTGTGACGCGTATGAGACGGTTTGATTCCATGGCCACAGTCTTGAGATTTTCTGGTCTTGGTCAATAGCGCGAATGTTATCGATGGTCGCCCAACACAGAACAATCTCAAAACTCCACTGGAATCTTTTTTATTTTATTTCAGAGTCTTAAGCATCTGTGGGCATTAAAGACCGTTCATATGGGCGTAAAAATCAACCCTATGGGCTATTTATGGTCACCCACACAACTAACGCACCTCAAGCATCATCCGTCACATTTGGAATGCCCGCAGCTCCGGCATGTCATGCAACCTTCGATCATCACCATGTCGAATTGGCCACATGACGGGCAGGCCTTTCCGCGTGGTGCGTCCATGTTCACCACCTGTGCCTGCGGGTCGGACTTCAAGCCCATGCCTTCGCCCTCAAGAAAGCCGATGTTGATCAAGTGCTGCTCGATGACACCGCCGATCGCCGCCAGAATCGAGGGGATGTATTTGCCCTTGACCCAGGCGCCGCCGCGCGGATCGAACACCGCTTTCAGTTCCTCGACCACGAAGGACACATCGCCACCGCGCCGGAACACGGCCGAGATCATGCGGGTCAGGGCCAGCGTCCAGGCGTAATGCTCCATGTTCTTCGAGTTGATGAACACCTCGAATGGTCGACGGCGGCCCGCGATCACGATGTCATTGATCGTCAGATAGATCGCGTGCTCGCTGTCCGGCCATTTCAGCTTGTATGTTGAACCTTCTAGCGATTGGGGGCGGTCCAGCGGTTCGGACATATAAATGACATCGCCGCCATCGGCTTCGTGTGGGGCATCGGCGCTTTCGCCGGGTGCCTTGTCCGAGCTTTCCGAGACGGTCAGAACCGATCCGGTCACATCGTTGGGGCGATAGGTGGTACAGCCCTTGCAGCCCTGATCCCAGGCCTGCATGTACACGTCCTTGAAGGCATCAAAGCTGATGTCTTCGGGGCAGTTGATCGTCTTGGAGATCGAGCTGTCGATCCACTTCTGCGCGGCAGCCTGCATCTTCACATGATCCAGCGGTGTCAGGGTTTGTGCGTTCACGAAATAGTCCGGCAACGCCTCGTCACCGAACTTGTCGCGCCACATCTGCACGGCGTAATCCACGACCTCTTCCTCGGTTCGCGATCCGTCTTTCTGCAACACCTTGCGCGTGTAGGCATAGGCAAAGACCGGCTCGATCCCGGATGACACGTTCCCGGCGTACAGGGAAATCGTTCCGGTCGGTGCAATCGACGTCAGCAAAGCGTTGCGGATACCGTGTTCGCGGATTGCGTCGCGCACATCGTCATCCATCTTCTGCATCGTGCCGCTGGCCAGGTATTTCTCGGCATCGAACAGGGGGAATGCGCCTTTTTCCTTCGCCAAACCCACCGACGCCAGATACGCGGCGCGGGCGATTGCGTGCAACCAGCGCTCGGTCTGACGCGCCGCCTCGTCCGAGCCATAACGCAGGCCCAGCATCAGCAAAGCATCCGCCAGCCCGGTCACACCCAGGCCGATACGGCGCTTGGCCTGTGCTTCGGCGGCTTGTTCAGGCAACGGGAATTTTGACGCATCGACCACATTGTCCATCATCCGAACCGCCGTGGCGACCAGTTCCTGCATCGCCGCCTCGTCCAGATGGGCACCTTGTTCGAACGGTTCTGCCACCAGTCGCGCCAGGTTGATCGACCCCAGCAGGCAAGCGCCGTAGGGCGGCAGCGGTTGTTCTCCACAAGGGTTCGTGGCCGCGATGGTTTCCACGTAGCTAAGGTTGTTGGCCTGGTTGATCCGGTCGATAAAGATCACACCCGGTTCGGCATAGTCATAGGTCGCCTGCATGATCTTGTTCCACAGATCGCGCGCCTGAACGGTGTGATAAATCTTGTCGCCGAACACCAGCTCCCACGGGCCGTCCGCCTTGACCGCTTCCATGAAGGCATCCGTCACCAGCACCGACATGTTGAACATGCGCAGACGGGCCGGGTCGGATTTGGCGGTGATGAACTGCTCGATATCCGGATGGTCACACCGCATGGTTGCCATCATCGCGCCCCGGCGCGATCCGGCGGACATGATGGTTCGGCACATCGCGTCCCACACATCCATGAACGACAGCGGACCGGATGCGTCCGCTGCGACCCCGTGCACATCCGCGCCCCGCGGTCGGATGGTCGAGAAATCATAGCCGATCCCCCCACCCTGCTGCATCGTCAGCGCGGCCTCTTTCAGCATATCGAAAATGCCGCCCATGCTGTCAGGAACCGTTCCCATGACAAAGCAGTTGAACAGGGTCACACGCCGCGCTGTCCCTGCGCCTGCGGTGATACGGCCCGCTGGCAGGTATTTGAAATCTTCCAGCGCCTCGAAAAACTTCTGCTCCCAATGCGCCGGGTCCTTTTCGACCTGCGCCAGATCGCGGGCGATGCGCCGCCAGGAATCCTCGACCGTCTGGTCGATGGGCGTGCCATCCGCCTTTTTAAAGCGGTATTTCATATCCCAGATCTGCTCGGCGATGGGGGCGGCAAAGCGGCTCATTGGTGATTCCCTGTACTGAAAGAGGTATCCAGACTACCCCAAACCCTGCCCCTGCCACAACACCTTGATGACTGCGCCTTACGAGCTACAATATAAAGATGCACTTCGGGACGACTCTGTGGGAAAGCTGTGGATAAGTACGTAAACCTCATAAAACTATCCGTCGGCTCGGAAAGCGTCGACACGCTGATGGCGTGGCAGGACGGCCGCATAGCGCTTTATGAGGACGGCTGCCCGCGCCACGTCACCCGTATGTGGCCCAAGCGCGAGGAAGAAATTCTGAACGGCGGATCAATCTATTGGGTGATCAAGGGCGTCATCCAGTGTCGCCAACGCATCCTGCGGCTGGACGAGGTACGCGGAGAAGACGGTATCCGCCGCTGTGCCATCGTGCTGGACCCCGAGATACACCGTACGCAGACCGCGCTGAAACGCCCGTTTCAGGGCTGGCGCTATCTGAAACCCGAGGATACTCCGGCCGATCTGCCACAGGGACGCGAGCAGGACGATGCCCTGCCCGATGATCTGAACCGCGCGCTGGCAGAGATTGGTGTGCTGTAATTAGCCCAGCCGGTCCAGCAGATCGGACAGAACGGCCTTGTCGTCAGCGTCATAGCTCGCGACGCGGCTGCACCAAAGTGTCGCCTGCGACTGCAGTATCAGGCCATCCGACAGGATTTTCAGATGGTTGGCTCTCAGGGTTTCCCCGGTTGACGTTATGTCCGCGATTGCCTCGGCGGTTTCATTCACCACCGTGCCTTCGGTCGCGCCCTGGCTGTCGACCAGAGTATAGTCGGCCACGCCCGCCTCGGTCAGGAATTCACGCACCAGCCGATGATATTTGGTGGCAATGCGCAGCCGGTGGCCGTGCACCTTGCGGAACGCCGCCGCTGCAGCATCCAGATCGTCCAACGTGTCCACATCGACCCAACAGGCAGGTGTCGCAATGATCAGATCGGCATTTCCGAACCCCAATGGCGCGATCTCTTCGACCTGTTGTTCCCAGCGGGGCAGTTTTTCGTGGACAAGGTCCGTTCCCGTCACGCCCAGATGGATCCGCCCTGCTGCAAGTTCCCGCGGAATCTCCCCCGCCGACAGCAGGATCAGCGATACGTTGTCGATCCCCTCGACCTTACCCGAATACTCGCGGTCTGATCCACTGCGCGACAGGGTGATGCCACGCTTTTCAAACCAGGCGAAGGTCTTTTCCATCAGCCGGCCCTTCGAGGGAACGCCCAGTTTCAGGCTCATCTTGCACCCTCCTCGATCTCGAGCATCAGGTCGGGGCGCAGGACACCACCCACTGCGGGAATTTCCGCGCCGTTGCCCAGTTGCCGGGTCAGCGCGTCGTAGCGTCCGCCGGTTGCGATGGGCGGCAGATCGGGACGGCCTTCGGCGTAGAAGCCAAATACGAACCCGTCGTAATACTCCATGGATGTCCGGCCATAGGCGGCTTCGAAATCCAGCCGTTCCACGTCGACCCCACGCGCCTGAAGCGAGGCAATCCGCGCCTCGAGCCGATCCAGCGCAGGGGTGATCTGCGGCAGATCAACGGCCACATCGCGCAAGCGCTCAAGCGCGAAAGGCATCGTTTCGCGGACATTCAGCAGCGTCTCCAGACCGGCCAGTTCGCTGTCCGAAATCGGAGGCGTCTCGCGGTCTTCGCGCAGTGCCGCGATGCGGGCTTCGATTTCCGATGAGCGCCGCTTGCCGATCATGGGGGATTCAAATGTCATCGGATCGGACGCGTCCAACAAAGCGTCCCGGCCCGCCGGAGCGGGTTTGCGTCCGGCAAACCGGTCCAGAAGAACACGGAACCGGCGGGGTCGCCACAGGTGCCGCATCAACGCGGCCTTACGCCGTTCAGTCGTGCTCAGGCCCTGAACGGCTGCGGTCAGGATACCGATATCGCCAGTGGCTGCGCGCAGGGGCAGACCACGAAGCTGCAGCGCAAAAAGCGAGAACACCTCGGCGTCCGCTCCGGCGGGATCGTCGCGATCAAAAACCTCGTACCCGACTTGAATGTATTCGTTTGCGCGATCCAGATCGTGTTCCTGACGCCGGAAAACCTCGCCCGAATAGGTGTAGCGCGCGGGTTCGGCACCTTCGCTCATGTGCATCTGCACCACGGGCAGGGTGAAATCCGGGCGCAGCATCTGTTCGCCGCGCAGCGCGTCCGAGGTCACATAGGCCCGGGCCCGGATGTCCTCGCCGTAGAGATCCAGCAGCAAGTCTGCCGATTGCAGCAAAGGCGGATCGACCACCTGCGCCCCGGCGGCCTCGAACCGGACGCGCATCATCGCGGCGCGGGCCTGAATCTGAGAGCGGTTGGGCATGCGTCAGTCCTGACTGTTCAGAATTTCGCGCACCTTGGCGACCAGATCACCACGCGGCACTTCGAACTGGCTGGGGCGTTCTTTCCATTCCTCGAGCGTGGCGCTTTCGGCAATCTTCGCGCCCAGGATAAGGTCCTTGATCTGCACGATGCCACCCGCCTTTTCGTCACCGCCTTCGATCACTGCAATCGGAGAGTTCCGTTTGTCCGCATATTTCAGCTGATTGCCAAAGTTTTTGGGGTTGCCCAAATAGACCTCAGCCCGGATGCCTGCGTTGCGCAGCTCGGCCACCATCGCCTGGTAGTCTGCCATCCGGTCACGATCCATGACGGTGACAACCACAGGGCCGGTGGCCTGCGCGGCGATCCGGCCCTTTTCGCGCAAGGCGACCAGCAGACGGTCGACACCGATGGAGATCCCAGTTGCGGGCACTTCCTGCCCGGTGAAGCGTTTGACCAGATCGTCATAACGTCCACCACCAGAGACTGACCCGAACTGCCGCTTGCGGCCTTTCTCGTCGAAAATCTCGAAGGTCAGTTCGGCCTCGTAAACCGGACCGGTATAGTAGCCCAAACCGCGCACGACCGAAGGATCGATCTCGATCCGATCCGATCGGTACCCACCTGCATCGAGCAGAGCGCCGATCTGCTCCAGTTCGGCAATTCCGTCCGCGCCGATCTTGCTGTTACCTACAGCGGTACGCAGGTTGGCCAGCGTGCCGACGGTATCCGCCGCTTTCGAGGTCAGGAACGCAATCACGGGCTCGGCCTGATCATCGCTCAGCCCCACACCGTCGATGAACGCTCCCGAGGCGTCCAGGCGACCTTTGGTCAGCAACTCACGCACGCCCTGCTCGCCCACCTTGTCAAATTTGTCGATGGTGCGCAGAACGTTGTCGCGGGCAGCTGCGTCTTCACCCAGACCCATCGCCTCAAGCACGCCATTCAGAACCTTGCGGTTGTTGACGCGCACCAGATAGTCGCCGCGCGGAATTCCCACAGTCTCCAGCGTGTCCGACAGCATGGCGCAGATCTCGGCATCGGCGGCCATTGAAGCCGTACCGACCGTATCCGCATCGCATTGATAGAACTGACGATACCGCCCCGGCCCCGGCTTTTCGTTCCGCCAGACCGGCCCCATTGCATAACGGCGATAGGGCGTCGGCAGATCGTTGCGGTGCTGTGCGTAGACCCGCGCCAGTGGTGCGGTCAGGTCGTAACGCAGGGCCATCCAGTCGCCCTTGTCGTTCTCGTCCACTTCCTGCCACGCAAACACGCCTTCGTTCGGGCGATCCACGTCGGGCAGGAATTTGCCCAGCGCCTCGACCGTCTCAACCGCGCTGCTTTCCAGAGCGTCAAACCCGTACCGATGATAGACGTCCGCAATAGCCCGCAGCATCTCGGTGCGCTGCGTGACTTCCTGGCCGAAATAGTCGCGGAACCCTTTCGGCGTCTCGGCCTTGGGGCGGGGCTGTTTCTTGGGCTTGGCCATGTGGGGCGTCCTTGGGAGTTTTCTTGTTCCGCGCGCGGTCTATCCCATGGTCTGTTTCGGGGCAAGGCGCGCTTTCTCTGGCCACGGCGTCACAGGGTCGCTATGACCAGCCCCAGAGACAGGAGCCACCCATGCAGCATCTGGAAGAACAGATCGCCCACCTTACCCGAACAATCGAAGACCTGAACGCAGTCGTCACGCGGCAGCAAACCGAGATTGAACGCCTGACCCGCAGGGTTGAGATGCTGTTGCAACGCGAAGCTGAGCGCGCGCAGGAAGGGTCCGGCGGCGTTGTATTCGGCGACGAGCGCCCGCCGCATTACTAAGGGGTTACAGTCCCAGCGTCGATTTCACCGCACTGTCCACAACACCGCCCAGCAGCGCATCCTCGTCCCCGGTGCATCCTTCGGTCAGCGCGGCCAGGAAGGTTTCGCGCAGCTTGGCTTTGTCGTCCTCGGACGCGGCGTATTGTTCGATGTCGATCTGGCGATTGTACAGAGACAGGGCCGTCATCTTTCCGACCACGTCCAGGACGTACTCGTCATTCCCGTCTGCCTCTTCGATGACTGATGCGCAGGTATGGTACATCAGCGGCAGCGCTTCCTGCATCATCTGGTCCGCTTCGTCATCGGCCAGCGCAATTCCCGGCGCAGCGATAAAAGCGACCATCGAAATCAGTTTGAACCCGTGAAAACGCATGGCAAGTCCTCTCAAATTGGGCATCGATCCTATTTTGGGATCGGTGGTCACTTTTTGTTGGCGCCGATGATGGCCCCGACAACAGCCCCGGCAGCGGCCCCCTTGCCATCGCCGACCAAAGCACCAACGCCCGCGCCGATCAAAGCGCCTTTGAGCGCGTCTTCCTGCTTGTCCTTATCCGCCAAGGCTAGTGTTGCGGGCAACAATGCCAGTGACGCCACAGCTGCAGCGACCAGTATTCCCAGACGTCTTCCTGAAATCCCCATTTGGCGTCCTCCCATGACTTAACCCAAATGAATATAGGTAGAATTCCAGCCTAGCTTGGTGGCAATCTTCTGGCAACAAGCCGTTGGACGTCAGATTTCCTCGACCGACATCACGCCATCCAGCGATTTGATCGCGCCTTTGATCTGCGGGTTGATCGGAAAATCCTGCCCCAGATCCATTTCCACATCCCCCGGCAAGCCCGGGTCAAGCAGACACAGATGGATCGGCCCCTTCGCCGCGCCCTTGGCTGCACCGGCAGCGTCTTCCAAAACCCTGGCGACGGTGGGCAAAACCTGCGGCTGATCCACGAAGATGCGCAGCCCGGTTGCGCCCGCCTCGGCCACCACCGAGTCCACTGGTCCAACGGATCGCCCGAGCAGTTTCAACTGATCCGACTCCATCGTCGCCTCGGCGGTGAGAACCACCTGTGCGCCGGTTTCAAGAAATTCCCGGCATTTCTCCAACGTATCCGAGAACAGCGTGACCTCATAAGCTCCGGTCGGATCAGAAAGCTGTGCAAAGGCAAAGCGGTTACCGCGCGCTGACTTGCGCTCCTGTCGTCCGGCAACGACACCGGCCATCTTGGCGATCAAAGGGCCGGAACGCGCCTTTTCGGTCACTTCGTCCAGTGTCAAAATCTGCTTGCGCTTCAGCGCAGGCATGTAATCGTCCAGTGGGTGGCCTGAAAGATAGAAGCCGATTGCCTTGAACTCTTCGCTCAAGCGTTCTGCCGGCAACCAGTCGGGCGTCGCGGAAAGGCGCGGTTCGGGCAGATCATCCCCGGCCTCACCAAACAGCGACACCTGGTTCGAGTTCTTCTGGTCGTGGATCGCCGCCGAGTACTGCACCAGTTGTTCAAGACTTTCGAAGACACGGCGGCGGTTCTTGTCGAGCTGATCAAAGGCCCCGGCCCGCGCCATCATTTCCAGCGGACGTTTACCGACCTTCTTCAAATCGACCCGGCGGGCAAAGTCAAAGAGGTTCACAAACGGCTTGTCCCCACGCCCTTCGACAACAAGGTTCATCGCCTCGACGCCTACGTTCTTGAGCGCGCCCAGCGCGTAAACCAGCTCTCCGTTCACAACGTCGAACGTCGCCAGCGAGCGGTTTACACAGGGAGGCACATAAGGAAGCTCAAGCCCCTTGCGGACTTCTTCGAAATAGACGGCCAGCTTGTCGGTCAGGTGAATATCGCAGTTCATGACGCCCGCCATGAACTCGACCGGGTGGTTCGCTTTCAGCCAGCCGGTCTGGTAGCTGACTACCGCATAGGCGGCGGCGTGGGATTTGTTGAAGCCGTAGTTCGCGAATTTCTCGAGCAGGTCGAAGACCTCGGATGCTTTCTTGGCATTCACGCCATTCTCGCCCGCGCCCTTTTCGAATTTGGGGCGCTCGGCGTCCATCGCCTCTTTGATCTTCTTACCCATCGCGCGGCGCAGCAGATCCGCGCCACCAAGACTGTACCCGGCCATCACCTGCGCGATCTGCATCACCTGTTCCTGATAGACGATGATGCCCTGCGTTTCCTCGAGGATATGATCGATCAGAGGATGAACAGACGTGATCTCGCGCAGCCCGTTCTTGACCTCGCAATAGGTTGGGATGTTTTCCATCGGGCCCGGGCGGTACAGCGCTACAAGGGCCACGATGTCCTCGATGCAGGTCGGTTTCATGCGCTTCAGCGCATCCATCATGCCCGAGGATTCCACCTGGAACACCGCCACTGTCTTGGCCGCCGAATAGAGTTTATACGTGGCCTCGTCATCCAGCGGAATGGCGTTGATCTGGTTTTCCGCCCCTTCGGCGGGTTCATAGAGCTCCGTACCATCCGCCGCCACATGCAGGGGCCGCCCGGATTTGAAGATGAGATCCATCGCGTTCTGGATCACGGTCAGCGTCTTCAGACCCAGAAAGTCGAACTTAACAAGCCCGGCCTGTTCCACCCATTTCATGTTGAACTGCGTTGCCGGCATATCGGAACGCGGATCCTGATAAAGCGGCACCAGAGCGTCAAGCGGGCGGTCCCCGATCACGACACCCGCCGCGTGGGTCGAGGCGTTCCGCAGCAGCCCTTCGACCTGCTGGCCGTAGGTGAGCAGGCGGTCCACGACCTCTTCGTTGCGCGCTTCTTCTCGCAGGCGCGGCTCGTCCTTCAGCGCCTTTTCGATGGAGACGGGTTTGACACCCTCGACCGGGATCATCTTGGACAGGCGATCTACCTGGCCGTAGGGCATCTGTAACACCCGCCCGATATCGCGCACGGCGGCCTTGGACAGCAACGCGCCGAAGGTGATGATCTGCCCCACCTTGTCGCGCCCGTATTTCTGCTGCACGTAGCGGATCACCTCTTCACGGCGGTCCATGCAGAAGTCGATATCGAAGTCAGGCATCGAAACCCGCTCGGGGTTCAGAAAGCGCTCGAACAGCAGGGAATAGCGCAGTGGGTCAAGGTCGGTAATCGTCAGCGCATAGGCCACCAACGATCCCGCGCCTGAACCCCGCCCCGGCCCAACCGGAATGTCGTGGTCCTTGGCCCATTGAATAAAGTCCGCAACGATCAGGAAGTAACCAGGGAAACCCATCCCTTCGATGATGCCCAGTTCGAATTCCAGCCGTTCCTGATATTCCTCGGGCGTTACAGCATGCGGAATCACGGCCAGACGTTTCTGCAAGCCCTCATTTGCGATGCGACGCAGTTCGGCGACCTCGTCATCTGCGAATTTCGGCAGGATCGGATCGCGGCGATAGGCCATGAAGGCACAGCGTTGCGCGATCTCGACCGTGTTCTCGATCGCCTCCGGCAGGTCGGCGAAAAGGGTCACCATTTCCTGCTGCGACTTGAAATAATGCTGCGCGGTCAGGCGGCGGCGGCCGTCCTGCTGGTCGACATAAGCCCCTTCCGAGATACAAATCAGCGCATCATGCGCCTCATACATATCCGAGGTCGGGAAATAGACGTCATTGGTGGCGACCAGCGGCAGGTTTTTGGAATAGGCCATCTCGACATGGCCACGCTCGGTCAGACGTTCCGCTTCGGGCTGGCCATCCTCGCCCGGGTGGCGTTGCAGTTCAATATAAAGCCGGTCCGGAAACATCGCGGCCAATCGGTCAACCAAAGCCTCTGCCGCCGGGCGCTGCCCCTGTTGCAGCAACCGCCCCACCGGCCCGTCGGGACCGCCGGACAGGCAGATCAGACCGTCTGAGCGGTCGGCCAGTTCATCCAAGGTCACCTGCGGAAGCTGCCCGCCCTTGTCCACGTAGAGGCACGAGCTGAGCTTCATCAGGTTCTCATATCCAACCTCGGACTGCGCCAGCAGCACCAGCGGCGCGGGCGCCTTGGGTTTTTCGCCGGGTTGCGGCTGCACATAGGTCAGATCGACCTGACAGCCCATGATCGGCTGCACACCGGCACCGCTGGCCGTTACCGAAAACTCGAGTGCGGAGAACATGGAATTGGTGTCCGTCACGGCAACGGCAGGCATCTCCATCTTCTCGCACAGGGCGGGCAGCTTTTTCAGCCGCACGGCGCCTTCGAGAAGAGAATATTCTGTGTGAACGCGGAGGTGAATGAATCGAGGGGAACTGCTCATGCCGCCTACGCTATCCCACCCTGCGGAGTTGCAAAAGCGGGAACCGCAGCTTTGAAATGCCGGAAAAATCGGCGGTGATTATTCGGCTTTTTCAGAAGGTGCTTCGGGGATGGCAGGCCCCTTCTACCAAAAAGCGCTTTAATAACAACCGACTGACCGTTATGAAAAAGCGGCATTCACAAGTCGCGGGTGCCTAATGGTGTATCATACAGGCAGTTTTTCTTGCCAGACAAGGCGCGCTGTTTCTAACATCTGACGGCAAGCTATCCGCCCGCCACTCTTTCTACGTCGCATCGAAGGAGGGCCTAACGGGCGCAACTGGGTAACGCGACGGGTTTCTCGTATGAATATCACGTTTCTTCTGAACGGAGAGACAGTGGAGCTGGCGGATGTCAATCCGACAGCGACCCTGCTGGACTGGCTGCGCGAAGATCGTGGCCTGACCGGCACCAAGGAGGGCTGCAACGAAGGCGATTGCGGGGCCTGCACCGTCATGGTGACGGATGAGGGTGGCCACAAGGCGCTGAACTCCTGCATTCTGTTCCTGCCTCAACTACACGGCAAAGCGGTGCGCACCGTCGAAGGTGCCAGCGGCCCGAATGGCGAGTCCCATCCTGTTCAGCAGGCGATGGTTGATCTGCACGGGTCGCAGTGCGGCTTTTGCACCCCCGGTTTCGTCATGTCGATGGTGGCAAGCCACGCCAATGGTGCCACGGATCACGACACACAGCTTGCCGGAAACCTGTGCCGGTGCACGGGATACGCACCGATCATACGCGCGGCTGAAGCGACCGAAACGCAACCGGTTCCCGTTTGGGTCAAGGACAAGCCGGTGGCGACGCTGGTGACTTCGCCCATGCTGCCGGGGTCAACGGATGAGCTGGCGGCAGTTTATGCTCAGCATCCTGACGCCACACTGGTTGCCGGCGCGACCGATGTTGGGCTTTGGGTCACGAAACAACTGCGGGATCTCGACCCGGTGATATTCCTGAACCGTTGCGACGACCTGAAGGATGTCACCATCACGGATGATGAAATCCGTTTTGGTGCGATGGTCGACATGAACCGCATGGGTGAGGCGTTGGTTGATCTGCACCCCTCTTACGCCGAGATGATCCGCCGTTACGCCAGTGTTCAGGTGCGCCACGCGGCCACCGTCGGTGGCAACATCGCCAACGGCTCGCCCATCGGGGACAACCCGCCTGCCCTGATTGCCCTAGGTGCAACACTGCATCTGCGCAAGGGTGACACGCGCCGGTCGATCCCGCTGGAAGAGTTCTTCATCGACTACGGTAAGCAGGACCGCGCACCGGGCGAATTCGTCGAGGCGGTCAGTTTCCCGCGCCAGGATGATCGCTTGAAAGCTTACAAGCTCAGCAAACGGTTCGATCAGGATATCTCGGCCGTGTGCGGGTGTTTCAACATCACTGTGGCAGACGGTGTCGTCGCTGATGCGCGTATCGCGTTCGGCGGCATGGCTGGCATTCCCAAGCGCGCTTCGAATGTCGAAGCGGCCCTGACAGGCAAACCCTGGACACATGAGACTGTTCAAGCCGCCATCCCAACCTTTGCCAACGACTTCACGCCGATGACGGATATGCGCGCCTCGGCCACCTACCGGTTGGAGACCGCAAAAGCGATGCTTGAGAGGTACTTCCTCGAAGATCAGGGTGAAGTCACAAACGTATTGGAGGTGTCGGCATGAGCGTGACCAAACCCCTCCCCCATGACGCGGCGCCGCTGCATGTCTCTGGAACCGCGCGCTATGTGGATGACATTCCCACACCAAAAGGTTCTCTGCATCTGGCCTTTGGCTTGAGCCCGATTGCCAAAGGTACGATCACGTCGATGGATCTGTCCGCGGTAAAAACTGCCGATGGAGTCGTCATGGTCATGACCGCCGACGACCTGCCTTTTGCGAATGACGTCTCTCCGTCGATCCATGACGAGCCCTTGCTGTCGGATGGCACGATCCACTACATTGGCCAGCCCGTTTTCCTTGTGATCGCCACCAGCCATCTGGCCGCGCGCAAGGCAGCCCGGCTGGGCAAGATCGACTATGCCGAAGAAACCCCGATCCTGACGGTCGAAGAGGCTTTGGCCGCGGACAGCCGGTTCGAAGATGGTCCCCGTATTTATGCCAAAGGTGACGCTGATGCCGCCATTGCCGGGTCAGCGCATGTCATCGAAGGCACGTTCGAGATCGGCGGGCAGGAGCATTTCTATCTGGAAGGTCAGGCCGCGCTGGCCGTGCCGAACGAAGGCGCAGATATGCTGGTGCACAGCTCGACCCAGCACCCGACCGAGATTCAGCACAAAGTGGCGGATGCCTTGGGTGTTCCCATGCATGCCGTTCGTGTTGAGACCCGCCGCATGGGCGGAGGTTTTGGCGGCAAGGAAAGTCAGGGCAACGCTCTGGCCGTATCCTGCGCCGTTGCGGCCCGCGCGACCGGCAAGGCCTGCAAGATGCGCTATGACCGTGATGACGACATGATCATCACCGGCAAACGCCACGCCTTCCGCATCGCATACAAGGCCGGTTTCGATGAGAACGGGCACATTCAGGGCGTTTCCTTCCTGCAATATGCCATTTGCGGCTGGGCGCAGGACCTGTCCCTGCCTGTCGCCGACCGTGCGATGCTGCATTCCGACAACGCCTATCTGTTGCCAAATGCGCGGATCGAAAGCCACCGGCTGAAAACCAACACCCAATCCGCCACCGCTTATCGCGGCTTTGGCGGGCCGCAGGGTATGGTTGGTATCGAACGCGTCATGGACCACGCAGCCTATGAATTGGGCTTGGACCCGGTCGAGTTGCGCCGCCGGAATTATTACGAACCGGCTCATGCTGTCGCGGGCGCTGAGCCTGCGGAAAAACCTCTGGGCCATCCCGATCCGCACGAAGACCTGACCAGCCGCGGCGCTGTTGAGATGGGGGACGCCCCCGTGCGCCCCTTGCCCGCAGGCGGCAACACCACGCCCTACGGCATGGAAGTCAGCGATTTCGAACTGCACGGAATGACCGAAAAGCTTATGAAAACAAGCGATTACGCGTCACGCAAGGCGGCCATCGAGAAGTGGAACGCCGAGAACAGAGTGATTAAGAAGGGCATCGCTTTTGCCCCGGTCAAGTTCGGTATTTCTTTCACGCTAACCCACCTGAACCAGGCGGGTGCGCTGGTGCATGTGTATCAAGACGGCTCTGTCCACCTGAACCATGGCGGCACCGAAATGGGTCAAGGCCTGTTTCAGAAGGTCGCGCAAGTTGCGGCCTCGCGCTTTGGCATTCCGCTCGAGATGGTGAAGATCACCGCCACCGATACCGCGAAGGTACCCAACACCTCGGCGACGGCAGCCTCGTCGGGCAGCGATCTGAACGGTATGGCGGTGAAAGCCGCCTGCGACACGATCCGTGACCGGATGGCCGATTATCTGGCCGAACGCCATCAGGCCAATCCGTCGGCGGTGACATTCTCGGATGGCCATGTCTCGGTCGGAGAGGAACGCTATACCTTCGCCGAAGCTGCCGCGCTGGCTTATCAGGGCCGCATCAGCCTGTCGGCGACCGGGTTTTACAAAACACCCAAGATCGAGTGGGACCGGATCAAGGGCCGGGGTCGCCCGTTTTTCTACTTCGCCTACGGGGCCTCGATCACCGAGGTCGCAGTGGACACGCTGACCGGTGAAAACCGCATCCTTCGCACGGATATCCTGCATGACGCAGGCGCGTCGCTGAACCCGGCGCTGGACATCGGGCAGGTCGAAGGCGGATTTGTTCAGGGCGCAGGCTGGCTGACAACCGAGGAACTGGTTTGGGACGGCAAGGGCAATCTGCGCACCCATGCGCCGTCGACCTACAAGATTCCGGCCTGTTCCGACCGGCCCGACATATTCAATGTCGCGCTCTGGGATGGCGAAAACCGCGAGGACACGATCTATCGGTCGAAAGCGGTAGGTGAGCCGCCGTTCATGCTGGGCATTTCCGCCTGGCTGGCACTGTCGAATGCGGTGGCAGCTTGCGGGGATAGCTATCCGGCATTGGATGCGCCCGCCACGGCCGAAGAAGTCTGGCGCGGCGTCCAAAGGATGAGGGGAGGCATCTGATGGGATTTGATCGGGAGGCTTTGAGGGAGGCGGTCAATACCCACGGCAAGGTGGTCCGGGTGGTTATCGCCGGGATCAAAGGGTCGTCACCCCGTGAAGTCGGTGCCGCGATGCTGGTCTGGAAAGACGGGCAGTCCGGCACGATCGGAGGCGGCACTTTGGAATTTCAGGCGGCGGAAGCTGCAAGAACACAAGCCGTTTCGTCCCGCCTGACGCAACATGCGCTTGGCCCCGATCTGGGCCAGTGCTGCGGTGGTGCTGTGACGCTGCTCAGCGAGATCTATGATTTTGATGAGGTGGAAGGGCTGGATGACAATATCATCGCTCGCCCGGTTTCGACCGGCGCGATGCCGCTGTCGGTCAAACGGATGCTGGCGCAAGCCCGGGGTCAGGGTGTCGAACCCGAAGCTCAGTTGTTAGACGGCTGGATGGTCGAGCCAGTTCACACACCGGCCCGCAATCTGTGGATCTGGGGCGCCGGCCATGTGGGACGTGCCCTGGTCGATGTCCTGTCCCCTCTGCCCGATCTGGCAATCACCTGGGTCGATACCGGGCCTGAGCGGTTCCCAGAAACGGTGCCGCCGGGTGTAACCGCTGTTCCGGCCGCCAAGCCAGCAGAACTGGTTCGCCATGCACCGCGAGACGCAGAGCATTTGGTCCTGACCTACTCGCACAATCTGGACCTGGAGCTTTGCAACAGATTGCTTTTGCACGATTTCCGCTTTGCCGGGCTGATCGGCTCGGCTACGAAATGGGCGCGGTTCCGATCACGGCTGGCAGCCCTTGGGCATTCGCCCGAGCGGATCAGCCGGATAACCTGTCCAATCGGTGATCCGTCACTGGGCAAACACCCGCAGATGATTGCCGTTGGCGTCGCGGCGCAGCTTTTGCGCCCTGCCCGGCAGAACGAGTTGAAAAAGGACCTGAGCGCGTGACCACTCCATTGTTAAGCTTGCAGGGGCTGACCAAAGCCTATCCCGGCGTCGTGGCCAATGATCAGGTGTCCTTTGACATCGGTGAGGGCGAAGTTCACGCGCTGCTGGGTGAAAACGGTGCCGGCAAATCCACGCTGGTAAAGATGATCTACGGGCTGGTGAAGCCCGACAGCGGCACGATGCTGTTGCGCGGCCAGTCTTTTGCGCCGCCGGAGCCCCGCGCCGCACGGGCCGACGGGATCGCGATGGTGTTCCAGCATTTCTCGCTGTTCGACGCACTGAATGTGGCCGAGAACATCGCATTGGGGATGGAGAACCCGCCACCAATGGGCGATCTGGCCTCGCGTATCCGGCAAGTATCCGAAACCTACGGTCTGCCGCTGGACCCGTATCGCACGGTGGGTGATCTGTCTGCGGGCGAACGTCAGAGGGTCGAGATCATCCGCTGTCTGTTGCAGGAGCCCAAGCTCTTGATCATGGATGAGCCGACCTCGGTTCTGACGCCGCAGGAGGTAGATATCCTATTCGAGACGTTGAACAAATTGCGGTCCGAAGGCACCTCGATCCTGTATATCTCGCACAAGCTGGAAGAAATTCGCACGCTGTGTGATCACGCCACCATCCTGCGTCTGGGCAAGAATGTGGGCGAATGCGTTCCGTCCGAGACCTCGGCGCGGGACATGGCCGAGATGATGGTCGGTTCGACCCTGCAAACGCCGGAACGATCGGGGCGTGAGTTTGGGGATGTTGCGCTGGATGTCAGCGGATTGTCGGTGCCCTCGCCTTCTGAGTTCGGAACCGCGCTGAAGAATGTCCATATGACCGTCCGCAAGGGCGAGGTTCTGGGCATCGGGGGTGTTGCGGGCAATGGGCAGGACGAATTGCTTGGCGTGCTGTCCGGAGAAATTCAGACAACAGCCGACGCGATCAAATTCAATGGACAACCGATCGGCAAATTGGGTCCGACCACACGGCGAAAGCTGGGTGTTCTGACCGCTCCCGAGGAGCGGTTGGGTCATGCGGCCGCTCCGGATATGAGCCTTACCGAAAATGCCCTGCTGACCGGATCGGTCCGTGAAGGGCTGGAGAACAACGGGTTTCTGAAATGGGCCGAGACCAAGAGTTTCGCCGAAAAGATCATCAAGGCCTTTGATGTCCGCACGCCCGGGCCGGAAAATGCGGCCCGGTCTCTGTCCGGCGGCAACCTGCAGAAATTCGTTATCGGACGCGAAGTGTTGCAAAACCCCGACGTTCTGGTGGTGAACCAGCCCACTTGGGGTGTGGATGCGGCCGCAGCGGCCTCAATCCGACAGGCCATTCTGGATCTTGCAGCCAAGGGTACTGCCGTCATTTGCATCAGCCAAGATCTGGATGAGCTGATGGAGATCTCGGACAGTTTTGCCGCGTTGAATGAAGGACGCCTGAGCGCGCCACGCACGACCACAGGTCTGACCGTGGATGAGATCGGCCTGATGATGGGCGGCGCGCATGGCATGGAGGTGGCGCATGTGTAGACATATTGACCGCCTCCGGCGGGAGAATTTTCAGAAAGATGAAGAACTTGGAGGGATGAGCAGGTGATTGTGTTGGAGAAACGGCCGCAACCGTCCAAGGCGTGGTCTTATGCGACCCCTCTTGTGGCCGTGCTGGCAACGATGGTGTTTGGCGGGCTTTTGTTCGCTATTCTGGGCAAGAACCCGCTGCAGGCAATCGGCACCATCTTTTGGGAGCCATTGTTCGGTGAGTTTTCCTTTTACTACCGGCCGCAACTGCTAGTGAAAGGCGCGCCCCTGGTGCTGATCGCGATTGGCCTTTCGCTGGGTTTCCGGGCCGGCATCTGGAATATCGGTGCCGAGGGCCAGTATATCATGGGCGCCATATTCGGCGCTGCTGCGGGACTTGCGTTCTACCCATTGGAGGGCTGGTACATCTTCCCGATAATGGTGATCGCCGGTGCGTTTGGCGGCTGGCTGTGGGCGATGATCCCGGCCTTTTTGAAAGTGCGCTTTGGCACCAACGAAATCCTTGTTTCGCTGATGCTGGTCTATGTAGCCGAGCAGATGCTGGCCTCGGTTTCTCTTGGCCTGCTGAAGAATCCCGAAGGGTTCGGCTTTCCCGGCTCGCGCAACCTGCAATCCTATGAAAGCGCGCATAATGCCGAACTGATCGCGGGATCGGGGATGCACTGGGGTGTCGTGACCGCCTTGATCGCGGTGATCTTTGCCTATGTGCTGCTGAACCGTCACATGCTGGGTTTTCACATCCGCCTGACAGGTGAGGCACCGCGGGCGGCGAAATTCGCCGGTGTAAACCCTGCTCGTCTGATCCTGTTCTGCCTGGGCCTGTCCGGCATGCTGGCCGGGTTGGCAGGCATGTTCGAGGTCTCGGGACCGGCCGGTGTCGTCAGCATCGATTTCAATGTGGGCTACGGCTTTACTGCGATCATCGTGGCCTTTCTGGGCCGCCTGCACCCGGTGGGCATCCTGCTGGCCGGTGGCCTGATGGCGCTGACCTATATTGGCGGCGAAATCGCCCAGTCTCAGATGGGCCTGCCGGCCGCAGCCATTCAGGTGTTCCAGGGGATGCTTCTGTTCTTCCTGCTGGCTTTCGATCTTCTGACAAACTACCGCATCCGTGCGGCCCGTAGCGAGGTGGCGTGACCCATGGACCTTGGTGAAATCAATCCCGTACTTCTGGTCGCCTCGCTGATGGTGGCCGCAACCCCCCTGCTTCTGGCCGCGATCGGAGAGCTTGTCGTCGAAAAGGCTGGTGTTCTGAACCTTGGCGTTGAAGGCATGATGATTGTTGGCGCGATCAGCGGTTTTGCAATCTCGGTCGAAACCGGCTCGCCTTGGCTGGGATTCATCGCGGCTGCCATCGGTGGCGCCGTTCTGTCCCTTCTGTTCGTCCTGCTGACCCAGGTGGCGCTGGCCAATCAGGTCGCCAGTGGCCTTGCGCTGACGCTGTTCGGACTTGGGTTCAGTGCATTGATGGGGCAGAGCTATGTAGGGATCAAACCGCCCAGCATGGGCGACATCCATATCCCTGTGCTGAGCGATATCCCGGTCATTGGCCCGATCCTGTTCCAGCACGATCCGATCCTATATGTCGGGATCGCTCTGACGGCCGCCGTCTGGGCCACGCTGAAATACACCCGTGTTGGTCTGATCCTGCGCGCGGTGGGTGAAAACCACGATGCGGCGCACGCCCTGGGCTACAAGGTCATCAAGATCCGCATCATGGCGATCCTGTTCGGCGGAGCCTGTGCCGGACTTGGCGGCGCGTACATCAGCCTGATCCGTGTTCCGCAGTGGACGGAGGGCATGACCGCCGGTGTTGGCTGGATTGCTCTGGCTTTGGTCGTGTTCGCAAGCTGGAAGCCGTGGCGTGCATTGCTGGGTGCTTATTTGTTTGGCGGAATCACGGTGTTGCAGCTTAATCTGCAGGCAGCGGGCGTTGCCATCCCAGTCGAGTATCTGGCAATGTCGCCATACATCATCACGATCCTTGTGCTTGTGATCCTTTCGGCCGACAAGAGCAGCGCACCTGCCTCACTGGGCCGGACCTTCCATGCCTCGCACTAGACGGGGCCAACTGAACCAACTTGGGGAGTAACTAAATGAAATTCACAACACTTCTGACAAGCGCCGCCATGGCGCTGGGTCTGGCGACAAGCGCCATGGCCGAAGACAAAACCAAGGTCGGGTTTGTTTATGTCGGCCCCGTGGGCGACGGCGGCTGGACCTATGAACACAACAAGGGCCGTCTGGCCGTTGAGGAGCATTTCGGCGACAAGGTCGAAACCGTATTTGTTGAATCGGTGCCCGAAGGCCCTGACGCCGAACGTGTGATGACTCAGATGGCGCTGGAAGGTGCTGACCTGATCTTTACCACCTCGTTCGGCTACATGGACCCGACCATCAACGTGGCCAAGAAATTCCCGAACGTGAAGTTCGAGCACGCAACCGGCTATAAGACTGCCGACAACGTCTCGGTCTATTCGGCACGCTTTTATGAAGGCCGCGCCGTTCAGGGCCACATCGCAGGGAAAATGACCCAGTCGAACATCGTCGGTTACATCGGATCGTACCCGATCCCCGAAGTGATCCGCGGCATCAACTCAGCGTACATCCACGCCAAGAAGGTGAACCCGGATGTCGATTTCAAAATTGTCTGGGCCTACACTTGGTTCGACCCGGCGAAAGAGGCCGACGCGGCCACTGTTCTGATCGAACAGGGCGCGGACGTGATCCTGCAGCATACCGACTCGACCGCGCCGCAGGCGGCCGCGCAAGAGGCAGGCAATGTCATCACGTTCGGTCAGGCCTCGGACATGAGCGAATACGCCCCGAAGCCGCGCGTATCCTCGATCATCGACAACTGGGCGCCCTACTACATCGCGCGCACCCAGGCCGTAATGGATGGATCGTGGGAAACCGTGAACACCTGGGACGGCATCAAGGAAGGTATGGTTGAGATTGGCGAAATCTCGGACGCAGTGCCTGCCGACGTGAAAGAGGAAGCGCTGGCTATGAAAGCAGCCATTGCTGACGGCAGCTACCACCCGTTCACCGGCCCGCTGAAAAAGCAGGACGGCAGCGACTGGCTGGCCGAAGGTGAAGTGGCCGATGACGGTACTCTGGCCGGTATGAACTTCTATGTCGAAGGTCTGGAAGGCGAGATTCCGCAGTAAACACCAAAAGATCGAACCATTGGGGTTGGCTCTCGGGCCAACCCTTTTTTGTTTCCGTAACTGCTACGGCACGGCAGATCGCCAGAATACAGCAGGATCTGTTATCAGTTGGCGACTGTTCCCCATCGCCCCAAGCAAAGCCCTATTCAAACTGGCTGTCGTTCGCCAGCGTGCTTGCGGACCCTGGCGATTGGCTGGTTCCGGCCTTTTTGGACACCAAAGCCAACGTCGGAGACAACTCCTGAACGGAACGCGAAACGCTGCCGCGCGACCGGCCGTTGCGCGTTAACCGGCAAGCTGATCGCTCAGTGCCCGCTCAGAACCAGCGTGTTGACCGGCATCAGGATCAGGCGCAGGCGCAGGCCTGCCGCGTGGACGACTCCAATCGTGTCGACGACATGCAGGAACGCAGCCTGCCAGAAACCCAGGTTTTCATGCTCGAGCCGCTCGTGGTTGTCCGTGTACACATTTGCCAGACAGTTGCTGCCGGCTGGAATGTCGTCCGCCATGCCTTTGTACAGCGGTTCGAGATAGACAAGGATAGACCCCGGCACCGTATTGGTCTGCACATCACGCAATTCGTCCGAGGGGCGGATCTGACCCGAGGGGATCACGTCCTGTACCTCGACCACGACCATCGGGATCACCGTAAATGGCTTGGTCATACAACCAAGCTCTCCGATCATGCCGGGCTTGATGACCTGTGCTGACAGCTGATTGAAGGCCGCCTGGAACCGGTCATGACCGGACGAGGACGGAACCAGAATACCAGCCGGGCGCAGCAGCGGGCTGACATAGTCGCCGACCTGCAATCCGAACTGTTCGACGCGGCCCGTGACCCCGGCATTGATGACGGTTTTGTCCAGCTCGGTCAGGGCAGCGTCCAATTGTGCATTGGCGCTGGCCAGTTGCGCGGGAATCAACTCTTCGATCTGCTGCACGACCGCAGCGCGACGGGATTGGGCTGCTGTCACTTGGGCTTCACGCTCAGCCACCAGGTTTTCAAGGCGGTCGATTTCGGCCAGACGCACAGCGCTTGATCCTTCGTCGCGCAGGGTTGTATTGCGCTCAAGATCCTCCAGCGCCTGATCAAGCGCGGCCTTTGCGCCGGCAATCCCGGCTTCCGCCTCGGCCAGATCGGTTTGTGCGACTTTCAGCGAGGCCTGAACCTGCGCGATTTCAGCATGCGCCGCCTCGACCTGCGCGGTCTGGGTCAGATCCTCGATCCGGAAGATCGGTTGACCGGCCGTGACCTGTTCGTTGTTTCGAACGTAAACTTCGGACACGCGCCCGCCCAGTTGCGGCAGGATGGTGACAGTGCGGAAATAGGACGCCGCCGTGCTGCTGGCGGGATGAAAATAAAACAGGGTGGTGATCACGGTCAGCGCCAGAATGGCACATGTGGTCAGACCCCAGCGCAGTTCGTACCACATGGTGAACAGTGTGATCTCATGTCCGATCCGCTTGCCCTGAACATAGCGTCGAAACAGATAATCCGGCAGCACCGTGACCAGCGCACACATCAATGTCTCAAGCATGACTTAGTGCTCCTGCTGCGGTTCTTGCGCCGGTTGTGGCGCGGGTGGTTCCGGCGCGCGCTGCGGCGCCAGAGACCGGATGGCATCGGCAATTCCGCGCAGGGGTGCAGCAAAATCCGGGAACTGAAACCCGGCCACAAGGATCGCCGCGACCCAGAACAGACCGTTATGAGTGAACAACGCCAGCAGCGCCAGAATACCCACCAGCTGAAATTGCGGATGGTTGGACTGGTGTGCAATTTTTTCGGGGATCGAATGCAGGGTGAAATATGCAACCCCAAGCAAAACAATCACGACAACAGTAAAAACCAGCATGAAAGTGAAAAGAAAATCGCTTCCGTCTGCCTGTGTCACGTAGGACGGAATATGTCCCGTGGCCATCGGGTGTAAATCTGCGGCGTTCACCCTGCCCTCCCTTTATCTGATTGCCCACTGTTTGAATGGGTTGAAGCGCAAATTCAAGCCTGCTTGAATGACCTGACCCCGCTTCACGGGTTGTGTTCCATAAACATCGATTCAGACGGGTAAAACGAGTTGATTGATTTTCTGATCATTGGCGGCGGCATCGCCGGTCTGAGCGCGGGCGCACGCCTGTCGCAATTTGGCTCTGTCACCGTGCTGGAAGCGGAAGACGCGCTGGGGTATCACGCTTCGGGTCGGTCGGCTGCCCTGTTCGAAGAAAGCTATGGGCCACCGTCGGTGGTCGCGTTGAACAGGGCCGGTGCGCAGTTTCTGCAATCCGATAACGGCGGTTATCTGACACCTCGGGGAATCATACTGGTTGCGGCCCCCCATCAGGCCGAAGAATTCGGGAAAGATGCCGAAAACCTGAGCGTGGCGCCGATTTCCACGGAAGACGCCTTGGCCCGTGTCCCGATCCTGGACCCGGACACGCTGGCATTCGCGGCAGTTGGTCATGCCGCGTTTGACATCGACACGGACCGGTTGTTGCAGGATTTTGCCCGAACCATACGCAAGAACGGCGGCCAAATTCTGACCAGGCGCAAGGTCAATGCAATCAGCAAGCCCCGGCACTGGGAAATAAAGGCAGATCAGGTTTATCAGGCCCGGATGCTGGTCAATGCCGCTGGCGCATGGGCTGATGAAATCGCGGAACTGGCCGGGATCGCACCGCTCGGCATCACGCCGTATCGCAGATCGATGGCCCGCATTCCTGCGCCGGGCGGATATGACGTGCGCGGCTGGCCCATGATGCTGGGTGCCGGCGACAGCTGGTATGCCAAGCCGGACGCGGGAAACCTTATCGTGTCCCCTAGCGAGGCTGATCCCGTCGCCCCCCACGATGCCTATGCCGATGACATGGTTCTGGCTGAAGGGTTGGCCCGGTATGAAGCTATGGTCACGGAACCCGTCAACCGGGTTTTGGCGAACTGGGCGGGATTGCGCAGCTTTGCCCCAGACGGAACTCTGGTTCTGGGGCCTGATCCCGGCGACCCCTCGTTCGTCTGGTCCGTCGGTCAGGGCGGTTACGGGTTTCAGACCGCACCCGCTGCATCACAGCTTGTCGCGGATCTGACAACAGGCGCCGCCTCCGAACTGGATCAGGAAACAGTCGCCGCTTTGAGCCCGGCGAGGTTTAACGCATGACCCGCCGCAAGTTGCCCTCGAACGCGAGCGTTGCGACGCCGGAGGCCGGCGGCAAATTGGTTGCTCCGGCCGCGAGCCGGAACAGCGGTGTTCTTTGCGACCTGTTGTTGCAATGGGCACCGCGTTCAGGTTCCGCGCTTGAGATTGCCAGCGGCACAGGCCAACATGTCAGTGCCTTTGCGACCGTCCTGCCCGAAGTCAATTGGCAACCGACCGAAGTCGATCATGTTCGCCGCGCCAGCATCGACGCCTATAAAACGGCCCTAGCCAACGTATCGAAGGCCGCGCATCTGGATGCCACAACCGAGGGCTGGCACAAGCAGTTTGCAGAGCTCGACCTTGTGGTCCTGATCAACCTGCTTCACCTTATCAGTTGGGACGAAACAAAGACGCTTCTGACGGAAGTCGCCCGGGCGCTGTGCGTAAATGGGCGTTTTGTCCTTTATGGCCCGTTCAAGCGTTCCGGTACCCTGACCAGCGACGGTGACCAACGCTTTCATGACGCCCTTTTCCAGCAAGACCCTGAAATCGGGTACAAAAATGATGATGACATCGCTGAACTCATGGAAGTGCAAGGATTGAGTGTTGTCGAAAGAGTAGAGTTGCCTGCAAATAATCTTGCCTTCATTGCGGATAAACGCGGCAACTGATCAAGATCAAAGTCTAGTGGTGACCTTCGATATATTCCGTTTTTTGTATATAACGGAGAACGTCAATGACCTGGACGACAAAACTGTCTGAAACCCGAAGCGGTTTGCGCAACCTGAATGGAGCGATTCCCGACACGGCGCGCGCCTTCGGCGCATTGGGAAAATCCGTCAAAGAAGGCGGTGCGTTAGACTACAAGATCAAGGAATTCATCGCCCTTGGGATGTCGATCGCCGTGCGTTGTGAACCCTGCATCTCATTGCACACAGAAGCCCTTGTGAAAGCCGGGGCTTCACGGGACGAGGTCTCGGACGTGCTTTCAATGGCCATCCAGATGGGCGGTGGACCATCCATGATGTACGCGGCCAAGGCATTGGAATGTTTCGACGAACTTTCCAATAAGTAGCACAAAGCTACCCTTCAATCCCAGCGCAAAAGGCGGCGCACTTTAGGTGCACCGCCTGTGGTTCTAACTTAACCGTCCTTACGGATGGTTTCGTTTTTCGGATCGTAGGGGCTGTCGCAGGTCACGACCGCATCCCACAGCTTGTCCTGAATTTTGACCTTCAGCTTGGTGCCCTCAACCGCCAGCTCGGGCTTCACATAGCCCATGCCGATGGATTTTTCGAAGGCCACTGAGTAACCACCCGAGGTCAGACGACCCACGCGCTCACCTTCCAGCGTGTACAGCGCCTCGCGGCCCCATGGGTCGGCATCGTCAGGTCCGTCGATCAGCAGCGTGCAGCACTTCACGCGCACGCCGGTCTCTTCCAGCTTGGCCTTGCCGTAGAAGTCTTTCGACAGGTCGACAAAGCGCGGCAGGTCAGCTTCCAGCGGGGTCGCATCGCGGCCCAGCTCAGTGCCGAAGGCGCGATAGGATTTCTCCTGACGCAGCCAGTTCTGGGCGCGGGCTCCGACCAGCTTCATACCATGTTTCTCACCGGCTTTTTCCAGCAGGTCGAACAGGTAGTTCTGCATCTCGATCGGATGGTGCAATTCCCAACCCAGCTCACCGGTATAGGCCACACGGATTGCGTTGACCGGGCACATACCCAATTCGATCTGACGGGCCGACAACCACGGGAAGCGCTTGTTGGACAGTGCGGTTTCCGGATCGGCGTCCTTGATGACTTCTTTCAGAACGTCACGCGACTTGGGTCCGGCGATCGCGAAGACGCCCCACTGGGTGGTCACGTCCTGGATCTCGATGTAGCCAAACTCCTCCATCTTGTCCTCGGCCGCTTTGCGCAGGTAGTCGGCGTCGTACTCGGTCCAGGCACCGGCAGAGACAATATAGTAATTGTTCTCGCCATTGCGGACGATGGTGTACTCGGTGCGGGTGGTGCCGTGCGAGGTCAGCGCGTAGGTCAGGTTGATACGACCGACCTTGGGCAACTTGTTGCAGGTGAACCAATCCAGGAATTGCGTCGCACCGGGACCTTTGACGACATGCTTGGTGAAGGCCGACGCGTCGATCAGGCCAACGCCTTCGCGGATCGCCTTGGCTTCTTCGACGGCATGTTGCCACCAGCCACCACGGCGGAACGAGCGGTTTTCCTTGTCGAAGTTGTCAGGTG
The DNA here is from genome assembly GCF_056538465.1 of Ruegeria sp. BG6. Lineage (NCBI taxonomy): Bacteria > Pseudomonadati > Pseudomonadota > Alphaproteobacteria > Rhodobacterales > Roseobacteraceae > Ruegeria > Ruegeria sp. BG6. The sequence continues at coordinate 48,472 of NZ_JBQFTB010000006.1, read as the reverse complement.
CATCGACGGGGCCGAAATAGTTCGGGCGTTCCCACCCGTTGACCCATCCGAACTGTGCGCCACGTGCTTTCTGGCGGTCATAGGCCGGAACGGTACGCAGCGGGCGGCAGGCTTCACGCTCTTCATCTGGGTGGTGCAGGATGTAAACGTGCTCATAGCACTCTTCGTTCTTGCGCGCCGCGAACTCGGTGGTCATCCAGTTCGACGAATAGCGTTTCGGGTCCAGCGAGGCCATGTCGATCTCGGCTTCGCCATCGACCATCATCTGAGCCAGATAATAGCCGGTGCCGCCCGCGGCGGTGATCCCGAACGAGAAACCTTCGGCCAGCCACATGTTGCGCAGGCCTGGTGCCGGACCAACCAGCGGGTTGCCGTCGGGGGTATAGCAGATCGGGCCGTTGAAGTCGTCCTTCAGGCCGGATTCGGCACAGGAAGGCACACGTTCGGCCATTGCCATGTACTGATCCGCGATCCGGTCCAGATCCAGCGGGAACAGGTCGGCACGGAAGCTGTCTGGTACACCGTGCTCAAAGCGCGCGGGTGCGCCGTGTTCATAGATCCCCAGAATCCAGCCGCCACGCTCTTCACGCGCGTAGGACTCGTTGTCGGCGTCACGCACAACGGGGTGTTCCGGGTTGCCTGCTTCGCGCCATTTGACCAGTTCGGGGTCTTTGTCCATGACGATGAATGTGTGCTCAACCGGGATGGCAGGCATCTTGATGCCCAGCATCTTGGCAGTGCGCTGTGCGTGGTTGCCCGATGCGGTCACGACATGCTCGGCGGTGATCACGACCTTCTCGTCGCTTTCGACAAGGTTGCCACCCTTTTCCACCATCTTGGTGCAGGTGACTTCCCAGTGGGTGCCGTTCCAGTGGAACGCATCGGCCTGCATCTTGCGCACGATATCAACGCCACGCTGACGGGCGCCTTTGGCCATCGCCTGTGTCACGTCGGCGGGGTTAATGTAACCGTCCTCGGTGTGATAGATCGCGCCCTTCAGGTCCGAGGTCTCGATCAGCGGCCAGCGTTCCTTGATCTGCTCGGGTGTCAGCCACTCGTAGGCGACGTCGCAGGTTTCGGCTGTGGACGCATAGAGCATGTATTCGTCCATACGCTCTTGCGTTTGCGCCATGCGCAGGTTGCCGACCACGGCGAAACCTGCGTTCAAGCCGGTTTCCTCCTCGAGCGTCTTGTAGAAATCGACCGAGTATTTGTGGATGTGAGTTGTCGCATAAGACATGTTGAACAGCGGCAGCAGACCGGCGGCATGCCATGTCGATCCGGACGTCAATTCGTCCCGCTCGATCAGCATCACATCGTCCCAGCCCGCCTTGGCCAGATGATACGCAATCGAGGTGCCGACGGCGCCGCCGCCAACGACCAGTGCTTTGACTTGGGTTTTCATATGCCCGCTCTCCGGAATGAATCTGTTTGGCATGGTTTATGACGAATGGCGCATCTGACCGCAAAGTCCATCCGACGCAAAAACGGACAAAACCGACCTTAGTGCACGAACAACAGAAGTTCGGTCAGCTGAAGATCGTTTAATTTGAGTATTTGGGAAAAGATGAAGCGGCAGGGCCGCTCACAATATCTTGCCCGGGTTCATGATATTGTCCGGATCTAAAGCAGATTTGATTGCGGCCATGTAATCCAACGCGGCCCCAAGCTCTCGATGAAGGTAGGGTCGCTTGCCTTGCCCGATGCCATGTTCACCCGTGCAAGTTCCGTCCAAAGAGATGGCCAGATCATTCAGCCAGCCGACGAATTGTTCAGCATTGGACACCTCGGCTGTATTGTCCATGTCGATCAACAACAGAGTGTGGAAGTTGCCGTCCCCGACATGCCCTACCATCGGCGCGACCAGGCCCAGCTCGGCCGCTTTGGCCTGCGTGGCAGTCACACATTCGGAGAGACGCGAGATCGGGACGCAGACATCGGTCGAAATACCACTTGTGCCGGGTCGCAATTGCAGACACGCCCAGTACATGTCGTGGCGGGCCTGCCAAAGCCTGTTACGTTCTTCCGTGGTCGAGGTTGCGGCGAAATCGGTACCGCCAAACTCATCCGCGATGTGTCCGAAGGTTTCGGCCTGTTCGATGGCACCGGATTCGGACCCGTGAAACTCGAGCAGCAAGAGCGGTGTTTCAGGGAGAGCCAGGCCGGAATAGGCATTGGCCGCCTTGACCGACAACTCGTCCAGCAATTCGATCCGGGCCACGGGGATTCCGTATTGGATGGTCATCATGACGGCCTGACAGGCCGCATCGACGGAGGGAAAAGAACACCGGGCTGAACTGATCGCCTCGGGGATGCCCTGAAGGCGCAGCGTCAGTTCGGTGATGATGCCCAAGGTGCCCTCGGCCCCGATCAGCAGTCGGGTCAGGTCATATCCGGCCGAGGATTTTTTGGCCCTGTGACCAGTGCGAATGATCCGCCCATCCGGCATCACGGCCTCGAGGCTGAGTATATTGTCCTTCATCGTGCCGTAGCGGACGGCATTTGTGCCTGACGCGCGGGTCGCAGCCATCCCGCCCAGCGAGGCATTCGCCCCCGGGTCGATGGGAAAAAACAGGCCCTGATCCCGCAGATACGTATTCAGATCCTCACGCGTGACACCGGGTTGCACAAGACAGTCCAGATCACCGGCATTGACGGCCAGTATCTTGTTCATCTGGCTCAGATCAACGCAAACCCCACCTGCGGGCGCGTTCACGTGCCCTTCCAGCGAAGTGCCGGTTCCAAATGCAATCACCGGCACTTTGTGAAGGGCACAGGTGCTGACGATATCCGAGACTTCTGCGGTTGAGTGTGGAAAGACCACCGCGTCCGGCGGCTGGTTTTCTATCCAGGTCGTTGTATGCCCATGCTGCTCGCGGATGGCATCACCCGTTTGCAGCCGGTCCCCGAATGTCTGTTTCAGGATACCGATTGCGGTTGCAATCCCGTCCTCATTCCGGGGCAAAGCGTTTGCCTGCACCATGGTCTTTCCTTTCTGCCGCCCAGCTATTCACCCAGCGCGATACCTTCGCGCCGGGGATCCGCGCCACCGCTCAGAACCTCTCCGATTTCGATGGCATGCAGGCCCGAGGTCAGATCCCGGGCATTCACTTCGAAACCCAGCTCGGTCAGGGCATCCAGGAATCCTTCTGCACCGGTGCCCAACTCGACATCATATGTCCCAAAACGGTTGACCAGATGCGGCAGGGACACTGCCTGCTGCACATCCATGCCCCAATCGGCCCAGGCGATGATCGATTTGGCGACATACCCGATGATGCGGCTGCCGCCAGGGGAGCCTATGGCCAGCACCGGAGCACCGTCCTGCATGACGATGGTCGGGCTCATCGACGAGCGGGGGCGTTTGCCGGGTTCAAGGCGGTTGGCAATCGGGACGCCGTCCTTGTGCGTTCGGAACGAGAAATCCGTCAGTTCATTGTTCAGCAGGAAGCCGTTTGTCATCAGCCGTGAGCCAAAGCCGTTTTCGATCGTTGTCGTCATCGACAGCACATTTCCATACCGGTCAACGATCGAGATATGCGACGTCGACGGCAGCTCCAGAGAAACATCATCCGCCAGGTTCAGGGCGTGGTCGAACTCGGGCTTGCCGGGTGTTGCCTCGCTCAGGGTACCTTCCTGGTTCAGCAGCGAACCGCGCTGGGAAAGATAGTCCGGGTCGACCAGACCCTGGGTCGGCACCGGGACGAAATCGCTGTCAGCCATGTATCGACCGCGATCGGCAAACGCCAGTCTTGAGGCGTCACCGATCAATCGCCACGCTTCGGGATTTTCCGGCCCGAGGCCAGCCAGATCGTAGCCGTCCAGCATTCCCAGAATTTGCCCGACCGTCAGGGCACCTGATGATGGCGGGCCCATGCCGCAGACCTCATAGGCCCGGTAGACCGCGCAAACCGGCGCGCGCTCGACCACCCGATAGAGCGCGAGATCGATCCCGGACAACACACCCGGATTGCCCGGCGCCGAGCGAACTGTGTTCACGATGCCCGCAGCAATATCGCCACCGTAAAACCCGGCTGAGCCTTCACTTGCCAAAGTGCGAAGCGTTTCGGCATATGCCGGGTTTGTCAGCCGCTGTCCCTGTTCCAAAGGCGCCCCACCGGGCAGGAAATATTCGGCCGTTGCTGGGAAGCGCGCCAGACGCTCTGCGTCGTTCGCGACCAAAGCCGCCAATCGAGGCGAGACCAGAAATCCGTCATCGGCCAGCGCGATACCGTCCTTGAACAACGAGGGCCATGAGCTGCGCCCCCAGCGCCGATGCGCTTCTTCGAGCAAGGCAGGCGTGCCGGGCGTTCCCACAGAGAGGCCACCGACAACGGCATCGAAGAACTTCAGCGGCTCTCCGTTTTCGTCCTGAAACAGCGTGGGTCTTGCTGCGAGCGGTGCAGTTTCACGCCCGTCCAGCGTGGTCAGTTGACCGCTGGCCGCATCGTACCAGACCAGAAACGCGCCACCGCCCAGACCAGACGATTGCGGCTCGACCAACCCCAGAACAACCTGAACGGCAACCATCGCGTCCGCCGCCGTGCCACCGTCGCGCAGCACCCGCGCGCCCGCCTCGACTGCAAGCGGGTTGGCGGCGGCCACCATCCAGTTTTGCGCTTCAACCGGGGCCCCGGCCATCTTCGCTTCAAGCGCTGCGATCACCTCCGCGGTCAGCGCCTGCGCCTCGCCTTCGGTCGCCGCTTCGGGCGACACCGCGTCCGCAGTTTCCTGAGCGAATACCGAAGTGGTCGAAACGGCCACAGACAGAAGCAGTCCTGAAATCAATCCACGTTTCATAGCGTCCTCTCAATCTAATGATGATGAAATACACGATCGCCCCGGCCTTTCCGACCGGGGCGTCATTTTATCAAAGCATTGATGGCACCACCTGATCCGGTGGGCGATGCCCGTCCTCGAAGGTTTTGATATTGATGATGACCTTCTCGCCCATCTCAATCCGCCCCTCCAGCGTGGCGGACCCCATGTGCGGCAACAGGACTACGTTGGGTAGCTGCCTCAGGCGCGGGTTGACGTCGGTACCGTGTTCGTAGACATCCAACCCTGCCCCCGCGATTTCGCCTGACCGGATCATGCGGGTCAGCGCATTTTCATCGACCACTTCACCGCGCGATGTGTTCACAAGGACAGCCGACGGTTTCATCAGTTTCAGACGACGTGCGTTCATCAGATGAAAGCTTGACGGGGTCGACGGGCAGTTGACCGAGATGACATCCATCCGCGACACCATCTGGTCCAGGCTCTCCCAATAGGTCGCCTCAAGTTCCTCTTCGATTTCGGGGCGCAGCCTGCGACGGTTGTGGTAATGCACCTGCATTCCGAACGCGGCGGCACGGCGCGCGACAGCCTGACCGATCCGGCCCATGCCGAGGATGCCAAGCCGGCGACCGCCGATCCGCCCTCCAAGGAATGCCGTGGGCGCCCATCCCGTCCAATCGCCCTTTTGCATGATCGCCAGCCCCTCGGGGATACGGCGTGTGACGGCCAATATCAGCGCCATTGTCATATCCGCGGTATCATCAGTCAGAACACCGGGGGTGTTCGAGACCAGTATCCCACGCTGCCGCGCCGTCGCGACATCGATATTATCGACGCCGGCGCCATAATTTGCGATCAGCCGCAGGTTTTCACCCGCCTGCCCCAGCAGTCCGCCGTCAATGGTATCCGTGACCGTCGGGACAAGGACATCCGCCTCTTTCACGGCCGCGACAAGCTCGTCGCGGGTCATGGGTGTATCATCGTCCCGCAGGCGCACATCGAACAGCTCGCTCAATCGGGTTTCCACTGCCTCTGGCAACCGTCGCGTAACGACAACACTCAGACGTTCTCTTGGCACTTTCGCCCTCCCACTGCTTTGCAAACGTGCGCGCGCCATGTCATCGTGGCGCAGGATAAGGCGGGGCACAAGAACCCCACGGCCATTGAGTCGACCTTTTTTCGAAACCCGTTGAACAGGTATAAGAGCAGGCATTCGGTGAGTGGTTTTCTATCGGTAAAACGCCCGGTTCTGGCGATCCTGTCTGTATTTCTGATCGTGTTCGGCACATTGGCGGCCAGCGCGCAGGACAAACGCGGCCCCGTCACCAACCTGCCGTTGCCACGTTATGTGTCGATGAAAGCCGCTGAAGGGAATGTGCGACGCGGGCCATCACTGACCCATCGAATCGATTGGGTGTTCAAACGGCGCGGGATGCCGTTGCAGATCACTGCCGAATACGGAAACTGGCGCAAGGTTCAGGATCGCGACGGCGCCGGAGGTTGGGTCCACTATGCCCTGTTGTCAGGCGTACGGACCGTTCTGATCGAAAGCGACATGCTGCCGGTCTATTCCAGTCCCGACCCTGCCTCACAGGTCAGCGCTCATTTCGAAGCGGGCGTCGTGGCCCGTCTTGGAACCTGCACGGTTGACTGGTGCCGCGTCTCAGCCGGCGGCTATCGCGGCTGGACGCTGAAAGGCAACCTGTGGGGCGTCGATCCTGCAGAAATCCGGGAATAGCCCTTTCGCCGACGTCTATTCCGGGTCGCCAACACCGCGAGCGCCAAGCTCCTGATCCAGCATCAAAAGGTGCCAGCGATCACCGTCGGCGGCCTTTGCCTTGTCCAGCACCTGACCTATCAAATCCTCTTCCTCGATCTGTTCGTCCAGGAACCAGTTCAACATGTTCTGAGTGCTGAACTCCCTGACTTCCTGCGCCAGTTCGAACAACGCATTGATCTGGCCTGTTACAGCCTTCTCCTGCGCCAGCGCCGCTTCCAGCACATCAACTGGCGACCCGAAATCCGCCTGGGGCTTGGCAATCCCATCAACCTCAATGCGCCCCCCGCGCTTGGCAAGAAACTCGAAGATACGCATTGCGTGCGCGTTTTCCTCTGCCGACTGGCTTTTGAACCACTGTGCAAAGCCCGGCAGATCCTGGGATTCGAAATAAGCGGCCATCGCAAGATAGGAGTACGAGGCGTGAAGCTCATTGTTGATCTGACGGTTCAGGGCGTCTGAAACTTTGGAATTCAATTGCATTTCTGAGCCTCCTTGGCACGTGTCTTGCGGATGTCCGACAGCTAATCCCTGAAATCCCCAATTTCAATACGATTTCCATTTTTTGTTAGATATTTCATTACCTTAATTGACAATTCGTGCAACTGAAATTCAATTGCAGCTGGCCTGCGGCAAAACAAGGAATCCGCCGCACCTGTCGCTCCCAATCCTTTACTGGGGCTGGCAATTCACGCCGTTCCGGCTACTGTTGCGGCGAAACAAGAAGGGATGACCATGAAAGCCGTCACTTATAGCGCCTTTGGTTCCGCAGGCGACGTTCTGAAAGTACAGGATGTGCCCTCAACCCCTCCGGGGGTCGGAGAAGTCACAGTCGATCTGGCGTTTTCAGCCGTCAATCCTTCGGATGTCAAAGCCCGCGCCGGAAGCAGACCCGGCGTGACCAATCCGCCATTCCCGGTGATCATCCCGCACAGCGACGGGTCGGGTGTTATCGCGGCGGTTGGTGAAGGAGTCCCAACCTCAAGGATCGGTCAACGCGTCTGGCTCTGGAACGGCCAGTGGCAGCGGCCGTTCGGCACAGCCGCCACTGAGATCACACTGCCGGCCGAGCAAACCGTGCCGCTGCCCGATTCCGTGTCTTTCGAAACCGGATCCGTATTGGGCATTCCGGGCCTGACAGCATGCCACGCCGTATTCTCTGGCGGTGACATCGCAGGGCAAAGCCTGCTGATTCACGGCGGCGCTGGCACGGTCGGCTATCTGGCCGTTCAACTGGCAAAGTGGGGCGGCGCCCATGTCATCGCCACGTCCGGTCCGGGCAGTTTCGAAAGGGTTTTGCAGGCCGGAGCAGATGCGGTTCTGGACTACAATGCCCCGGACCTCGCGGATCAAATTCTGCAAGCCAACAACGGACGCCCGATCGCCCGAATCGTCGATGTCGAATTTGGCCGGAACGTCGAGACGAACACGGCAGTCATCGCTGAAAACGGACGGATCAACACTTTTGGGTCCGCCAAGGAAATGCTTCCCGTTCTGCCCTTCTACCCCCTGATGTTCAAAGCGGTCACGCTGGAGACCATCCTGGTTTACCTATTACCCATGGCCGCCCGTTCTGCAGCAATCGAAAAACTCCATGCCGCACTTGAGGCAGGTGCCTTAAATTGCCCAATCCAACAGGTATTTTCTATGGACGAGTGCCCGGCGGCGCACGAATTGGTCGCGGCCGGACATCGCACCGGGGCGGTCTTGATTGAAACAAAATGACGGCTTGAAAAAATTTCTGGGGCAACCGAGATTTTTGCAGGAAAGCCCTTGAACACCGCCACCAACAATCGTAGACAGCCGCTCACCGTTGGGGTGTAGCCAAGTGGTAAGGCAGCGGTTTTTGGTACCGTGTATCGTAGGTTCGAATCCTACCACCCCAGCCAATAAAATCAGGGACTTTTCGGTCCCTTTTTTTATATCTAATCGTCAGGTGTCCAGCTTAGGTGTCCAAACGCAGGAATCGACATTCTGTGCGGATAATGCGCGTGGTAATAACCAATGAACGATAACGCCCGTCACGGGATGGACAACTGTTTGACTTGCGCCGGAACAAAGTTAGAACATTCAACATGCGCAAGTGGCCACGAACAATCCCGTATGATCTACGCTGCCGCCTAGAGTCGCTGCATGAATACCGCAGCACACCTAGCATCCAAACCCAATGGGGCGAAGTCTTGGAATGGCTGGAAAAGCATGGTGTGGAACCGCCATATCATACGTTACCGACCGAACCAGAATTGAAAGGTCCGGTCGGCCACTGGTGACGGAAAACTCGTTACCCCCTCATCCCCAAAAAAACCCGCATTGTTCGGAGGGAAACCAATTGAACAAAGCGGGCGTTAGTTTCGGGGTAACTAGATTACGCCTAGGACCGCGGTTTGGATCAAAGTTCCCCGCGTCACCTTAATCTGGGATGATAGGCAACGCGGGGATTTAGTCTGACCATGGGACTGCCCAGACTAAATGGGGCATGAGTGTTACGGGTCGTTTCGCTAGTTGGATCAATAGCCGGTACCCCGCCTCAGTTCAGCGGGTGTTTTTTCTCTGGGCGAACCGAACATCAAAGCCAGTATCCATGACTTGGTTGATTACCTTGGGTGTTGATGAACCACGGTACGAACCTCAATTCGGATTAAAACTTCCGATAGTAGCTAAGTAATTGATCTGTATATTATTAATTTGGCGGAAATAAAAAAACTATTGGTCGTGAATCGAAAGCAATTCGACCCCAAAACACCCTATTTGAACAACATACATCATCCGCTTCGTGGAAGGGTTTTGGGAACAATGGAACTAGTTGTCTTGGCCGTTGTTTTTGGCGGACTTTTGATTAAGGTCACTGGCTCAAGCCGCTCTATAGGTCGCTCCATAGGCCGTGCGGTAGGTCGCTCTCGTCGGAGAAGAACCTCCCTAAAGCCGGTAGTTCGACCTAACAATCGGCGATCAACGCTGAAGCCAGTTGTTCGACCCAACAATAGACGCCGCATCCACAAGCCAGCATACCCAATACCGGCAATGCCAAAGAGCATGATGCTGCAAGGGCGTGCTTATGTGATAGATGGAGACACTATCCGAATAAATGGAACAAAAATTCGTTTGGCTGGAATCGATGCTCCGGAATTGGACATGCCTTACGGCCAAAAGTCCAAATGGGCGATGGTCGAAATTTGTAAGGGGCAGACCATTACCGCAGAACTTGATGGTGAAAGGTCTTACGACCGACTTGTGGGAACATGCTATCTACCAGACGGTCGAGACATTGGTGCAGAGTTAATTAAACAAGGACTGGCTTTAGATTTGCCGGAGTTTTCTCGTGGTGAGTATCGCCATCTAGAGCCACCGGGAGTGCGGCGAAGGCTCGCTAACGGGCAGTTTGGGCATGCTTCTATCCGCATTCGACAGAGGACGACAATAAAGGTGAGCTGGAGCTAAGACTATTAGGCTCGGGACCTATTAACGGGTCGGAGCGTAAACGGCTGCTTTGATCCAGAGCAGACACTGGTAGAAAACACGGCTATGACCGGGTTGCGGACAAAGCGGATGTACAGCATCACCGAAAGATGGATGATCTCGAGATTGGTTTTAAGAATTTGAAAGAGGCAGGTCTAGGCATAGGCAAAAGCAAGCAAAACTCCTGCCCCGCCCAAGCAAAGTTCTTCTGACAAGACGCTTGAAAGATCTGCGTTTTGTAGCGCCGGATCGCTATTCAGCTCCCCGCCCGCCCAGAACTGATCTCTTAAGATGATCGCCAGCAGAAGCTTAGTAAAGACCCGCGACCTTTGCCCTCAGTTTTATCAGTGATGCAACAGTGTCGATTGTGGGTGTTGCGATCCCGGTCAGTTGCCCCAATTCCTGTACTGAAGTGACCAAGGCATCAATTTCCATAGGTCGGTTCAGCTCCAAATCCTGCCACATCGAGGTCTTGTGTGCTCCGACAGCCGCTCCTCCGTCAATGCGCTTTTCGACATCAATCGGGAACCTAACCCCCAGTTTTTCAGCGATTTCCTGAGCCTCTAGCATCATTCCACGTGCCACGGAGCGTGAACCTTCATCAGTACACAAGACATCAAGTGTTGAGTGGGTAAGTGCGGAAATCGGGTTGAACGACAAGTTGCCCCATAGCTTCAGCCAAATTTCGTCCCGTATTCTTGGTCTTACGGGCGCGCGCAACCCGGCGGTGGACAATGCAGCCGAAAGATTGGAGGCACGGTCTGATTTAGTGCCATCGGGCTCACCCAAAGAAAAACGATTGCCTTCGACATGCTTGATCGATCCCGGAGCAATGACTTCCGCGGCCGGATAAACAACACACCCAAGCACACGATCCGGTCCGAAACCGTTCCATTGCGCGTCTCCCGGGTCTACAGATGACAATCTCGTCCCCTCGAAGGGACCGCCCAGCTTGTGGAAATACCACCAGGGTACCCCGTTCACTCCGCTCACTATTGTCGTTTCATCCCCAATCAGTGGCTGGATCGAGTCCACAACTGCTGGAACGGAATGCGCTTTCAGTGTGATAAAGACATAGTCTTGGGGGCCGAGATCGGCGGCATTGTCCGAACCGCGTATTGGCACGTTGATTGGGTCCTGCCCATCCTCTTGGAGAGTCAGCCCTTTTTCTTGCATTGCAGCCAGATGTGGGCCACGTGCAACGACACTGACGTCAACGTCAGTCTGCGCGAGCTTCGCGGCAACGTAACCTCCGATAGCTCCGGCACCAAAGATGCAAACTTTCATGTGTCTAAGCCTTTGCCAGTCCCAATTTAGCGGCCAGCCCAATCCTTTGTATCTTACCAGTCGCACCTTTTGGTATCTCTTCGAGAATAACCACTGAAGTCGGCACCTTGAATTTTGCGAGCCGTGCGCCAACAAAATCCCGGACGTCCTGACCTGCAATCGTCGCTCCTTCTGAGAGCACCACCGCCGCCGCCATATCTTCGCCGAGTTTCTCGTGGGGAACGGCAAAACAAACTGCCTGAGCAACGTCCGGATGGCTTAGAAGCACGGCGTCAACTTCAAGTGGACTGATTTTTTCTCCACCGCGATTGATAAGCTCCTTAAGGCGTCCAGTCAGTCGCAGATAATCCTCTTCGTCGAACGACCCTTGATCACCGGTGCGAAACCAGAGTTTTCCATCCGCTTCAAAGAAATTGTCTGCATTTGCCTGCGGGTTGCTCTCATACCCAGGGGTCACGTTCGGACCGCTGATAACGATTTCTCCGACATCCCGCGAAGCGATCAATACATTTTCCGTTTCGTCTGCAATTCTGACTTCAGGGCCCGCTGCTACTCCGACGTATCCGGGCTTTTGCTTTTGTGGAGGAAGCGGGTTGCAACACATTTGATGCGTGGCCTCAGTCATACCGTAGGCCTCGATGACAGGCGCATTGAATGTCGCCACCAACTCTTCCATGACCGGCGCGGGCAACGACGCGGAAGACGATCGCAAGAAACGCAAGCGCGATTGCTCAATGACTGATTGGTTTCGGGCGGCTCGGGCGAGAATAGTTTGGTGCATTGTCGGAACCGCCGTGTACCATGTCGGATCAACCTCAGCGACCTGTGAAAAAAAGCTAAGAGCGTTGAACCCAGGGGCGCAGCTAATTTGCGATCCGGCGCCTAAAGAAGCCGCGACTGCTGCGATCAACCCATGGATATGGAACAGTGGCATGATGCTTAGACAACGATCATCGATTGTCAGCTTCAAAGACGAAGCCACGTTCCGTGCCGACGAGTAGATATTGGCCTGCGTCAAAGGAACGATCTTGGGGCGCGACGTTGTTCCTGATGTATGGAGTATCAGGGCGACGTCATCTTCACCCGGCGCTGATGTATCAGCCACTCCAATTGGGTCACAGGCCAAAACGGAAAACTGTCCAGCTGGACGAGAACTATCGCTAGAAATCCGCAAGACGGCCACACCAAGTTCAGTCGCCGCTTGCACGGCTGGGCCACTTTCGTTTTCGCTTACTACAAGAGCCTTGGCTTTCAAGTCTTTGAGATAGAATACATATTCTTCGATAGTATAAGAAGGGTTTAAAGGCGCCGTCGTCGCCACTTGGGCGACGGATATGAATGCCGTCGCCATCTCTGGTCCGTTAGGCAACACAATTGCCACCCTGTCGCCGCGCCCTATTCCGATCTGATGCAGATCCTCTTTGACCTTCGCGCAATGCTCGCGCAAACCAAGGTAGCTCAACCAAGGCTGGCCAGGGGCGCCAATGGCATTTGCCGTGTCTGCATGGTGTGCAATCAATTCAGCGACTAAATGGGGCATCTGTTATCCGTTGACACAAGCATCGGTTTCTTTCGCAATGTTAGGTCGTCGCAGCAGGTTCTAAGTCACGCGTACGTTCAGGCTGCCCAGCTTGTCGACGGCCAAGACCATAACATCCCCTCGGTTGACGGGACCAACACCAGAAGGTGTCCCTGAAAGGATAACGTCCCCGGCCGCAAGCTCGAAGTAGTCGCTCAGATACGAGATCATCTCGGGGACTTTCCAAATCATCTGGTTCAAGTCGCCTTCTTGCCGAACTTCACCATTCACCGTCAGAGTAATCGGACCTCTGTTGAGATGCCCGACCTCTGATGCCTTGTGAATTGGTCCGCATGGCGCCGAGCGCTCAAACGCTTTCCCAATTTCCCACGGGCGGCCCATCTTTTTCATCTGCCCTTGCAGGTCGCGACGGGTCATATCAAGCGAAAGGCCGTACCCAAAGACGTGATCCAATGCATCGTCCACCGAGATATTCGTGCCGCCGGACTTGAGCGCAACAAGCATTTCTGCTTCGTGGTGCACGTCGGAACTGTGCGGAGGGTACGGGAATTCCCCTGAAGGGTCCAAATTGTTTGGGTTCTTTTGAAAGAAAAATGGAGGTTCCCGGTTCGGGTCATGGCCCATTTCAATTGCATGCGCCGCGTAGTTTCGCCCAATGCAGTAGACACGCCGGACCGGGAACGTGCCGCCCCCCGATACGGGTATGACATGCACCTGCGGCGCGGGAATTACAAGATCGGACATCGCTTTCCTCCTGAACGCTTGACTGCCAAAGATCGGATTTCCGAACGGTCAGATACCTTCCGATCGATGCCACGCCACATTCAAACGGACGCGGCGGCTTACCAAGTCATCGCCAAAATTCAGGCTGTTTTGCAAGACCAACGGCTACAATCAGCCCCGACCATTTCCCGAATTGGTTGAGCGCCAGCGCTACTTCAGCTGTCGGACTGGATGCTCGTAGGCAGCACCCGCGAATAAACCGATTTCAGGTGATCCACCATGGCACTGGCCGCAAGCTCACAGTCGCCCTTTGCTATGGCAGACACGATCACATCATGTTCGCTAAAGCTGGAATAGTCTTCTGCGGGCTTTAAAGTTTCGCGTGGCTGCCCCCAAACAATCGATCTTCGAACCGAATTCAAAGTCTCAAAGAAGTATAAAAAGAGCTGGTTACGAGTGGAGCGGGCTATAGCGTAATGCAAATTATTGTCCCAAGCTTCGTACGTGCGCCAATCCTCTGCGGTACGACATTTGTCCGCGCATAGCCTCATTTGCTCACGATCGGAACGTGTGGAATGGAGCGCTGCGAGGCGGCTAAGCTGCGGCTCGATCGTAAATCTAACGGATACAACCTGCTCAGGTTTAATTTGGTTGCCCAAATAAGTTACATCGGTGAGGTTGAGAACCGGCCTGGATCCAACAAATGTTCCCCGCCCCACATGACGCCAGATCAGCCCCTGGGCCTCAAGCTCTGCCAACGCTCTTCGCAACTGATTGCGAGTGGTCCCAAGTTTTGAACACAGCTCACGTTCAGGTGGGAGCCTGTCGTTATGCCTGTATCCGGCATTGTTAATCAGGTCGCGTACGCGGTGCGCGAGTTCGGTTGGTGCACTCATATCTCCACCCAATTTGGCGATTGGTTGATTGATTGAAGCGCCAAGTCGGAAAAAACTCAAGGGCAAGAGGAAAGCAAGAAACGAGTCGCCGGACAGGATCAGTGACCACGTCTTGACACAAGCACGAGGGAGGAGTGCCGAGTGCGGTTAGCAACTGTTTCCGTAGAGGGCCACGCCGTTTGCGTGGCAATACTAAACGATGGCGGCAAGTTGGACGTTTTGCGCGCAGCGCAAGTGCTTGGCGAAGCGCTGGACGCAGGTTCAATGCAGCATCTGATCGCAGGCGGAAAAGAAACGCTTGGCGTTTTGAAAACCCTCGTTTCATCGGCCGAAACGGGTAATCTAAACGACGCACTGGTCCCGGATGACGTGCCGTTTCTGGCACCAATTCCTTCCCCGCGTAAGAACGTTTTCTGTGTCGGGCGCAATTATGCTGAACACATCGCCGAGGGCGAACGTGCCCAAAACCAAAAAATTGGCGTAACAGAGCATCCGGTCTTCTTCACAAAACCGCCGACATCGATTGTGGCGCCAGAGGCAGACATTCTGATATTCCCCTCGGTCTCACAAGCCATTGACTATGAAGTTGAACTGGCAGTTGTGATTGGAAAACCGGGGCGAAACATAGCCAAGGCTGACGCATACGACCATGTATACGGCTATACGATCCTCAATGACATCACCGCTCGCGACATTCAACGCCGACATGGTGGGCAGTATTTCAAAGGCAAAGGTTTAGATGGGTCTTGCCCATTGGGCCCCTTCATAGTGACCGCTGATACAATCAGCGATCCGCACGCTCTATCAATCGGATTAACGGTCAACGGCGAACAGCGCCAAAACGGATCGACGTCGGACATGATTTTCGACATTCCAACGCTGATCGCATCCCTTTCAGAAGGTATGACCCTGGAACCTGGCGACGTAATCGCGACCGGCACACCGTCTGGTGTCGGATACGCCATGGACCCACCACAGTTCCTGAAAGACGGGGACACTGTGGTTTGTGAAATTTCAGAAATCGGCACGCTCAGGAATACCGTGCGCGTCGTTTAAGTGGCTCCTGCATAGCTGAATCTGCGGGTTGCCAACCATGCAAGGGAGGAAGACTAAAATGATGAACAGAAGGACTTTCACAGCGTCCTTGCTTTCGGCGGTTCCGGTAGCAGGAGCACTAGGAACACAGGGCTTTGCGCAGGACTTACGTAAAATTACCTTCGTGCAGCCAAGCCCTTCGGCAATCAATTCATTTCCGGTTTTTGTCGCCATCGGCGAAGGTTATTTCGCTGATGAAGGGTTGGATGTGACCGTCGAGGCGATCAACGGCTCAGGAGCCGTGCTTCAAGCATTGTCCGCCGGACAGGCTCACTTCGGTCGCCCCGGTCCTGGCCCCTTAATTGCCGCACGGTCGCGGGAAGTAGATGCCGTACACATCTACAACGTTGCGGCACGCAGCAACTTTGGCATAGCCGTGCCAGAAGACTCTGACATCCAAAGTGTTGAAGAGCTTCGAGGTAAAGTTATCGGAACAGGTACGGCCGATGGCGCAGAAGTCGGCTTTGCACGTAACGTGATGACCGGAGCAGGCATGAAAGAGGGTGAAGACTTTACCTTCCTTACCGTCGGCGACGGTGGCCCGGCGACCGCGGCTTTCCTAAACGGCGAAATCGACGCTTACTCTGCTTCGACGGCTGACACGGCAATTCTGAACCAGCGCGGAATGGCGGTGCGTGACATCACGCCTGCGGAGTTCGGGCGTTTCTTCGGTAACGGCATCGCCACAATGGCTGACACAATCGCCAACGACCGTGAATTGGTCGAAGCTTGGAGCCGCGCGTTCGCACGTGGTCATGCATTTGCACTGGATGATGCCAACCGTGAAGCTGTTTTGAAGCATTTGGCGGATGGCAACCCGCAGGAAGGCGAGGACAAGGAGTTCCAGTCAGCACTGTTCGATGCCGTACGCTCGAAAACTATCGCGGCGGATCCGAGCAATGGCCTGGGATGGTACCCCGCCGAAGTTTGGCAGGAATGGCAAGACGCACTTGTTGCAGGGGGCGAAATCCCAGGGCCGCTGGATGACCTGAGCGCTGCTTGGACCAACGAGTTTGCTGCCATCGGCAACGCGGCTGTCAGCAAATGAACGCTGTAGTCACACATGAGTTTTCCGGCGCGCCTTTGGGCACGCCGGTCTATGAGTTGACCCATGTAAGCAAGACCTATGCACGCAATCTTGTTGTCGCTCTCGAGGACATCAATCTGACGCTTCGGAAAGGAAGCTTCACATCTGTCATCGGGTCCAGCGGGTGCGGAAAGTCAACTCTACTAAAGATCATGGCGGGTCTGATCCCGCCCACCAAAGGGCGTGTAATCCTTCAGGGGCAACCAGTCACTGGGACCCGCCGGGACATCGGTATGATGTTTCAGCAAGCGACGCTTTTCCCTTGGAAAACAGCGGTGGAAAACATCGTCTTGCCAATTGAGATCCGCGATGGAAAAGCGGCGGCCAAGCAAGCTATGGCCAAGGCGCATGAACTTTTGGACATCGTAGGTTTGCAAGGGTTCGAAAACGTATATCCGAACGAATTGTCAGGCGGTATGGCACAACGCGCTTCGATCTGCCGAATGCTGATCACGGAACCAGCCGTGCTATTGATGGACGAACCGTTCAGCGCGCTCGACGAGTTGTCACGCGACATGATGAACATGGAATTGCAGCGGATTTGCAGGGAACAGGATTCGACTGCTTTTCTTGTGACGCACTCAATTCAGGAAGCTGTTATTTTGTCTGACGAAATCGTCGTCTTGAAACCGCGCCCAGGCAGGATTGCTGAAATCGTTGAGGTCGACCTGCCACGCCCACGAACACTCGACATGATGACGACACCCAAATTCGGCGCTATCGTAGACTACATTCGCAGCCTCCTTGATAAGGGAGAAGAAATGTGAGCGAAGTTCAGAATTACTCACCTTCCGTAAAAGACGCTGCCCCCTCAGAAGACACTGTATGGGAGCAGAAGGTTCACTTTATCGACTCGGTTCCTCGCTGGCTGGCGATGACCTTTGTCTTCGTGGTTTTTGTCGGAACTTGGCAAATTGTGACCAGCCTTAGGCTGGTCTCTCCGATCATTCTACCGACGCCGATGGAGACCCTCAAAGATATGGTCTTCGTGGGGCAAAACCTTTTGACCGGCGGCTACATGCTTGGGGCACTGTGGATTACCATCAAAGAGGTCATCTATGGTTTTGCGCTGGCAATCGCGATCGGATTTTCGCTGGGTGTTTTGGTTGGCGAAACAGCCTTTGGCGAGAAGGCAGTAATGCCCTATTTGGTTTCTATCGATACGATGCCGAAAGTCGCGTTCGCTCCTCTTTTTGTGGCTTGGTTGGGTTTCGGCATTGAATCCAAGGTTGCACTTGCGGCCTTTATCGCGACGTTTCCAATCGTGGTTGGGACTGCGGCCGGACTTCACGCCGCCGACGAAAACGCGCGCATGTTGTTCAAGACGATGGGCGCCAGCCGGATGCAGACATTGATCAAGATGAAGCTGCCAACCGGTCTGCCGCAGATATTCACCGGCCTCAAAATCGGAGCAGTTGGTGTTATGGCAGGCGCGATCACAGGAGAGTTCCTGGGGGGCGGTAAGGGATTTGGTGAGTTGATCCGTGTTGCGGCATCGCAGCTCAATACTCCGCGCGTGTTCTCCTTGATCCTGTACCTAAGTCTCGTTGGTCTCGCTGTATTTGCGACGGTGGTTTGGACACAGCGAAAACTGGTGTTCTGGCACAAAGAGCAGGTTGGCAGAGATGACTTCTGAGCCGGTGAAAATAAACTGCCAGACCTTGCGTGAATTTGTGGCGAGCGCGCTCGAAACTCGAAGTGTTCCAAAAGCCGATGCAGATCAGGTGGCCTCGACGATGGTTGAGGCCGACATATTCGGATATGGCACCCATGGAGTCTTTCGCTTGCGCCAGTATCTTGCCCGATTGGCCGGAGGCGGGTGCAACGCCAAACCAAACGTTACCGTCATACATCAGTCTGTCGCGACCGCATTGATTGACGGCGATGACGGCCTTGGGCATTTGGCTATGTCGGCGGCGCGAGATCTTGCGATAGAAAAGGCGAAAGAGGCAGGTATCGGATGGGTCGGTGTTCGGCGCGGCAATCATGCTGGACCTTTGGCACTTTATGTGCGCCCACAAGCCGAAGCTGGAATGCTTGGCATGGCCGCAGCGGTGGGCAGTGCTAACCACGTTCCGCCCTATGGCGGAAGCGACTTGCTTCTTGGCACCAATCCTATCGCTTTCTCTGCACCTGCCGATGGCCCCGACCCGTTTGTGTTTGATATGGCGACGACAGTTGCCGCGATGGGTAAGATCAAGACCCTGTTGCAGCAAGGCGAACCTATGCCCGAAGGTTGGATGGTTGGGCGTGATGGCAATCCGTTAACGGACCCTGCCCGCAAATCAGAAGGGTTTCTTTTGCCGATCGGAGGCCCGAAGGGTTTCGGCCTTTCCGTGGCCATAGGGTTGATGGCCGGAGTCTTGAACGGCGCTGCCTTCGGCTCTGACGTAGTCAACTTCACATCAGACACAACCTCACCCACAAACACAGGGCAATTCGTAATGGCGCTTGATCCGGCGGCCTTTGGAATGGAAAAAGACTTTGCTTCGAATGCAGCCCGCGTCTTCTCTGAAATGCGCGCATCCGCCCCCCTGCCCGGTCATGACCTGGTACGCCTGCCCGGAGACGGAAAAACGGCTGCAGCTGAGGCCCGTCGCAAAGACGGTGTAAGCCTCAACCCCGCTCTTTGCCGAGACCTCAACAATCTCGCCCTGGACTGTGGACTGACTCCCCCGTTTCCTGATATTGACACTGACTAGCGGCATATCTGAGGGAAGCCGGACTGCACTTTTGACCAGGGTTTAGCGAGGCGTCACTTCTGGCTTCAGCGCTTTTACAAGCGCCGAAAGTTTGTTCATCATGTGAAGTTTCATTGCCTTACCAAGCCCATCTGCATCTCGGGCCTTGAGCAACTCCATCATGGTTTCATGTTCGTCAATTGCCTGTGCCCAACGCTCGTCCGACAAGTTGGCCAAAAAACGTGCACGGCGGACCCGCGCGGCCAAAAGCTTGTGGTGGTTTTCCAGTATGTCGTTTCGCGCGCCCTTTATAAGTGCCTCATGGATGTCTTGATTGGCTTTAAAGTACGCCTGTCGATCACGCGCTTCGTACGCGCTCAGCATATCCTTGTGGCTACTTTCAATCCGTTGAATTTCCGCAACGTCCATTTGCTGACACGCTAGTTCCCCCGCCAGTTGCTCAAGCGCTGCGAGCACTGGAAACGTGTTTTCCAATTCTTCCCTCGTAACACTCGCGACACGGGCACCCCGGTTGGCTTGAAGCACCACAAAGCCTTCGGATGCAAGAACCTTTAGGGCCTCTCGCAATGGTGTCCGGGAAACACCCAATGAGTCGCAAAGCTGTTTCTCGGGCACTTTCTCACCCGGCTTCAAAACGTCTTCGACGACAAGATTGCGCAAGCGTTCGACCAATTCTTCATGTAGGGTCGGGCGATTAATGCTATCCGTCAGGTTCATATCCACATCCTAATATTCAAGGACCATATCCAGCAGGCGCGCGACGTGCATCGCTTGGCGCTGCGTACCTTCGGCGATTTGGTGGCGGCATGATGTTCCATCCGCCACAACAATTGCATCCGCAGGCGCCGCCTCCAAAGCTGGAAACAGGTCGAGTTCCGCCATCTTGATCGAGACATCAATAGTGCCGGGCGCGTATCCAAACGCCCCGGCCATACCACAACAACTGCTTTCGATCATGTGAACATGTGATGCGGGAATACGCTTAAGTAAGTTGAGCATCGGTGTAACGGCATCGTGTGCTTTCTGGTGGCAATGACCATGCACATAAATGGGGCGATCTACCGATTTGAGAGGCAGATCCGGCTGTTTGGCCAGAAACTCCTCAAAGGTATGAGAGGCTATGGATAGCAACTCCGCATCCCGCCCCGGACAAAGAGCCAAATATTCGTCCCGGAATGTGAGGATAGAAGAAGGTTCGAGACCGACTACCGGTATGCCCTGTGCAGCTGCTTCTCGCGTCGCGTCAATCACACGCTGTGCCTCGTGACGCGCCTCTTCCACGCAACCCTCAGCCAAAAGAGTGCGCCCGCAATCCAGCGGCCTTCCTGTTTGGTCATCTCTTGCTATGGCAACCCGAAGCCCTAGCGCACGCAGAACCCGGACAGCGGCGCGCAGATTGTCTGGCTCGAAATATCGGTTGAACACATCGGCAAACAGAAGCACCTGCGGATCTGTGTCTTGGGCCTCGACATCCCGGAACGGGTCGGAGGACCACACTGGCAGGTCACGTCGCGCCGAAATTCCAGTTGGTTTCTCCAACAGCGTACGCAAGGGCCCAATTTTGTTCCGAGCATTCAATAACCACGCGACTTTTGCAGCTTTTGGCGCATATCTCGGCAGATAAGCTATTAATTTATCAGCCAATGTCAGCCCGTCTTTTTTGCGCTTTGCTGAAAGTACTTCGATCTTCATGCGGGCCATATCGACGCCAGTCGGGCATTCACGCGCACAAGCCTTGCAAGACACGCAGTATTCCATCGTGTCCTGCATTGCGTCTGAAGTTAAACCACCCGGCAACTGCCCGCTGATGGCAAAACGCAACGTGTTTGCCCGCCCACGTGTGGCATCACGCTCGTTTCTCGTCGCACGGAAGGAAGGACACATTACTCCGCCCTTGAGCTTGCGACACGCACCGTTGTTGTTGCACATCTCGACGGCACCCTGAAATCCTCCTCCGGCACCCGGCCAAGCGGACCAGTCCAGCGCCGTTTCGAATTCAGGAACTGAGTAGTCCGGGCTGTAGCGGAATAGGCGGCGATCATCCATGGCAGGCGCGTGCACGATTTTGCCGGGGTTCATTAGCCCGGCAGGGTCAAACCGGGCCTTAACCTGTTCAAACGCGGAAACGATACGAGGGCCGAACATCTTTTCATGAAACTCTGATCGCACAATCCCATCACCGTGTTCGCCTGAATGAGACCCTTTGTATCTCTTGACTAGATCAAAGGTCTCTTCGGCAATCGCCCTCATTGTCCGGACGTCTTTGTCCTGCCGCATGTTCAGGACAGGACGAACATGGAGACACCCGACTGAGGCATGCGCGTACCATGTCCCTTTTGTGCCGTGCCGGGTAAAAATTTCGGTCAGGCCAGCGGTATAATCGGCGAGATCAGGCAACGGGACGGCGCAATCTTCCACAAAAGAGATCGGCTTGCCGGCCTCCTTCATCGACATCATAACGTTCAACCCGGATTTTCGGTATTCGGCGATCGAGTTTTGCAGTTTGGTATCAGTAACTGATACAACCCCGCCCCAACGGTTTTCAGTCCCACTGAAATCAAACCCGAGATCTCCCATCAGTTGCGATAGCTCGACCAGCTTTGCAGCATTGGCGTCAGCGCTACCCTCAGCAAATTCCACTAACAACAACGCTTCAGGGCTGCCTTCTACAAACGCTTCAATCGTACTGCGGAACAATGGGATATCTCTCCCCAACGCAATCATGGTGTCGTCGATCAATTCTACCGCCTGCGGTTTGAGCGTCACGAGGTGCTGTGTTGCTTCCATCGCAGCACGGAACGTCGGGAAATGACACACGCCGACAACTTTCTCGCCCGGCAAGTGAGCAAGGTTCAGTTCCAATTCAGCGAAATAGGCCAGAGTGCCTTCTGACCCCACGAGCAAATGAGACATGTTGACGTCGTTGCCGACAAGCGAATCGATGTTATACCCGCCCACACGACGCTGGAGATTGGGAAACCGGGCGTCAATTTCCGCAGCCTCGCGACGCCCCAGAGCACGCATGTCCCCAACAAGATCGGCATAATCGCCAGATGCCGTCGTATCGGCGCTGAACCGTGCTTCCATACCATCGCTGAGGATTGCACTTATTGCACGGACGTTATCGCGCATGATCCCGTAGCGCAGGGATTTTCCACCAGAAGAGTTGTTGGCGGCCATTCCTCCAAGCGTGCAACGCGACGCGGTCGAGGGGTCTACGGGAAACCATAAGCCATATTGCTTTAGTGACTGGTTCAACTGATCCAGAACAACGCCGGGCTGAACACGCGCGACACGGTTCTCAACGTCCACGTCAAGAACACGATTCAAGTGCTTGGTGTTGTCTAAGACAACGCTTTGATTGACCGTTTGCCCACATTGCGATGTGCCGCCGCCGCGCGGAAGAACGGAGCATCCTTCGTCGCGCGCTACAGACATCACGGCCTGCACGTCCTCTTTGTTTCGGGGAATGACCACGGCGTCCGGCATCATCTGATAGATCGAAGCGTCAGTCGAGTATCGTGCGCGTGATGCCGGGTCAGCCATCACCTCGCCTTGGACGTCAGACATCAGTCGGCGATGCAACGATCCATTCTCAAGCATCGGGTTCGCCTTCCCTTCCCAACTAGCCAATTAGAAGCTTCACTTCACCGTTGACTGAATAATGAATTCATAATTAACTTTTGCCAATAGGTAATTGCGCCACTGTTTCGGCGCCAGCGGAAGGATCAATTCAGATGCGCCAGGCGGGCAGACATTTTTTGCAAATCCCAGGGCCAAGTGACGTGCCGGAACGCATCCTGAAGGCCATAAGCATGCAGACCATCGATCACCGGGGGCCAGATTTTGCAGAAGTAGGCCACAAAGCCCTCGCTGGGATGAAAACAATTTTCAAGACGGAACAAAACGTCTTTATCTACCCTTCATCCGGTACAGGCGCGTGGGAAGCTGCGCTTGTGAACACAGTATCGCCGGGCGGAAATGTTCTCATGTACGAAACAGGACATTTCGCATTCATGTGGTGCAACTTGGCTGAAAAAATTGGGTTACAGCCAGAGTTGATTGAAGGGGATTGGCGTGGCGGTGCGGACCCCAATCAGATAGAAGACCGCTTGCGCGCGGACAGTCAGCACGAGATCAAGGCGGTATGCGTCGTCCACAATGAAACCTCTACCGGGTCAGTCTCGCCTATTGAGGAAGTGCGCAGGGCAATAGACACGGCGAAACACCCTGCCCTTCTTTTGGTTGATTCAATCTCTGGCCTTGCATCGATCGATCTTAGGTTCGACGAATGGGGCGTAGATGTCTGTGTCTCCGGTTCGCAAAAAGGGATGATGCTACCGCCGGGGCTCAGCTTCAACGCTGTGAGCGATCGTGCTCTGGAACATTCAAAATCCGTGACCATGCCACGCAGCTATTGGAATTGGCAGGATATGGTCGAGCTGAACCAGAAAGGGTTCTTCCCTTATACCCCTAGCACCAATCTTATCTATGGATTGAATGAGGCCATTGATATGTTGCACGAGGAGGGGCTGGAGAACGTATTCGCTCGTCATGCCCGCCACGGAGCCGCGACTCGAGCTGCCGTGCAAGCATGGGGGCTTGAGGTATTGTGTGCCCGCCAAGGTCAGGAGTCAGGCGTACTGACCGCTGTCAAAGTGCCTGAGGGACATTCTGCTGATGCCTTTCGTGCGACGGCGCTGGAGCACTATGATATCTCACTCGGAAATGGTCTATCCAAAATAGCCGACAAGGTATTCCGAATAGGTCACTTGGGCGATTTCAACGACCTGATGTTGATGGCCACACTCTCAGGCGTAGAAATGGGACTCGCCAAAAGCGGCGTGCCGCACACTACAGGCGGTACTCAGGCTGCATTGGAGTATCTCAAGGCCGCGTAACGCCGGACAGAGTCTCCAAAAACTCAACCAGGTCTGCAATCTCCTGCTCGGATAAATTCAGTTCAGAGAGTATGGCTTCGCCATTGGCGTGAAGCCTTTCTATATCAATTTCGTTATAGTGTCGGACCACGGCGTCCAGATCATCCAGGCTGCCGTCATGCATGTAGGGGGCGGTTTCGGCCACACCTCGAAGGCTGGGCGTGCCGAAGGTTCCAAAATCAGCGTGGTTCCGGCGTACATTTCGAACCGCCCAAGCACCTTGCTTATCCGGATCGTCATTCCAGTCGCCGTCTAGTGTATAGGGGCTTGAGAGCAAAAAATTCAATCCACCAAACCGACCTTCGTCAACCTCGGCTTCATTCAGAAAGTATGGTACACCGGCATCGTGGAACTCATTGTTGGAAAACCTCGGGCCGTTGTGGCAAAACACGCAATTCCCGCGCCCTAAAAACAGCTGAAGACCTCGCTGGGCTGCTTCGGGGTAGTACGCAGCCGCTGGAAAATCCCGACGCTCTAAGGCATCGCGAAAATCGTCAAACTGCGTCCGGTCGGTAACCAAAGTCTCCAAGTAAGCCGAAAGAGCTTTTGCAGTATTCACCAGAACAAGCTCTGGGCCTTGATCTTGGATGACGCCAAAAATAGGCTCAAAGTCATCAATGTAGGCACTTTCAGAGATTGCTGTTTTTAGGCTTTCGGGGCTGTGCGCCATCTCTTGCTCTTCGATGATCGGATGCAGGCTGGCTGCCCAAAGGTTATCGCTTTTGCCACCCCACCCATACCAGCGGAGTCCGGCCAGGTTCCGCAGTGATGGAGTGTTTCGATCTAACAGTACACGGCCGATCGCCCGCGCCTCTGGAGTTGTAAATGCCTGTTCAGGATCATGACAACTTGCGCAAGAAAATGCACCGTCGACGGACAACACCGGATCGTTGAATAAGGCCTCTCCAAGCGCGATCGCTCTGGCATTGTTCGAAACTCTATTGCTTGGGTCCGAATGGAAGGATGGTGGCCAAGGCCCAAAGGAAAGCGTTTGTTCAATTTCGTCTGCAGACAACAAGACCTCTGCACGCACTGCACCTGTCAGGGCTATTAGCGCAGCTGTCACCCACAACTTCATTTCAGCGCAATGTCAAAGGTGTAGGATACCGATTGCCCGTTGTATTCGACGTCCACTTGAAGCTCCCACATTCCCGGCATGTGAAACAGCATATCATCAACACGGAACACACCGTCGCCTTTTGCAGTGACGACTGGAAGGTAGTTCATCCCGTGTTGGTGAGCAGGCATGATTGCATCGACGCGCATATCACTCACGGCAATTTCGCTGCACACAGTGAGGAGTATTGAAAACGGTTGAGCCAACGGAATTTCGTTGACAGTCACATGCACAGCAGGCGCGTTCTGAATTTCCGAACCCATCCGTTGCCCGGTCGCCTCACAAGCGATGGCAGCGCCGGAAGATACCAGAAACCAGACGAGCCAGCGGATCATTCTGATGCCAGCAAACGTTCTGCGTTGGCATAGGCGATGTTGTCCGCAATCTGGTCCGGCAGCAAATCCAGCCATTCACGCGAAAAATCTGCGTGGGGGCCGACATAGTACCAGCGTTCCGGCGCAAATGTATCCGTACCGACCATAAACCGATCGGGATGAGCTTCGAACGCAGCCTTCCAATTCGGATCGATACTGCCTCGTGAGACCATGTCTGAACGAAATGCCAAATCGGCCCAAAGCCTGGGATAGGTGTCCAGCGCGTCAACAACACTCGCCGGATCATCAAAGCCAGAGTGGGCCCACAGTACCCGAGCTTCAGGCCAGGTTTCGAAGATCAGGTCAACTGCCTCTCGATCGCCGTGGTGGTGTAGAATGAGGTTCCGCTCTTTCGCCAGTGCAATCATGCGCTGGATAACCGGCGTCTTAATGTCGTCTCCGTAAGCGTGAAACTCACCGATGGCTTCATACTTGTTCTTTGCCAGGTTCGCTTCCAGATAATTGATTACGGCTTCATCGTGCATCCAGGTGTTGATTTCACCGCGGCGACGGTAAGGGCGCAGTGCCGGAACAACAATTTCTGGTGCTGCGGCCAATAATAGTTGAGTGCCATTGTCATCCGAGCTGGAAACTAGAGCTTTACGAACGCCCGCATCCCGAAGAATTTTGGCCACCTGTTCGGGAGGAACCAGTTTGACGGCATCGTGGCTGTAATGAATATGCGCGTCGAAGATCGGGCGCTCTTCTGCGATAGCACTGCTGCAAAACAGCGCGGTACTTAGAATGCAGATTTGTTTCAGCACCTCATGCCTCCTCGATATCATTCAGACTCTGGCAAGCGTCACGTCGAATTTCACGTGCAAGAATGGTTCAGTGATCCTACCAGAAAGTGCCATGTCATCGGGAAATTCCGAAGCTGGTCGTTCAACATACGTCATCACCAGATCGTCTCGAACACCAAAGACCGTATCCTGATCCAGATAGGGATCGTCGTCTGGAAAAATCTCGGTCACGAGTGAGCGATAGCCGGGGGCTTTGACGATAAAGTGCAGGTGTGAGGGCCTCCACGGATGGCGTCCACACGCTCGCAGGATGTCTCCAACGGGTCCATCCGACGGAACCGTGTATTCGACTGGTTTGACCGTGGTGAACGCGTATCTGCCATCGTCACCAACTGTCATCAGCCCGTGGAAAGAGTAGGTGTCCTGTTCTTCATCCTGACTGGCGTAGAGGCCGTTGGGTGCCGTTTGCCAGATGTCGAGTTCTGCTCCTGCAATTGGATTGCCCGCTGTGTCTCGAATGATGCCTTCAGCAAGCAGAACCGGCCCGCCGTAGTGTCGTTTCATATCCCCACCCATGGGCAGCGGAGGTGCGCCGGATACATGAAACGGGCCCAACACCGACGAACTTGTTGCGTCTGGACTTGAATGCAGCATGTCCACCAAAGACGACAGGCCCAGGACGTCCGACGCCAGCACAAACTCGTGCCGGTCCTCGGTTTCCACAGCGGCACAGCCCTCGAGAAACGCAATCCCAGCTCGCCATTCGTCATGCGTCAGGTTGGTTTCGCGCGCGAAGTCATGAAGGTGTTTGACAAGTGACCCCATGATTTCGCGCATCCGCGGATCGGTGTCCTTGGACAGGTATCCCATGAACACGTCGGTGATATTATCTTTGGTAACAGAGCGCATCTGCGCCTCCTTAAATCAGGGCAAGGCTGAGGATCGGGAACTCGATCAGAACAAACAGAACGATCAGCATCACGAACGCAAAGGGAAGTGCGCCCATGAACACATCCTTGAGCGATATTCGGTCATCGTTGATCGTCGATTTGATGACGAAGCAAGATATGCCCAAAGGCGGGGTCAAAAGCCCGATTTCGGCGCCGACCACAGTGATAATGCCAAACCAGATCAACGACATGTCCAGGGCTTCGGCCATGGGCAGGAACAGCGGGACGACGATCAGAATGATGGACGCCGTATCGAGCAAAGTTCCCAGAAAAAGCATCAAGAGAACGTAGAGCAGCATGATCGACCAAAAGGACGCGGAATTTCCCGCAAGCAAATCCTGCAACTGATTGGGCAGCCCGGCCAGCCCCAGCATGCGACTATAGATCGAAGCCGCCGTAATCAGGAACAAGATCGCCGCTGTAATATGACCGGTTTCCAGCAACGCGTCCCAGAACGCTCTTGGTGTCATGGACTTGCGTACGACTGCGATCACGAGCGCAACCAGTGCCCCGGCGGCACCCGCCTCGACAGCGGTTAGCCATCCTGTGTAAATGCCACCGAGCACTACCGTGATAATGAACAATGTGGGCAGGGTCTTGGATGCGATCTCGTGCCCGGACATCCATTCGGTGTCTTCGACGACCCGGCCGCCCACAAATGCAGGTGTAAAACGGCCCATCAACCAGATCGCGCCCACATAAGCTATTGCCAGCATGATACCGGGTATTACTCCCGCCAGAAACATGTCCCCTACGGACTGTTCGGCGACAAAGGAATAGATGATCAGCATCGCCGAGGGTGGAATAATCATCCCCAAAACCGACGACCCGGCCACAACCCCAACCGCAAAACGTGGATTATATGCCTGCGCCATCATCTGCGGGACCGAGACCTTGGTGAACACTGATGCGGACGCAATGGACGACCCGGTAACGGCCGCAAACACAGCATTTGCTCCGACGGTCGCCATTCCGATACCGCCTTTGACCTTGCGAAATCGCATGGTCATGACCTCGTAAATATCCCTGCCTAATCCCGCTTTTGAAACGATGAGGCCCATAAAGGTAAACAGCGGGATTGTCGCGAAACTGTATTCCATCGCGCTGTCGCCCACCGCAACCTTCAGCAGGTTGAGCGCAAGCGTGAAGTTGTCCCGCATCAGCCAGATCGACACGAAGGAGACCACGCCCAAAGCAATCGGAATGTAGACGCCCGCGTAAATCAGAAAGACTATGGCAACGACCGAGATCAGGCCAATCTCAATCGGCGTCATTCTGCGGCCTCGTCATGCTCTGGGGTGCGAATAAGTTGCGGGCGGTCCTGCGCCGTGACGACCTTGAGCAGGAAGATCACGCAGGCAAGCGCAGTACCGCACGCGATGACCAGTTTGACCGGCCACCAAGGCAATGTGAAAAGACCGGGCACTCCGAAGTAGTCCTGTGTTTCCCACATGTGAAGAAATTCTGGGAAGGTTACATAGGCGATCAAGGCCATGAAGATTGCCGAAATGGCGTTGATGATGCGCCTCAGGTTGGCTGTCAGACCGGGGCGACGATGGTGTAGCAGGTTCAGAAACCCATCTGAGCGCGTCAATCGATCCACTCTGACAACGTCGGCCAGCTGCAGGAACACGATCATCACGACCGAGAATTGCACCATCTCGTAGGTTCCGCGCAGTGGGGCCGAAAACAGGCCCCGCGCAATGACGTCAACATTCAGAATGACCACCAACGCTAGGACGACAAGCGTACCCAATGCGTTGGCGGCGATAGCAAGCGAATTGGCGACCCGCGACAGGACGGCAACTGCGGTCTTCAGCATGTCTGGCCCCTTTCTCGGGTCGCCGAACGATTATTCGGCCGTCCAGTCCCGCACACCAGTGAAACCAGCATCCTGAAGCTTGCCGAGATAAGCGGCCAGCATATCTGTGCCCTGCTCACCGTTCTCATTCAGCGTTGCAGCCCATTCCTGCGCAACATTGGGCATCGCATTTGCCCACGCAGCGCGGTCTTCGTCCGAGATTTCAATGATCGATCCGCCAGCTTCTACAAATGCATCTCGCGACGCAGCGGCTCGATCCATTGCAATTCCTGCCACGTGGTCACGGTAGTCGATAGCCACGGCCTGTAGTACTTCTTTGACCTCATCGGGCAGACTCGCCCAGTAGTCGGCATTGACGGTGACTGTTTTTGTATTCACCGCACCAAGGTCTGCCTTCAACATGTAAGGGGCCACTTCGACGATTTTGAACGTCTTGGAAGCTTCCGGCCAAATCATTACGCAATCGACAAGGCCGGTTTGAACCATGTTGTAGAAATCAGTGAGGCCTCCGCGTACGCCCGCCGCGTCCTTGATACCCTCGAGATAGCGCAAGTTCAGGCCGGCACCCGCGATCTTGCGTCCTTCAAGATCTGCAACTTTCTCGACCGGCTCTGAGCAGAACATCTGATATGTGTCGAGCACAACGCCCGTCGCCAGATAAACCTGATTTTGCGCAGCAAACTCATTCTGCATAGCCGGGTATTCTCGCGCGATCTCGTCAACTGCCTTGGCCACTGCACGAGCATCTGACGCGACGAATGGTGTCGAGCCCGAGATCCCCTGGCTGGGCAACTTGGACGAATGGAAGATGGTTGTGACGATGCCAATGTCGCCCAAACCCAACTGTACGCCTTCCAGAACACCTTTGGGTTTTACAATAGAACCGCCATAGTTCTCCTGCCAGTTCATCTTGTAATTGCCGGACTCGGCCAACCGCTTATCCACTTCAGGAATAAAGAAGTTTGTGAATTCTTTCACCCACAAGGCCCGGTCTGGGTAACCATCAATTACGACAGCTGAAATGGTCTCTTCCGCTGCGACTGACAGTGCCATAGTGCTTGCCACGGCAACACCCAGTAGACTGCACTTGGTCCAGTTTTTCATTATCTCTCCTCCCAGAAAGTTTGATCTTGTTGCCCTTTATTTGTTCGCCTTGAACCCCGGCAGTCAGTCCTTTCCACACCAACGGATTTGCGCAGCATTGCGACGGCAAAGTACTTGGCCGATTGGCCGCCCACTTGCGTCATTTCCTCATGCATAAGAACAAACCCTGTCGAACGGAAATCGCGGCAGTTTGTGAAACAAACCCGTTTCATCGGCGTAACCTAGATTGCACAGAAAGTTCGATTTGAGGGTGGTTCCTGCAAAGAACTCCTCGTCGACAATCTTGTTCGAAAAGCCTGACATGGCACCAACGTCCAACCCAACGGCCCGTGCCGCGATCATGAAGTAGGCGCCCTGAAGCGTTCCATTGCGAAACGCCGTATCGGCCACGTAATCGGGATTATTTTCGAACAACGGCCGACGATCTTCGTGTGGGAAAAGGAAGGGCAGTTCCTTCCAGAACTCCATGTCGTGGGCAATTATGGCCGTGACTGGCGCGCCCATCATCTTTGGCACGTTCTTTGGCTTCAAAGACTTGGCAAGCCGCTCTTTGCCCTCGGCACTTTTCACGAAAATGAACCGCGCAGGCAGTGTATTCATACTGGTCGCGCCGCTGATCGTGATCTCGTAAATCTCTTCAAGCAACGCGTCGGAAACCGGCTTGTTTGTCCACGCATAGTGCGACCGGGACTCGCGCAGAATCAAGGCGATTGCGTCATCCGACAGACGAGGAATGCGCGCGCGCAGTTCGCGATGATCTTGCTGCGCCTTGGCGCGAAGTGCCTCCAGCTCTGCCCCGGTCGGTGCGCTCATTCTGCTGCCACCTTTGACCTGTTGTCTTTTTCGTCCACAATCGGGCTGGAACAGACGCCGATACCTTCGATCTCGACTTCAACGGTTTCGCCCGGCTTCAACCAGCGAGGGTCGGGTTTTTTGGCGTGGCCCACGCCCGGCGGTGTTCCCAATGCAACCAGATCTCCCGGTTCCAGGGTCATGAATTCCGAAATTGTCGCGATCACCTGGCGGACACCCCAGATCATGTTGGCGGTATTCGAACTTTGAAGAACCTCATCGCCAACGCGGCTTTCGATCTTGAGGCCCAAAGCGCCTTCGGGCAACTCATCCTGAGTCACGGTGAAGGGGCCAATTGCGCCCGTGTCGTCAAAGTTCTTACCCGGTGTCCACTGAACCGTTTTGCGCTGATAGTCCCGCACCGAACCATCGTTGAAAACGGTATAACCAAACACATGATCCAGCGCCTTTTCTTCCGAGATATGGCGACCGCGTTTCCCAACGATCAGCATCAATTCCGCTTCATAATCGAAATGCTCGGAAGCCGCCGGTCGCACCATGGGTTTGCCAGCCGCCATGATTGAGTTCTTTCCGCGCATGAATAGCGTGGGGTACTCGGGAATGTCGTATCCACCTTCTTTGATATGGTCGGTATAGTTCAA
Source organism: Ruegeria sp. BG6 (assembly GCF_056538465.1). Taxonomy (NCBI): domain Bacteria; kingdom Pseudomonadati; phylum Pseudomonadota; class Alphaproteobacteria; order Rhodobacterales; family Roseobacteraceae; genus Ruegeria; species Ruegeria sp. BG6. Next base: position 16,626 of record NZ_JBQFTB010000006.1, on the reverse strand, counting down.
TCCCATGCAAACAATGGTGCCGGGGGCGGCCACCGGCAATGCCGGCGTGATAGTCGAGACTGGCACAGCCACCGCTGCTGAGATTTTATCGGCCAGTGAGTCGCTCAAACCAGGATCGGCAATCAACCCCATCAGATCCGTGCCGACACCAGAGTCCAAAGCCGTTAAATTTACTGCTTTTTCGCCGTTCACGGCAAACACCGCGGTACCTTCCAAAGTCTCTCCCACTAGGTATTTCATTTTCATCATCCATATCAGTTTGCTTGATTTTTGCCGATTATTTTGCAATATGTCAATTAATATCGATTTTATTGGAGGGCGCAGATGGTTGCCTGGGCAGACTACAAATCAGAAGCACAGAGCCGCGGCGCACTTGCTTTGGAGCTTTACGTTGCACACAGCACGCCTGCCAAAGCGCCCGAAGACGTGAAGGCGTCACTTCCTGATCACCTGGCATATCAGGCGCAGCTTGAACGTTCGGGTCAGCTGGCTTTTGCCGGACCAATGTCGGATGAAACCGGTGAGCATATGCAGGGAATGGGCCTGATCATCTACCGCGCCGACAGCCTTGAGGCCGCTCGAAATCTAGCCGAGGACGACCCGATGCATAAAAGCGGGGCGCGCAGTTTTGTTCTTCGGCGCTGGATGATCAACGAAGGCTCACTGAACCTGACAGTCGGTCTATCGACCGGAACAAGCGCCCTCAGTTAACAGCACTTCAAAGATTGCGCATTCAAAGAGGAAAAGTCGGATATGGACGTCATGCTTGATACCGAGGGCAAAGAGAAATCAGCCACTCATGGTGCGTATCGACGGCTGCGCGATATGATCCTCACAGGCGAGTTGCCGCCCGGACAGAAGCTCAAGATCGAACAACTCCGTGGCCTTCTGGATACGGGCGCAAGCCCGGTTCGGGAGGCGCTTAGCCTCCTGACGTCTGACATGCTGGTCGAGCGGATTGATCAGCGCGGATTTCGGGCGGCGCCAGTCAGCAAATCCAACTTCGAGGAAATACTGTTGCTCCGATGCAACCTCGAGGAAACAGCGCTGCGCGCTTCCATCGCTAATGCAGATGGAGCTTGGGAGGACAGGCTTGTTTTGCGGCATCACCATATGAAAAAGGCTAGTCAAAAAAGTGCACCAGACTTCGAAGACGCCCACAAAGTGTTTCATATGGCCTTGTTGGAAAATGCAAAACTGCCGTTGCTGCTACGGTATTGCTCGCAGCTTTATGACCTCAACATTCGCTATCGTTATCTGGCGGCGGGAGGGCCCAGTTACAAAAAGCGCGATATCGCTGCCGAACACCAGCAAATCCTGGATGCCGCACTCAACCACGATGCAGACAGCGCGACCCGGCACTTGCTCAACCACTACCGCCGAACGGGTGAGTACCTGAGCAGTCAGATGGAGTCCTGAAATGCAGCGGAACTGGTTTCTGGGCGATCTGCTGAATCAGCTGTTCGATCGTCCCGGCAAAAGGCGCGGCAACGATGACTATCGATCCATTGGAGAGCTTTGTGAGGCCTTGTTGTCCGCCGAAGGCGAAGTATCGGGCTTCACCCTCGCCTCCACAATTCTTGATCGCTACCAGACCTTGGAAGACCCCGAGAAATTGGAGTTTTTCGCCTATTTGAATGACCAACTTGAGCTGGACGCGGATCAGCTTACCGAAGTGGCAAGCCTCTATGCCAACGACAGAAGTGTCAATTTATATGAAAAGCTTAGCGAAGTCGCGGAACCCAAACGGCAAGAGTTGTTGCGCCGATTGAACCAACCATCCGGCGCGACACAAGAACTCGTAGCAATGCGCGTTGACCTATTGCGCTTTCTTAAATCCAACCCCGAGCTCAAACGAACAGATATTGATTTCGTTCATTTGCTGAGAAGCTGGTTCAATCGGGGCTTTCTTGTCCTCAAACAAATCAGTTGGGATACCCCTGCCCGCGTTTTGGACAAGATCGTTGCCTACGAAGCGGTCCATCAAATCAACGATCTAGATGATCTGCGACGCAGGCTCTACCCGCCGGATCGTCGTTGCTTTGCATTCTTCCATCCTTCGATGCCAGATGAGCCGCTGATTTTTGTCGAAGTTGCTTTGACGGCTGAAGTTCCAGACGCAATCGATGCGCTTTTGTCCGAAGATCGGGAACCGATCGAAACCGAACAAGCGAAAGTCGCGGCGTTCTACTCTATCTCGAATTGCCAGAAAGGTTTAACCGGTATCAGCTTTGGCAATCTGTTGATCAAACAGGTTGTAACTGAGCTGTCGCGAGAACTTGAGGGGCTTGATACATTTGTGACCTTGTCGCCGATACCGGGACTGAACCGTTGGCTAGAGGGCGAAACAGACAATCCTGAACACGGCCACGCCGCCGAAGCCGTACTTGCGGCAACAACCTCCCCGCAAGATTTGCGCGCAATGGCCGCTCGGTACCTGTTGTTCGCCAAGCGCGAGGATGGGATGCCGCTGGATCCCGTGGCCCGCTTTCACCTCGGAAACGGTGCCGAGTTGCACGAGTTGCACGCCGAAGCCGATTTGTCACCGAACGGACGATCGCAATCCGGCGGTGCGATGGTGAACTACCTGTACGATTTAAACAAAACAGAACGTCATCACGAAGAGTTCGCGACACATGCGACGATCGAAGCCTCGCGTTCTGTTCGCGCGGCCTCAACCGCTGCGCTTGCGACCAAGCCAAGGGAAAATACCGCGTGACCAACACTCTATACGACGGCCTGTTTGCCCGGCATGAGGGCAACGAGGCTCCGTTCCTGCAACTCGACGATGACCAGGTTGTGTCCTATGACGCGTTTTTGAAGCGCACCGCGCAGGTCGCGCATGTTTTGCAAAACAACGGCGTTTCACCAGGCGATCGCATCGTTGTGCAAGCGCCCAAGCTGGCCGATACGATTGCCCTCTACGCCGCTTCGGTACAGGCAGGTGCAGTCTATCTGCCGCTTAACACTGCCTACACATTGGCAGAGTTGGACTATTTCATTTCTGATGCCCAACCTTCGATGATCGTTTGCGACAGCAGAGACGAAATTGAAGTCGGAAAATTGGCGGCTCGGTCTGGGGCGAAGCTGCGGACACTCGGCGGCGTTTACCCTAGCCTGAGCAGCGAGGCCGACGCGCAGCCCTGCGTATTCGAAACCGTAGATCGCGCTCCGGACGATCTTGCCGCGTTGCTCTACACATCAGGCACCACAGGCCGTTCCAAAGGCGCAATGCTGAGCCATCAAAACCTATTGTCCAACGCCCAAGCTCTTGTTGGTCTGTGGGGTATTACAAACGACGATCGCTTGGTTCACGCGCTGCCGATCTTTCACACGCACGGGCTTTTCGTGGCGATGAATACGTCACTACTCGCCGGTGCCAGAGTTCGCCTTATGCAAAAGTTCGACCTCGGCGCAATCCTGGATGACTTGCCCAAGTCGACCCTTTTGATGGGGGTTCCCACTTTCTATACCAGACTGTTGGCAGACGACCGGTTCACAAAAGAGATCACAGGGAACATGCGCCTGTTCGTCTCGGGCTCTGCCCCCCTGCTTGCCGAAACCCATCAGGCATTCGAAACGCGCACCGGCCACCGAATACTTGAGCGCTATGGCATGACCGAGACAAACATGAACACCTCTAACCCCTATAGTGGCGAACGTCGCGCGGGAACTGTTGGTATGGCCATACCCGGCACTGAGGTGATCGTAACCAACCCTGAAACTGGAGAACCCCTGCCCCAGGGCGAGATCGGAATGATCGAAGTACGTGGCCCCAATGTTTTTCAGGGCTATTGGCAAATGCCCGAGAAAACGGCTGAAGAGCTTCGAGAAAATGGATTTTTCATCACCGGAGATCTGGGCCAATACAGCGAAGATGGCTACCTGTCGATTGTAGGTCGGTCAAAAGACCTGATCATCACTGGTGGTTACAACGTCTACCCTAAAGAAATTGAAGACGTTTTGAACGATGTCGATGGCGTTCAGGAATCGGCGATTTTCGGCGTCCCCGACAAAGACTTCGGTGAAGCAATCATTGCCGCTCTGGTTGCAGAGCCCGGGGCACAGCTTCAGGTGGAACAGATCGAGTTAATCATCAGAAACAAGCTGTCGCGATTCAAACATCCTCGCCGCTACGAACTCGTCCAAGAGTTGCCGCGAAACACTATGGGAAAAGTTCAAAAGAACGCGCTGCGCGAACGGTACGCGAACAAGGAACGGTCACCGGCGTTATCTTAGGAAGCCCAGCCAGACGCTCAATCAAATCAAGACCTTCAGATCGGATACTACCCACCCTTCAGACTGCCAAACTCATCAGGAGATCCACAATGACTCGCATGACGGCAAAAGACTTCGACCAGGAACTTCTGGACCTGTATGACTTTTACGCGCACGGCAAGATCACCAAGCGCCAATTCCTGGATCGCGCCGGAAAGTTCGCGGTCGGCGGCGTGACAGCGGTTGCGTTGCTGAACATGCTCAGCCCGAATTATGCGATGGCTCAGCAAGTGTCATTCAACGATCCCGATATCCACGCAGACTACATTACCTATCCGTCACCCAATGGAACCGGTGATGTCCGAGGGTATCTTGTCCGGCCCGCTGGCGTTGAAGAGCCCCTACCTGGGGTGTTGGTGATCCACGAAAACCGCGGTTTGAATCCTTACATCGAGGATGTGGCGCGCAGGTTGGCAAAAGCCGGATTTATGGCGTTGGCCCCCGACGGTCTGACATCGGTTGGCGGCTACCCGGGCAATGACGCCGATGGGCGCGAGTTGCAAAAGACAGTGGACCGTGTCGAGTTGATGAACGATTTCTTCAATGGGTTTGAATACCTGTTGAACCGAGATGACAGCACCGGAAAGGTCGGCGCAGTGGGTTTCTGCTATGGCGGCGGTGTAGTCAGTGCAATTGCCGTGGCCTACCCAGAACTGGCCGCAGGCGTGCCGTTCTATGGTCGCCAGCCAGCAGCTGAGGATGTTGCCAAAATTCAGGCGCCGCTACTGATTCAAATGGGAGAGCTTGATGAGCGCATCAACGAAGGCTGGCCGGATTTTGAGGCTGCTCTGCAGGCCAACGACAAAGTATACGAGGCATATATATACGAAAACGCCAACCACGGTTTTCATAACGACAGTACGCCACGCTATGATGAGGAAATGGCAAACCTAGCCTGGGACCGCTCAATTGATTGGTTCAACACCTATCTGAAGTAATTGGTACAAGCTACCAAGCCAGTCATGCGTTGATATCGTTTCGTTGAAATCCTCGGCCCATCTTGGCCAAGACCTTAGAAGCTACAGTAACTTGAACTTCGCAGTTAGAGATTCTGCGACAAGGTCTTGGCCCGCAATCCCTACTATTGGATGTTTTTATGGTTTCGAAACCATGGACGGATATTGTCGAAGCGGTTTTAGATGAAGCGATTCATCGTTAAGTGTTCAGCTCATCTGCGGGTTAAACGTACCATCACTTTTATACCGCTGATATCAGCCATTGATAACGCGTTCGGAGAAGGCAGCTAGGTGACCGAAATGACCTATGTAGCGTTTTTTGATCAATGCCAGGTTTTTGATGGAGGTACCCCTTCAGTTCTCTTCCAATGTCGGCCGGAATTTTAACCACTCACAGCGGACGGGACCGGATTATTTTGGACAACTACGACCGCTTCTATGAGTAGTTAGCCGTTCCTTTGGTTCTCTTCGGCATCCCGAAACCGCCGCGCGAGATAATCCACAAACGCGCGCGTTTTTGGTGCCAGATTCCTCCGTTCGGCAAACATTACAACAATATCCGTGCTGGGAGGTGCATACTCCGGCATGACATGGACAAGTTCGCCAGAGAGAAATTTCCTGTTTGCCATATAGCAGGGCAGCCGTGCGATGCCGATACCAGCCAGAGCGGCTCTAAAGACGACATCGGTGCTGTTCCCCTCAAAGCTGCCCGTTGCTTCAAACTTTTCGCCTGCGTTCGGTTCGATGCTGTTCCAAGCGTTCCGTTGACTTCTCCCAGCAACTCTCAAGCAATTGTGCTCAGCCAGTTCGGCAAAATTCGACGGTGTTCCACAACGCTCAAGGTATTCAGGTGAGGCACATAGTACCCTTCGAATCTGCATAACGCGCCTAATGACCATATCTGGATTCTTCCGTTGTTCCGCAAAGCAGATCGCCGCGTCGAACCCTTCGCTCCGAAGATCGATTTCTCGGTCGGTCAGATTTAAAGACATTTCTACCTCTGGGTTCTCTTTCATGAACTCTGGGAGGGCAGGAATCAGTTGGGACTTACCGAATGCAACAGTGGATGCGATCCTGAGTTCTCCGCGTGGGACACCGTCAAAGCTGTGGATCATCGCTTTGGCTTCATTGAATTTGTCAGCCATCTCTTTGCATTTTTCATAGAAATCTTGGCCTTCCCGCGTTGGAGAGACACCCGTTCTGGTACGATTCAGAAGGCGGTAGTGCACCTGATCTTCAAGTAACCCGATCTGCTTACTTACTGCTGATGGGGTCTGCCCCATTGATCTTGCAGCCGCAGAAATACTGCCCTGCTCGACAACCGTCGCAAAGATTAGCATTTGCGCAGAAATGTCCATGTCATAACCTATGCTGTTCCAATATGGCATGGGGCCTTTGCCAAAATGGCGAGTTGTGAGCGCTACCAAATGCCCTTACCTCTGCATTGCAGCATAAATTCTGCATTGCAGCAATGGACGAGGCAATATCATGGCAATTACTCGATCAAACAGCGCGCTGGATGTCGTTTTCGAAGCTGGCCGCACGTTCTTTCATCAAAAGCTGGACACGATACGCAAGGCACAGGCCAAACGCAGGGTTTATCGCGAAACTTATTATGAACTCTCGGTGCTATCTGACCGTGACTTAATAGATTTGGGCATTCCGCGCAGTAGCATCAAAAGACTTGCTATGGAGGCTGCATATGGCTGCTAACACCCAAGCGGCTGGTACAGATCGTGGTCACGCCATTGCCCTATCAATCAGCTTCTTGGCGTGGATCAGATCCACGGCAAAAGCTGCCTTGAAAGCACTGAAATTGGCCCGGATGCTCTCTGCGCTTTCAAATATGAGCGATTACCAACTCTCTCAGATCGGAATTTCGCGATCTGAGATCCCGGAATATGCCGGAAAATTGATGGCTGACGAATAGGTAAGCGAGCCCTCAGGTCCAAAAGCTTACACGAAAAATGCTGGTTCTCGCTCCTCCCAGAGTAAGCCAGCATGAGCGGTGGCGAAAAAGCCAACAGGGAGCGCCAACGCACGGGCCAGCATTTTCAACTCCTCCCGAAAGTGCTGGCCCAAACCAACCTGCCAAGCAGGAGCCCCGAAAAATGAGCGATAGGAGAACTTCACAAGATCTGGTCGTCCGTCGTCTCGGTTTCGGCGATCAAGATAACATCTGTGATCATTTTCTGCGGTTAGATGTCCGAACGCGGCGGGCACGGTTTTGTGGAGCCGTCGACGACAATGGTGTCTTGAGTTACGCACAGAATATCCTTCGGTACGACAGTATCGCTTGTGGAGCGTTTGTCTGGGGCCAATTGAGAGGCCTTGTCGAACTGCGCGGCCTCTTTCATTCATGGCCATCAAAGCCAGAGGCTGCACTCTCTGTCGAAGCCGAGTGGCAAGGCATTGGGATTGGCGACGCTTTGTTTCAACTGATGTACGCGATGGCGCAGAACAGAGGCGTCCGGACTATCCAAATGATGTGCCTGAAGGAAAACCGCCACTTGCGCTATCTTGCGGCGAAACATAACGCCCAGTTTGTAGCTGACGCGGATATTGTTGAAGCAATCTTGCACCCCAACTGGCCGACGCCCGCGTCAATTGCCATTGAGATTATCGCTGAAACTAGGGCACACTCACATCTGCTTTTTACTTAGACGACCAATAGCACTCTGCGTATTGCGGTCGTTTAATTGGACTTAAGCGAGTGACCTTTTCTAATACCTTTATTGTTTCAGTGTTAAAGTTGCCTTTCTTGAGATAATGGCCGTGCGGTGCGCATATTCCACGTTAAACACAAGTCGGGATTTATCGCCTCAGGCTGTAACACGCAGTGCATCGACAGGAACCAGCGCTCCCTTGGCTTGGATTACGTAGCTGGCCAATTGGCAGCCTAATGATATTCCTGCGCGGAAATCACTTTTCTCCAAAACGCTGAGCAAAACGCCAGCGTTGAAGCTGTCACCAGCGGCTGTTGTATCAATAGCGGAAGTTTCCGGCTTAGCGGGCACCTCCCCTCTAATATTCCCATCTTGATAAACCACAGAATGCTCGCTGTTCTTTACGACGATCCGCTCCACACCATGTCTTGCATATCGTTCAAGAGTCGCGGTCGGACAGTCGTCTTTAAACCACGCGCTTTCATCGTCAAAAGACGGCAACACGATATCCGAGAGTTCAGCAGCGCGCATGATTGAACGCTTCATTTCTTCGGTACTCGACCAAAGTTTGGGTCTGATGTTCGTATCGAAAGCCACGGTTTTCCCTACATCGCGCCCCTTTTGGAGAGCACCAAGTAGGTTTTCACGCGATTGAGGACCAAGAATTCCCAGCGTAATTCCTGAGTAATAGATCAAATCCGCTTTTTCGATAGCACGGTCAAGCGCATCTGGGTCGTCAGCAAGCCGTCTGGCGGCAGAGCTGTTGCGCCAGTAGGAAAAACTACGCTCGCCGTTGGAAAGGTGGATCATATAGAGACCCACAGTTCCATCCGAGACTTCACAAATGTGAGAGGTATCGATGCCTGTTCTGTCAATAAAGGCTCGCATTTCGCGGGACAGTTTGTCGTCACCAACTGTCGTAAAATAAGCGACCTCTGTATTCGGTGATATTTTCGCTAAATACCAAGCTGTGTTGAACGTATCACCAGCGTACCCGATCTTGAACTCCCCTGGACCGCCTAGGGGAGCAAGTTCCGCCATGCACTCGCCGATTGCTAAGATACGCATGGGTTCTACAAAAAATCGTCACGCCGCGGAGTGAAGCTATCCACGAGCTTTCCTGGTTCCAGGCAAACACATCCGTGGGTTTGATCTGAAGGAATGACAAAACTGTCTCCTGGCCCGAACTCTTGGTCCCTTTCGCCCAAAGTGAACCGGAACCGGCCGCTTTCGACATATGTTGACTGGACATGCGGATGGCTGTGCAACGCACCTATCGCACCTGCTTTGCTGAACCGAAAGGCAACAACCATGAGATTAGGATGATCAGAGAGAACTTGCCGTGTGACATTCTCTCCTGTCGAGACAACTGGAAATTCAGGCAAGGTGTACCTCCGCTACATTATGAGAAAAGCATTCCACCATTCAGATCGACATTAGCTCCTGTAATGAAAGCACTGTCGTCGCAGGCTAGGAATAGGACAAGGTTTGCGACATCCTCAATGGTGCCCTGACGTTTCATTGGCGCAGCGGTTTCAAAGCCGCGACGTCCTGCGTCCGGTGTGTGGATGTTATGAAAATCAGTATCAATCATCCCAGGGCAAAGCCCATTGACTCTGATATCCGGGCCTAGCTCTTTGGCCAATCCCCGCGTAAGCGTCATGATCGCGCCCTTTGAGGTCGCATAGGGAACTGAGCCGGGGCCACCGCCATCGCGAGCGGCTTGGCTTGCCAAGTTGACGATTGTACCGCTTTTCATATGAGGCAAACAGGCGTTCGTCATCATGAAGTTGCTGGTCAGATTCAAGTCCATCACATACCGCCAATGCTCAAGTGAGGAATCTGCGACTGTTTTGCGGGCAACCAAACCGCCCGCATTATTGACCAAAACGTCAATACTGCCGAACTCCGCGAGAGATCGCGCCACCAATGCGTCAACGTCGCTTTTCTGCGTTAAGTCTCCTTGAAGCGCGAATGCGGTTCCGCCATTTGCTTTGATCCTGGCCACAACGTCCTCAGCGCCTGCGCTGCTGGCAAAATAGTTTATTGCAACTTGTGCGCCCTCGGAGGCTAGTTTGATTGCAGCAGCTGCACCGATATCTCGGCCGGCTCCAGTTACAATTGCCGATTTTCCAGCGAGCTTCATAGCCATCCCTCATCATTGCTCTGGGTTGAAAATTGTCGTGCTCCAGCGGGCGCCTGCTCAGGCTGCACCGCGTTTGACGAACATGTCGTAGATTTCGGGGACATTGCCTTCGCCCATCCCTGCATCAAGCGCCGTTTGAAGATTTGCGGAAGTGCCTTCAGCGATTTCGGAGCGTGTTCCAATGTCAGTGATCATCTGAACGAAGTAGGCGATGTCCTTGTTGGCATTGCTGATCGAAAACCCAAGATCACTTACACCATCGACGGCGTAATTCTTGCAAAATTGCATGAATGGAGAATTGGACGGGCCCGCAGACATGATCTCAAAAAGCTGCTGGCCATCGATGCCCGCTTGTTTTGCAACTGCAAATGCCTGGCTCATGGTACACGCTGTTGTCATACCCATGAAGTTGTTGATCAGCTTAGTCGTATGGCCCGCGCCGAGTGTGCCAAGGTGGAACACGTTCTCGCCCTGCACGTCGAGCACAGGTTTGACCTTTTCAAACGTTTCGATATCGCCCGCTGCCATGATGTTCAGCAAACCGTCCTTGGCGTGCATAGGTGAACGCCCCAACGGTGCGTCGAGCATCCCGGCCCCTTTTGTCGCAAGGTCCGCGCCAATTTTCTTTGTTGACGCTGGAATGGACGTGCCGAAATCTATGACCACCGCGCCTTCTTTGATCCCGGTGAGAATACCATTCTTGCCGTAAATCAGGCTTTCGACCACGTCAGATGTTGTCACGCAGAGCATGACGATATCACTGGCCTCGGCGAGTTCCTTAGGGGTGCTGACCTCGACCGCGCCGCGCGCAACGGTTTGGGCAACCGCCGCTTTGTTGCGGCCCATGACCACAAGATCAAAACCATTGTTTTGGAGGCATTCAACCATCTTGCTGCCCATTTGGCCTAGACCAATGAAACCGATTTTTGGATTCGTCATATGCGCCTCCTAAGCGTTTGGGTTTTTCATTTTGGAAAAGACATCGGCCCCAGCTTGGGCGACGTCATGATCTTGCGCAGGCGAGCCTGAGCTAACACCAATGCCGCCAACGACATCCGAACCAGCAAGCACAGGAAGACCGCCAGCAACGGTCACCATACGTCCGCCTAAGGCCGAGGCGATGCCATGCGCTGGCATTCCCGGTTGACTGACTTCACCCAAGGCTTGCGTGCTCTTTTTGATGCCGCATGCGGTATAAGCCTTGTCGATCGCCAGATTGACGCTGGTAATCTTGGCGCCATCCATTCGCTCAAATGCGATGAGGATACCGCTCTCGTCGGTAACAGCGATGCACATTGGCACCCCGATATCTTCGGCTTTGAGCCTAGCAACCGCGATCAGCCGTCGCGCTTCTTCAATGTCCAATCGTTTGATATTCAGCATAGCGGCGTCCTTTGGGCTTTATGGGCCGATTAGCAGAGTGGGAAGTGTGAGCGAGATGGCAGGAACGAAGGTGATCAGCATCAGCGCTGCGAAGATCGCAAGGTAGAAAGGCCAGATCGTTCTAATGGCTTTTTCCATCGGCAACTGGCCAACCGCACAGCCTACAAACAGACAGGTCCCGACCGGAGGCGTGCAAAGCCCCAGTCCAAGGTTCACCAGAAGGATCATGCCGAATTGCAGCGGATCGATCCCCAGCATATTCATCACCGGTAAGAAGATCGGCGTGCAGATGAGGATTAAGGCGGCCATATCCATAATCATGCCAAGCAGCAAAAGAACGGCATTGATCATCAGCAAAATCAGGATTGGGTTCTCGGTTATCCCCAAAAGGAACTCGACCGTTTTGGTTGGTACGCGGTTGTAGGTCAGCATGTAGGCGAAGGCACCGGCGCAGGCGATCAGGATCATGACCATCGACGTTGTGCGCACAGACGAAATTACAGCGGTCTTGAAAGCATCCCATGACAGGCTTCGGTAGACGATCAGCGTGACGACAAAGGCATACATAGCCCCGAACGCACCGGACTCTGTCACAGTAAAGATGCCTGATAGGACACCTCCGACGATAATGACGGCAGTCAGCAAGCCGGGGATGGAGCCGATAAACGCGTATGCCAGCGCCGTCCATCCTGGAAACCGTTCAGCCTGATAGCCGCGCTTTACTGCGACCACATACGCAGCAATTGCCAAGCAACAGCACATCAGGATGCCGGGGATCACACCCGCCAAGAACAGCTTGGAAATTGATACCGCACCGCCCGTAGCAAGAGCAAAGATGATCATATTGTGACTGGGTGGAATGATGATTCCGGCGATGGAAGATGTCACCGTGACATTCACCGCATAGTCAGCATCGTATCCCTTGTCCTTCATAACGGGGATGAGAATTGAGCCCAGCGCGGAGATGTCCGCGATCGCCGAACCTGAAATCCCACCAAAAAGCATGGAGGAAAACACGTTTACAATGCCAAGCCCGCCGCGCACGGCACCGACAGCAGCTTGCGCGAACCTAACCAATCTAACGGCTATCCCGCCGTGGAACATCAGCTCACCAGCGAAAATGAAAAACGGGATCGCCATAAGCGAAAAAACGTTGATTCCTGCGACTATTCGTTGAAAGCCGACGAACAACGGCAAACCTTCGTACCAAAACGCTGCCAAGGCAGAAATCCCGAGTGCGTAAGCGACCGGAGTGCCGATGATGACGGAAACGGCAAAGACCCCGAGAAGAACTGCAAGTCCCATGATTAACCCTGATCTATACTGTCTTGGCGCGCATCCTCGCCTAGAAACAGGCGGATCAGATGGCCGATGGAAAACAGAAGGACCAATGCTCCGCTTATGGTCATAGGCAGGGATCTCAGGCCCTCGGGCCATTGAATAAGCGGGATCAACGTGCCCCATTTGAATTCGGTCAATTCAAGCCCATACCAGAACATCATCGCGCCAAACCCGGCGAGCAGCAAATCTGTGATGCAGACAAAAACTGTTCGTACATTCGGCGGCACCATGCCCCGGAAAAGAACAACAGAGAGGTGGGTGTGGTTGTGCACCCCGGCTGCTGCGCCGAGGAAGGCAATGACCATGACAAGTAAAAGCGATACCTGTTCAACCCAGGTGGGCGTGTCATTGAGGACGTACCGGCCAAAGACCAGCCACGCGAAGATGGCGGTCATAGTCACGATGGCGACGCCGGCCAACAAGGTACAAAGGCGGGCGAGCAGGTCGAGGAAGATATCCATCCTCCTTATAAACTCTGATGTCTTGCCTGAAACTCGCATGCCGCCCCCGTTTTTTGTTTTACGAGCCCGGCTTCTTTGAAGGAAACCGGACGCGCCATTTTTGTGTTCGCTTTGGAAAATCACTCAGTGGCCTGAGCCATCTCGACCAACGCTGTCATATCTGGGTTGGCAGCAAGGTAGTCGGCATAGACTACGTCCATCGCGGACTGGAAGGGGCCTTTGTCTGCTATTTCGTTGACTGTGATGCCAGCCGCTTCAACGTCAGAGCGCGCTTGCTCAGATCCAACAGCCCACAGTTCGCGCTGATACAGAGCCGCTTCTTGTGCCGCACTGCGTACAGCTTCTTGTAGTTCAGGGCTAAGCGCGTTGAACTTAGCCGTATTCACACAGATGCACTCGGGGATGATCAGATGCTCAGATAGGGAATAGTGCGATGTGACTTCATAATGGCCAACGTTTTTGAACGACGGGAAGTTGTTCTCTGCACCATCAACAACGCCTGTTTTCAGTGCCTGTTGTACTTCCGAAAACGCCATGGGAGACGGATTTCCACCCATCGCCGAAATCATCGAAGTGTAGAGATCGTTGTTCATAACTCGGATCTTCAGGCCTTCCACATCTGCTGGAGAGTTGATCGGCTTCTGGCTGTAGAATGACCGGGCTCCAGCATCAAAATATGCAAGTGGAAGGACCCCTGCCTCACCCATCGCTTCGGCAACGACCGCGCCAGCTTCACCTTCCATTACTCGGAACATGTGCGGCACACTTTTGAAGATGAACGGAAGCGATACAAGGTTTGCCTCTTTGACCATCGGACCAATCGGGCCAAGGTTGAAGTTGCCAACCTCGATGGCTCCAATACGCACTTGCTCCAGCGCATCGGGCTGCGAGCCAAGAACACCGCCGTGGAACACATCTACCGTGACTTCACCATCTGTGGCTGTGTCTACAAGCTCAGCAAACTTGTCCATCGCCGCCGTATTGGGGTGGCCGTCATTGTGAATGTTCCAAGCGCGCCAGCTTTCGGCCGATGCTGATGAGGCGATCAGTGCAACGGTTACAGCTGCAAAAAGCGATTTCGTAGAAGTCATGGGTCTCCTCCCGTTTTTTTTTGGGCAGCAACAGGCCAAAAAGTGTCGTTTGGAGGATGAAAGTCGCAAAACTTCCTGCTTCCTCCCAGAGCCGGAATCACTGCTGAACTCATAAGGACACTAGTATCCAAGTTAAGTCAACAACTCGTTTGAAACATGTGACGGCCTTGACTTCAATGATTACAGGCTCTTTGATATTAGCTGAAAAAGCCTTACTGAAATACGTAGGAGATACGGATTTTGGTATTATATAACAATGCCTTAACCACCCCCCCCAGACCGTGGCGACAGGATTATGAATCAGAGGATGGAAGAAAAAATCGTGGACGGAATTAGAACCCGAACAACCACTGATGCCGTCTACGAAACACTGCACGATCAGATCGTTTCGCTCGCAATTCTTCCCGGTACAAAATTATCCGAGACGGAAGTCGCACGCCGATTTGGCGTCTCTCGCCAACCTGTTCGCAACGCCTTCACCAGGCTTGGAAATGAGGATTTGCTACTTATCCGACCGCAAAAAGCGACAGAGGTGCGCGGCTTTTCAATGGACCGCCTAGAGCTTGCTCGTTTGGTACGCAGGGCCGTCGAACTTGAAGTTATTCATGGAGCGATCGAAACTTGGGACGCAGAGAAGGATGCGAAGCTTGGTGAAAACCTCGCCCTTCAGGAGAACGCCTTGGCCAAAGGGGATTTACCCGCCTTCCATGCGCTTGATTATGATTTTCACAAACTGATCTATGTTCTGGGCGGCAATCCACTAGCATTCGAAGTAATGCTGGAATGCAAGCAAAAAGTGGATCGTCTCTGCATGCTTGGCCTTGGGAAAGACCGCGAAGCAAATTCCATTTTAGAAGACCATTATGAAATCGCAGGCGGGCTCGCTTTGCGGGATCTGTCAAGAGCGCAGACCGCAGTTAGAAAACACTTGTCCCGCCTTGATGACACCATTGCGTTTATTCACGAACGCCATCCGGAGTATTTTGAATAAGTTCGGAAACCCGCGTATCGTATTTTTCTTTCACGACCTGGACCGGCGAAGAAACCGTACTTGCCGGCTTCTTTTTTAGCGAATGATATTCTTGCTTAGTTTCACCGGGCAACACCTCGCATACTAAAATCCAATGTCCGCTTATACTCGACAACATTCAGAACGGTTGTTGTATCGACATCGCTGGAGGGCTTGGCGTGGCCGCTAATCCTGAAGATGGGCTTCAACCGAGGACCTGCTACAGCCCCTCCGGCAAAGTGCTATTGGGCAGGCGTTCTACCCCGATCAATTCGCGGACGGCGCTTTATTTGCCTGAGGTTGATGTCTGCATACAGACTCTTTCAACCGAGGCAGGTGCTTCAGCAGAATTGGCCACTTTTTATGGTTCTGCCGCTCAAAACTGGGTCTTTAATGGTGCAGGCACCATCGCACCGTCGTCGAGTCCCGAAATGTGCTTGACCCTGACGGGTGAGACGCGCATGGGTCGCAACGATCATAATCGGATCATTGCGATAAAGTTGCAGGCGTGCTCCGACGATCAGGCGGCCTATCAGACGTGGTCCAACCGCACAGCGGAATAAGATTGCCCCGGGGAGCGCAATAGCCGGTGCTCGCAGGGCTCGCAAAACGCGATAGCCAACACTGGCGCGCCCGCAACGGACGGCAGTTCTGGGCTCGAAGCGGTCGATCGCTGCAACTTACATGAATGTCTGCTTCGCGGACGAAGCTGCCGTTTGCTGCGGCGCAGAGCTCCGGAATCAATTGAAGGATTGCTCAGCAGGCGGAGCTGACGAACAGAGTTATCTTTCGCTGTCGGACCTAAAAGCGCGGACCCTCATCGCCCATCTCAGGGCAAAAGCCTTCTTCCACTACAGGATCGATACATAGCTTGCGGCGGACGCTCTATTTAGAAAAAAGGCCAAAAGAAGAAAATACAGCAATACGGGAAAAGCAATCATAGCCTTCCTTATCGAAGATTTTAGGGCGCTATTTTTGTTTGGGCTAAAAGTTTCGACCTTGGTGTAACTTAAAGGTGGGAATAGATCCCTTTTGCTTTGCTTAATCATAGTCAACTCGTGAAAAACTGACTAATCTTTTTCAAACCCCACATTAATCGAAGATTAACGCTCAAATTATTTCAGTTTTGGCGTTTTTTTTGACCGCTTTTGGAGACAAAAGCTCCAAGCCAATTACTATTGTCAACAGTATTAATGCTTCCCCAGTGATTCTTTTGGGAGTAACGGCTAAGCTGTTAATGTTAAATTAAAAATATCCACTCCGAAATGTCGGATCGTTGCCACATTCTGGCCCCG